>CAJTUD010000165.1:282-514 GCA_910579725.1 uncultured Oscillospiraceae bacterium | reverse complement strand
CAAAGGAGATTCCCCCCTCTGATACATCCCCACATCCCGTAGGGCGAGCTGCATTTCAGTATAGTGGGGTGTATCAGGCGAAAGAGGGGCAAAGTCGCTCAACATCCGGTTGAAAATCTTCTCCACCTGTTCCGGGCTGTCCAGCAGGGGCAGAATATCCTGTTTCGCCGCGTTAAAATCCCACTCGTGGGGATAGGTCCGGTCGGGGTCCGGCTTATAGTAGTTGAAAGCG
>CAJTUD010000165.1:0-242 GCA_910579725.1 uncultured Oscillospiraceae bacterium | reverse complement strand
GCCGGAAGATACGCCTTTTCCTGATCGTTGAGGTACTGCCCGCTGTCAATCAAGGCTCGGACACGCTTCTGCACCTGGTTCCAGTTCAGCGTGACCGTATCATAGCCCTTATAGCCGGATTCCTCATCCGAACGTGTGAAACGGATTCCCTTGGTGCCATAGTTCTCGTCATAGCCGGTATAGCAGCGTCCACCTTCGCCATAGCTGCTTTTCAGAAAATCAGCGCACTCTTTGGCGTTGTG
>CAJTUD010000164.1 GCA_910579725.1 uncultured Oscillospiraceae bacterium | reverse complement strand
TTGGCATCTTCCAACAAGCGGTTAAATTCGGGCCGTCTGCGGTCTGAACCTGTGTAATCATCATCACTGTAAAGGTTATAAACTTCCCACCCCTGTTCCATCGCATATTGCAGCAGCATGGCCTTTTGGTTCTGGATGCTGTTGCTGTCGTCGGTTTCAAATTGCTTGTTTCTATCTTCCTCGGATAAACGGCAGTAGATCGCTGCTTTCATAGTCATATCTCCTCAGAGATAGGACAAGCTGTTTCCTGCCTACAGTATAGCACAGAGGAAACAGCTTGTCACATTATTTTTGCTCGATGGTCTGTTTTCCCTTTTCCAGCTGATTGATTAGCTCGGTCAGCTTGTGCGTGAAATTTTCACGGGTGGTTTCTGTGGTCCCGTCTTTGAAAATGCTTTTGCATAGCTCCTGTGTCTGCAAATAACATCACCCAGCCTTTCACAACAGCCTATGCGAAATTGCCTGTCCATTAGTCATCTGCGGCAGGGGAGTGGGTGGGCGGTTCCATCAGATTTTTCAGACGTGCCAGCTTGTCCTGCGCCGTAGCCCTGCGGAAGTTTTCGC
>CAJTUD010000163.1 GCA_910579725.1 uncultured Oscillospiraceae bacterium | reverse complement strand
CCGCTGTTTCACATCAATGATCTCCGCATCCGCGCCGGATTCCACCAGAGCCTTGGTAGCGTGGCCCAGCCGCAGTTTCCCTCTGGTCCGGTCCAGCATATAGTACAGTTCGGCCTCCTGCTCATAGGTCAGGCCGGTGTAGATGATGCAGGGGACGATCACATCCCCGCCGCCCGCCATCCTCCGCATCGCGGCGATCCGGTGCTGTCCGTCCACCACATTGAAATTGCCGTCCCGGAAGCTGACCACAATGGGGGTCAGCAGGCAGGGGTTCCACTTGGCGATCAGCTTGTCCACATCCTCCGTCTCCACAGGCCGCTGATAGGGCAGGCCGGAGGTCAGCTTGGCGGTGGAGAGATCACGGCTCACGCCGGGGTTATGGTACTTTACTTCGGGGATGGTGGTCTGCTGCTCCAGGGGTTCCTTTTTGGAGGAACTGCGCTTTTTCCGATAGCTCATTTGTTCATATTCCTTTCCATTAAATTCAATAAATCCTCCATGGCGGAGGAAATGGTCGCAAAACGCTGACGTACAAAATCAAATTGCACCAGGGATATGTCGGGGAAAACGACTGTGCAGAAGGGGTCGCTATACCATGCGAAA
>CAJTUD010000162.1:380-605 GCA_910579725.1 uncultured Oscillospiraceae bacterium | reverse complement strand
GAAGGTCCCCACCTCGGACTCGCCCAGTTTGGTGCCCATCAGCCGGCAGATCTCCGTGGCCAGCTTCGGATTGGAGTTTCCGGAAAACACCTTGATGTCCTTGCCGTGAGAAATCATTTCCAAGCCCTCTTTTCTATAAATAATTTTCTTCCAAAAAATTGTTCTCCTACCGGTCCTTCTCGTGGAGCTTCCGGCGGCGGGCCGCCCAGCCCTCAATATTCCTCT
>CAJTUD010000162.1:0-363 GCA_910579725.1 uncultured Oscillospiraceae bacterium | reverse complement strand
AGCGCGTCCGGCGGGACCTCCTCCGTGACGGTGCTGCCCGCCGCGGTGTAGGAGCCGTCTCCCACCGTCACCGGGGCCACCAGGTTGGTGTTGCACCCCAGAAACACATTGTCGCCAATGGTGCAACGGTATTTTTTAAAGCCGTCGTAATTGGTGGTGACGGTGCCGCAGCCAAAGTTCACCTTTTTGCCCACGTCGCTGTCTCCCACATAGGTTAGATGAGAGATCTTCGTCCCGTCGCCGATGGTGGAGTTCTTAAGCTCCACAAAGTCGCCCACCTTGATGTCGTCCCCAATGGCGCAGCCCGGGCGGATATAGGCGAACGGCCCCACGTGGGTGCGGCTGCCGATGACGCTCTCATTG
>CAJTUD010000161.1 GCA_910579725.1 uncultured Oscillospiraceae bacterium | reverse complement strand
TATGGATATGAAGGAAACAGCAAGTATGGATACTGCGCCCCTTGTTGACATCAGGGACGTATCCGTAGACAAAAATCTTACCAGAGAGGAAAGAGTTGCCGAATTTATCCGGCAGATCAAAAACCCCTACTGTTTCAAGTGCGGCAGGTTTACCGTCCGGGCGCAATTCGCGGAAAACGGTGCTTCGCTGGAGGACTGTCTGAAACGGATTTTAATTTGACGCTTTAAAGCGTTGACTTTCCCATGGGATTATGCTATCATCGGAATTGGAAAAAGAATAAACTGAATAAGGCAAATCCGAATCACTCTTTGATTTATGGGGGAAGTCCGTAAAAAGAAAAGGAGTGATTTTTTAATGCCTGAATACAGAGCAACGGAATACCTGCGGCTTTCCTACTCCATGGACAGGGAGAACGAAAGCGACAGCATTACCAACCAGAAAAAACTGATTGAAGATTTCCTGAAAGGGCATCCGGAAATCGAGCTTGTATCGGAACATGTAGACGACGGCTACAGCGGAATCCTGTTCGACCGGCCCCAGTTCCAGGCCATGATGCAGGACATACGGGAGGGGAAAATTAACTGCGTAATCGTAAAAGACCTCTCCCGCC
>CAJTUD010000160.1 GCA_910579725.1 uncultured Oscillospiraceae bacterium | reverse complement strand
CCTGCCGGAAGAGAAAATGCTGGAGGCCATGTATACCGCCAGCGGCGTCGGAGCGGTGATCGCCTACCGGGCCTGCATCTCCGGAGCCGCCGGGGGATGTCAGGCGGAAATCGGCAGCGCCTCCGCCATGGCGGCGGGCGCGCTGGTCTGTCTCCGGGGCGGCACGCCGGAACAGCTGTGCCACGCGGTGGCCATGGCGATAAAAAACCTGCTGGGGTTGGTCTGCGACCCGGTGGCTGGTCTGGTGGAGGTGCCCTGCATCAAGCGAAACGTCATCGGCGCGGTCAACGCAGTCGCCGCCGCCGATATGGCCCTGGCGGGTATTGAAAGCCGCATCCCCGTGGACGAGGTCATCGACGCCATGGGGGAGGTGGGCCGCCGGCTGCCCATGGAGCTGAGGGAGACCGCCCTGGGCGGTCTGGCCGCCACGCCCACCGGCCGCGCCGTCAGGGAGCGGATGGCCAGCGGGAAGAAGAAGCAGAGGACGCTCACCATCAAGGATGCCCGGTGGAAGCTAGAAAAGAAAGAAAAAAGGGATACATAAATAGGAAGCGCACCGGATGGTTCCGGTGCGCTTCAGACTGTCGAAAAAACCCTCCGCAGGAGTTTTCGCCGAAGGCGAAAATAAATTTCAATCACTTTTTCGGCGGCGTGTACGTCGAAAAAGTACTTTGCGGGCCGAA
>CAJTUD010000159.1 GCA_910579725.1 uncultured Oscillospiraceae bacterium | reverse complement strand
TAGTACCTCCATAATTCGGAATTTGCTGGTTCCGGGTCAGGCATCCTTGCGCCGGACCCACTGAATGTCATAGCCCAGCGCATCGGCAAGCTGGACAGCCTCCTTGTAGCGGAGGGACTCCCGCTGGAGCTTGTTGGACAGGTTGGACACGCTGTCCGACCAGCCGTACACATCGGAGAGTACGTCCACCACCTCCTGCATGGTCATCCCCTGGCGCACAATGTACGCCTTGATCTCGTTCCTCAAATTGGATTTCAAAACTTTCCCTCACTTTTTGATGAATTTGATTTTATATTCCGTAAAGCGTTTTTACGGAATGATGAAGATTTTACGGGTTGCGATTTCCGCTCAGATTTGCTATCATGAAGCCCAGGTCACAAAGGCTACCTATCCACTTCACAGTTTCGTGGGACATCCGCCGGAACCGTGGGAAAGACCGCTTATCCGTAAAGCGGCTACACGGTTTGGTAAATCACCCGCTGGTGTAATTTGTTTGTTTGTGAATGACATTGTTCACGAAAATCACAAGGATTGAATTTTGGCCCAGCTTTTTGATGCCAGATCAGCGTGGTCGCCTATAAAAAAGAAAGGCGAACTCAAAACTATCCGTACATCCGTACATCGGTACGGGGTCAGCCTCCCTTGTACGCCTGTACGCACGTACAGATAATTTCATTTCTTTTTTTATAAGGCGGTCGGTCTGATTAAAACCTCAATTCCCACATAGCCCCGGCATCGCTTGCCGCTGCCGATATACACGTTATTGGTGGCCTCCAGCCGG
>CAJTUD010000158.1 GCA_910579725.1 uncultured Oscillospiraceae bacterium | reverse complement strand
GAGCTGCCGTACCCGGCCACCTCCACGTTCACCGTGTCCAGCTTCAGGGCCAGCACTCCGGCCAGCCCATCCTCGGTGATGAACTCCTTTGTCTGCGGCAGCAGGGCCAGCACCGCGCCCATGTCCTTGCTCTGGCTGGGCACGGACACCGTTTCGGTGTGCTGGCGGCTCTCGTTGGCGGGAAGCTCCTGTTTCAGCAGGTCGGTCAGGGTATAGTGGTAGCCCTCCTGCTCAAAGTCGGAACGGGGGATGCCAGCGGGGTCGTCCTCCGGCCCCAGGTCGTACATCTTCCTGATCTCGCCGCCGTCCTCGCTCCGGGTCACGGCGGTGGGGTAGCAGGGGGACGGCTGGGCGGGTTCAGGCGGGTCGGCGGCAAAGGCGGCGGTGGTCATGGTCATGGCAAGGGCCAGGACGCACAGCAGCCGAGCCGCGTGGGTGATGGTTTTCCGCTTCATAGAAAAATTACCTCCATGTTGTTGATTTTGGGCGCAAAAAAAGCCCGTGGCGCTCCACGGGGTCAAACGGTGCCCGGTGTTTGATGGTTCGTGCGCTGGCGCGCTTCTCTCCAAAGGTTTTTACCGGCTGAAAAAAGGATGGGCAGAGCCTTTCTTTTCAGCAGGTACAGCAGGTTTGGAGGGGGAGAGTGTGAGAGGGGGAGGGCGTGGGAAGTGCCAGGGCCGCAAAAGGGCAGACTGCCCCCCAGGTGTGACGTTCACCGCTCCCGCCCCCTTTCCCGCCTGCGGTACATCTCCAACGCTTTCACGATGGTGTCCTCGATCTTCTGTGCGGGCGTCCCCGCAGGGAAAAACTTGTCGATACGGTTCCGGGGTATCTTGAATTGCTCTACCTGGTTCGGCTTTTCCTCCTGCATGATGGAAAGGATCACGTCAGGGTTCAGCTTGCCCTTTTCGGAGAAGTCCCGCATTTTGATGGCCTGGGCGTGGGAGGGGGTGCAGTCCTCGCTCTCCATGACCTCCAACAAGGCGTTCTGCTCGTTCTCCGGCAGATAGGACAGCTCCACGGCGGGGCGCAAGGCCATTTGTAACGTGCCTTT
>CAJTUD010000157.1:501-1095 GCA_910579725.1 uncultured Oscillospiraceae bacterium | reverse complement strand
CGGTCACGGTCCGCCCCGATCTTGTCCAGTTTCTCGCTCATTTTCGCTCCTTTTGGTTGTGCCTGAAACGCCCGGAACGGGGATGCGGGTGTCCCCGCTATCTCTCCATGCCGGGGGAGTGCCTCTCCTTTTTCATTTCAGGCGGTTTCTGTGTTGCCGCCGCCTTTCTCTCCGCAAGGTCCTTTATCACCGATGCCCGCTCTTTCTCAGGAGCAAAAGCCTCCCTCTCCTGGGCGTCGTTCAGCACCTGCAAACGGCCCTCAGCTGACGCCAGCATATCTTGCAGGATGGCTATCCGCTCCTCTATGCGGTCGGATGCGTCACTTGCGCCGCCTGTCTCCAGCATGAAGCGTTCCAGCCGGTCCTTTTCGCCGCCGATATACTGCTCCAGCAGTTCACACTCCGCCATAAGGCTCCCAATGGTATCGCCGGGATATGCCTCGGATGGCTGGCGCAGGTCTTTCCCTTTCTCATCCATCTTGTTCCTCACCGCCTTTCTGTTTTACCTGATGCGCCCGAAACACAGGAAATGGCTCTGCCAATAGTTACTTTCGGTACTGGCATAGGAGATAGGCGAACCGCAGTGGATCATCA
>CAJTUD010000157.1:0-466 GCA_910579725.1 uncultured Oscillospiraceae bacterium | reverse complement strand
GCGTCGCTGGGGTCCGGGGCGTCGTAGGTGTGGTGGAAAAAGATCAGGTCTCCCGGCTTCGCCTGGTCGGGCGGGATGATGTCACAGATGTTTTTCAGTCCCTTTGCCCCCAGCCGCCCCACGTTCCAGCCGTTGCCGCAGTGGTTGATGACCCACGACACAAAGCCGGAGCAGTCAAAACTTGTGCTGGGGGAGCTGCCACCCCACACATAGGGGTAGCCCAGGTACTTCTCCGCCTCGGTAATCATCCGCTCATCGGTCAGCGCCTCGCCGGGGATGTCATAGTCCGTGTACTCGCCCCCGGCTACGCCGTACACATCCTCCCCGAACAGCTCCGAACGGTTGCCGCTGGTCGTCATCAGCACATCGTAGCGGTCGGCCTGCTCCGTTGTCAGCCCGGAAGATTGGATCACCGCCCCCAGCCCCTTGTTCGTCAGCTTCACATTGAGGATGTGGTACTCATACT
>CAJTUD010000156.1 GCA_910579725.1 uncultured Oscillospiraceae bacterium | reverse complement strand
GCCGTCAAAGGGATGTATCTCTATTGCCCGGAGGATGCGGGGATTCCGCTGCCCCCGCCCCAGAAGGAAGCGGACAAGGTTCCGAAAAGAAAAGAGGCGGAGCGATGACGGAGGGGAACATCCCTGTTCGCAAATGGCAGGAACTGTTTCGGGCCGGAGCTTTTCACAAGGACGGTTATCGTGCCCCCTATCAGGCCGGATGGGACGACTTCTACGACCCGCTGAACAATAAGGGGCTGCAAAACCTCTCTAAGCTTGTTATGAGCATTACCCACCCATTTGTCCTGGACAACTACCATGTATACTTCCTGCACCATACCCCCGCCATCGGGCCAATGTTCGGCTGTGTATATTTTGATCTGCTTGCGGATGAGCGGAGCAAAAAGTCCTTTCGCGTTTCACTGGACAGCCCTCACGAGCGGTGGGTGCTGGAGACAAGACGGTACGGGGATGACGGACCGGAATTCGAGTGCGGCGATATCCGAAGGATGTCCCGTTACATCAACAATATGGCCCATGAACTGGAACAGGACATCCAGCCGGCGTTTATCGCGGAAAAGGAGGCTGTCTCACTGTATGCCGGGATTTGCGGAGAACCCAGGGGCCTCTATATCTATCGGGAAGGAGACCATCGCTACAGCTATACTTCATTTCTGGATGGGCGGCAGCGGATGGTCATAGCGGCGGTCAGCCTGGAGGACGCCCCGCCCGGTTTTGTTCCGGAGCAGGCCCGTTCCGTCAGGGGAATATATGTCTACTGCCCGGAGGATGCCGGGATTCCGCTGCCTGGGCTGGCGCCGCAGTCAGCCGACAAACCTCAGAAAAGAAAGGAGCATCAACGATGAGCAAACAGCAGCCCGCGCGGGCGGCGGGGCCTCCCAAGCCCCTCCTGCCCCCTGCGGCGGAGGATGAGATCATGGACGTGCTGTCCGCCAATATGCGGATCAGCTCCGGGGAGATCGCCGCCATTCTGAAAAAACATGGTGTGTCCGGGGACGCGGAAGCTCTCCAGAACAGCTACCGGAAGCGGCTGGGCCAGCGGCTGATGTCCAGCATCCGGGATGAGAACGGCAGACGGGAGGTGCTGGCCCGCGGCAGCGAGTACATCGTGATAGAGTGCTGCAGCGACCGGCAGGACCTCAAAGCCATCCGTTACCGCATCCGGCGCCAGATGAAGGGGCTGGACGTATCCTCCGGGAAGGTGCGGGGCCGCATCCGTGTGCTGGATCAACTGCTCTCCCGGTTCCGAAAGGCGGGGTGAGGATGG
>CAJTUD010000155.1 GCA_910579725.1 uncultured Oscillospiraceae bacterium | reverse complement strand
CTTCCTGGCGGCCATGCTGCGCACCCACGCCGGCGGCGGCCGGGATCTGGCCTTCCTGGCCGGAGGAGAGACGGTGGTCCATGTCTCCGGGAAGGGGCTGGGCGGGCGCAATCAGGAGCTGGCCCTGGCCGCCGCGCCCGGCATCGCCGGGATTTCCGGCGCGGCGGTATTCTCCCTGGGCAGCGACGGTACAGACGGTCCCACGGACGCCGCCGGAGGCTATGTGGACGGAGATTCTGAAGAGGCGCTGCGCAGCCAGGGAATGGACGTCTTCTCCATCCTTCGGGACAACGACGCCTACCATGGACTTCAGTCCTCGGGGGGCCTGATCGTCACCGGCCCCACCGGCACCAACGTCAACGACGTGGCCGCCGCGCTGCTCAGGGGCTGACGGAGGGGCCTACCGGTAGAGGATCAGGCTGAACCACGTGACGATGTTTCCCCCCGGCTGGAACTCTATGCCCAGCTTTTCAGCGGTACCGACAATCAGAATTCCGTGGCTCTCCACGCAGGGGAACATTTTCTCCGGGCAGCGGCAGGGGCCGTGGGGATAGGCGCACTCCCTGCATATGGCGCAGGATTCCGTGGACAGCGGGTAGGTCTCCACCCCCTGGCTGTGAAAGAGCGCGTTGACCTGCCGGGTGATCTCCTCGTGGGGGGCCCGGGTGGCAAGGGTGCTCTCCAGGTCCGCAATATCGTCCACCTCGTTCATGGTGGTGATCAGCAGAGCGTGGGGATAGGAGAGGCAGCGCTCCCGGCACTCCTCCACCGTCCCCACGGCGGGGGGACAGGCCCAGCTGGTCCCGTAGCGGGCGCAGTCCGTCTCACAGACCATCCGGACCCTGGGGGTAAACGTCAGCTCCGCCGTATCAAAAAACTCATACTGCACCACCGGCAGCTCTCTCAGCCGCTCTTCCAGCCAGTTTCTGTCCATATCCGCCGCTTCCCTTCTCCTCTGTTTTCTCCGAGTATACCACATTTTCCGGCCCAGGGAAAGATCGAATCCGGACTCTGTCAGATTTTTCTTGCAAACCGGCGGACATCTGGTATAATATAAGTGTGAGAATTTCATTCCAGTCTGAAAGGTGAGGTGGAACCTATGGAGAAGGAGAAATCCAGGCAGAAAATGCTCCTGGCGGTGATCCAGGGCGACGATTATCCGGATACCGTGGACGATTTGAACCGGAACGGCTTTTTTGCCACGGTGCTCAGCTCCACCGGCGGCTTCCTGAAAAAGCGCAGCGTGACGCTGATGATCGGCGTGGAGGCCCATCGGGTGCAGGCGGTGCTGGATGTGCTCAGACAGTGCGCGGGCCGGCGGCAGCAGATGACCTATTCCAATCTGTCCATTTCCGCCGGCAGTCCCAATCCCTCCATCCCCATGATGCCGGTGCAGATCAATGCCGGAGGCGTGGTGGTGTTTATCATGGATCTGGACGACATCCAAAAATTTTGACCCTGAACGGTCCGGCCCCGGAGGAACCATCCTCCGGGGTTCCTCTTTTCTGCCCCGGCGCATAGACTGGTGCAGAGGGGGGATGTGTATGAAACCGATTTTGTCCATCCTGGGCGGCGACATGAGACAGGTATATCTGGCCCGCCTGCTGCTGGAGGATGGAAAGGACGTGATCACCTGGGGCCTGGAAAAGGGCGGCGCGCCCAAAGGCGTGGGCCTGGATCAGGCGCTCAGGGCCGGCGTGCTGCTGCT
>CAJTUD010000154.1 GCA_910579725.1 uncultured Oscillospiraceae bacterium | reverse complement strand
CCGCCATGGTCCGGGGCACCAGCTCGCCGCTGACCGCCGCCGCCACAGAGGCCGCCAGCCCGGGCAGGTCCAGCGCCTCCCCCTTTTGTCCGGCGTTGTGGATCAGGTTCACCGCTGCCGTCTTCAGGCCGGAGAAGGACATGTCCAGATCGTTCCCCGCTATCCTGGCCCGGGGCAGAGGATAGCGGGCAGGATCCCCGCCCTGGGCCAGATCGTCCATGGGCTTGCCTCCCGGATAGGGCAGACCCAGCACCCGGGCAATCTTGTCGAAGCACTCCCCCGCCGCGTCGTCCCGGGTGGAGCCCAGAATGGTCATATCCGTATACCCCGCCACGTCCACAATCATGGAGTTGCCTCCGGAGATGCACAGAGCCAGAAAGGGAGGCTCCAGTTCCGGAAAAGCCAGATAGTTGGCGGCGATGTGCCCCCGCAGATGGTGCACTGGAATCAGAGGCTTTCCCAGGGCCAGCGCGGCACTCTTGGCGAAGTTCACCGCTACCAGCAGCGCCCCGATAAGTCCCGGGCCATAGGTCACGGCCACCGCGTCAATATCCCCCCGCGCCGCCCCGGCCTCCGCCAGGGCCCGGTCCGCCAAGGCGGCGATGGCCTCCACATGCTTCCGGGAGGCAATCTCCGGCACCACGCCGCCATAGAGGGCGTGAACGTCCACCTGGGACAGAATAACGTCGGAGCGGATAATCCGCCCGTCCTCCACCACGGCGGCGGCGGTCTCGTCGCAGGAGGATTCAAAAGCCAAAATCAGCATACCTCTATTTCCCCAATTCCTTCGTCTTTTCCACGGCGGCAATCACCGCGTCCATAGCTGCGCCCCGGAACCCCTTTTCCTCCAAGGCGTGGACTCCCGCAATCGTCGTCCCGCCGGGGGAGCACACCGCGTCCTTCAGCACCCCCGGGTGCTCCCCGGTTTTCAGCTGGAGGGCGGCGGTGCCCTTCACCATCTGGGCAGCGTAGAGCAAAGCCTTCCCCCGGGGCAGACCGCAGGCCACGCCTCCGTCGGCCAGGGCCTCCAGCAGCAGGCACACAAAGGCAGGACCGCAGCCGGCCACCGCACTGCCCGCGTCCATAAGCTTTTCCTCCAGCCGGTCGATGAGCCCGGCCCCGGACATGGCTTCCGTAAATTCCGCCAGCTCCTCCGCCGTCACATTTTCGCTGGCGTCACAGAGAATCACTCCCTCTCCCACCGCGCAGGGGGTGTTGGGCATAATGCGGATCACCGGGTAATCCCCGCCCGCCAAAGCAGCAATTCGCTTCATAGTCAGGCCCGCCGCCATTGTGACCAGAACAAAACGGTCCCGCCGCCGGGCAAGAGCGGAGGCTGTCTCCTCCAGCAAATCCGCCATCATCTGGGGTTTGACCCCCAGGAAAATGTATTTCCCCTCCTCCGCCGCCTGAGAGACCGGTCCCGCAGCGCAGCCCAGCTCTCCCGCCAAGGTCCTCGCCTTGCTGGGGGTTCGGTTGGAGAGGAGGATAGTTTCCGGCGGCAGCCTCCGGGCCGCCGCCCGGGCCAGGGCAGAGCCCATATTGCCCGTTCCGATAAAAGAGAAGGTGTAGGTTGACATCTATGACGATCTCCCGGAAAAATGAAATTAGAGGAGAACCGCATGCACACAGGCAAAAAAACTCCGCCCCGGCCCGGTCCCTCCCCGCAGAAAAGATACGCCTGCATTTTGTAAATGTGCGGCCCCCGCCGCCTGTTCAGGC
>CAJTUD010000153.1 GCA_910579725.1 uncultured Oscillospiraceae bacterium | reverse complement strand
GATGCGGCTGGACAACCGCATCCCCAACGCCGCCACCTGCCGGAGCCTGGAGCTGGGCATGATCCGCTGTCTGGACGAGATCGCGGAGCAGGTGCGCCGCGCCCTGGGCCTGTCCATGACGGCGGCGCAGATCGAGAGCTGTCTCCGGGGTGAGTCCGGCAGCACAGGCGAACAGGTTAGGGAGATCATCCACCGGGAGGCCGGAGCCTATACCCGCCGCCTGCTGTCCGCCATTACCGAGAGCGGCCTGGATACCCGTGCCATGCCCGCCATCTTCTTGGGCGGCGGGGCGGCGCTCCTGAAGCGCCATGTGTCGGCCACAGACGGCCTTTGCCGGCCTCTTATCCTGGATGACGTATGCCTGAACGCCAAGGGCTACGAGCGCCTTGTGGGCCAGTTGTCGCGGGGTGTGAAGGTTGGCTGATAAACGGCGGTTGAACCTCTCGTTCTCCATGGCCTCGCCCTTCCAGCGGGAGGCGTGGAAACGGCTGTGCGCCATCCCCTCCGGGCAGCGGACGGACGCTGTGTGCCGCGCCGTCTGCCGGATGTATGAGCAGGACACTCTGCTGGAGACTGTCCGCCAGATCATCCGGGAGGAGCTGCGCGGCGTGGAACTTATCTCAGCAAAAGAAAAAGCAGAGCAGCCGCAGGCCGGGGACGTGGATGAAAGCGTCCTCGGCTTTCTGCTTGCGCTGCAAAATGATGGAGGTGACGAATGATCTGATCCGCTATTTTGATATGTTCGCGGGGATCGGCGGCTTCCGGGCCGGACTGACCCGCGCGGGCGGTTTCCAGTGTGTTGGCCACTGCGAGATCGACAAGTACGCCGACGCCAGCTACCGCGCCATCCATGACATTGGAGAGGAGGAAAAATACTATCCAGACGCAAGAGAGATCGACCCCAACGATCTGCCCCCCTTTGACCTCCTGTGCGGAGGTTTTCCCTGCCAGGCGTTTTCTAACGCTGGCAAAAGAAAAGGATTCGATGACGCCAGAGGCACTCTCTTCTTTGAAATTGCCCGGCTGGCTGAAGCCCGGAGACCTGCGTACCTGCTGCTTGAAAATGTTCCCGGCCTTCTCACGCATGACCAGGGGAGGACGTTTGCTGTCATCCTCTCCGCGCTGGATGAGCTGGGGTATCATGTCGAGTGGTCAGTGCTTAACAGCGCCAATTTCCACGTCCCCCAATCGCGGAAGCGGGTGTTCCTTATCTGCTATCTTGATCCCCGATGCGCCGGCCAAATACTTCCTGTCTTTGGAACAGACGGAAAAGCTCTTGTACAAATCGTTGGAGGGCCGCAGGGATCGCGGGTCTACGACCCCGAAGGAGTAGCCTGCACCCAGACAGCGGGGGCTGGCGGCATGGGCGGAAAGACCGGGCTGTACTTCGTAGGCTTCAACAGGAAAAAGGGCATCGTGGGCGAGAGGGACACCGCAGTGGCGCTCAACGCCAGCGATTTCCGGGGGATCAACCGCAACCAGACCCAAAACGCGGTGTTCGTGGACCTGTGCCGGGGCCACCCGGAGCAGACGGACACTGCGCGGTGCCTCACCGCCCGGTATGGGCAGACGACCCTCTCCAATCATCAGCGGGAACGCTCCGGGGTGCTGCTCATCAAGGAGGCCACCAAGCGGGGCTACAAGGAGGCAGGTCCCGGCGACACCGTGGATCTGGGCTACGCCGGGAGCAACACCCGCCGCGGCCGTGTGGGCCGCGACATCGCCCACACCCTGGAGACCAGCAGCATCCAGGGCATCGTGGAGCGCGGCGGGCGCATCCGCCGCCTGATGCCCAGGGAATG
>CAJTUD010000152.1 GCA_910579725.1 uncultured Oscillospiraceae bacterium | reverse complement strand
TTATACCTCTGTCCGGGGCAATCAACAAGGATGTCGATGCCTCGGGACATTTTGATATGCTCCCTATAAGACAGACAGCGAAACAATAAAAACGAGAACGAGGGGAGCAGGCATGGGAAAACGAATTGAGATGGACTTGGAGGAAAAGGAATATCTGATCCAAGAGTGTCTGGCAGGTCGGATGCGGATGCGGGAAGCGGCGCGCAGAGCCGGGGTAGGTCATTCCACAATGCACAACTGGATCAGTCGTTATCGAGCGGAAGGAGCTTCGGCACTATCTGAAAACGGAAACGCGCAGAAGCGGACATACAGTGAGGCACTTCGGCAAAAGGTGGTAGAGGAATATCTGTCGGGCCAGGGCAGCTCCATGGCCATCGCGGAAAAATACAAGCTCCGTTCCGGAAACCTTGTGTTGGACTGGGCAAAGGAGTATCATCGTCATAGAGAACAACCGAAAGAAACAGGAGGAGTATCTATGGCGAGGCGGAACCATACGCTGGAGGAGCGCGTCCAGGCAGTCAGGGAATATCTGGAGGAGGGGAAAGATTTTTCTGAGCTTTCGGAAAAATATAGGACGACCGCCCAGGTGGTACGCAGTTGGGTGAAGCGGTATCAGGAGATGGGCGTGGCAGGTCTGGAGGACCGGCGTGGGAAACGGCTTGTGTCTCAGACGCCCCGGACAGCCGAGGAGGCACTGCGAATCGAAAAGAGCAGATTGGAACGTGAGAACTATCTGCTGAGGATGGAGCTGGATTTGTTAAAAAAAGTGCAGGAGCTGGAGAGGGGGGATCGCTGAGGCAGTTCCGTCAGGAGCGGCAGTATGAAGCGGTGCGTTGGGCTGCGGAGGAACAAGGGTATCCCGTGGCGGAAGTGTGCCGTGCGCTGCATATCTCCCGGGCCGGCTACTACCAGTGGCGCTCCGGGAAAGCGGGCGCCCGTACTGTGGAAAACCGGCATTTGGCCGGGCTGGTAAAGCAGATCCACGACGAGAGCCCGGACAAGGGCTACCGGCGGATCCGGGATGACCTGGCACGGTATTATGCCATGCCTGTGAACGACAAGCGGGCCCTTCGCATTTGCCGCAGCTTGGGCATTCAGTCTACCATAAAATATGCCCGGCGTGGATGTACCCGGTCGGCCTCAGACCCGCAGTATCTGGCTGAAAACGTGCTGAACCGTCAGTTTTGCGCAGAAAAGCCCAATGAAAAGTGGCTGACTGATGTGACAGAGTTCAAATATTATGTGGGGCCAACGGTCCATAAACTTTACCTCAGCGCCATATTGGACTTGTGCGACAGGCGGATCGTCTCCTTTGTCCTCCGGGACGCCAATGACAGCGCGCTGGTCTATGAGACGCTGGATCAGGCCCTCGCGGCCAACCCGGACGCTCATCCCCTGTTCCACAGTGACAGGGGGTTCCAGTACACCACCCGGGTGTTCCATGACAAGCTGGCTGCGGCTGGGATGACCCAGAGTATGTCGCGGGTAGGCAAGTGTATTGACAATGGACCCATGGAGGGCTTCTGGGGTATCCTGAAGCGGGAGCGTTACTATGGCAGGCGGTTCACCAGCCGGGAACAGCTGTGCGGTATGATCCGGGAGTATATTGCTTACTACAATTTCTCTCGCCTCCAGCGGCGGCTGGGGGTTCATACGCCCATGGAGGTCTACACCCAATGCAGGGCTGCCTGACAAAATTGCGCATTTTATTTCACTGTCTACTTGACGGGGGGCAGTTCACCGTGTCCAGAAGATATACAAAAACACCGCTCCGATTTTTGTCGGAAGCGGTGTTTTGTGTAAGGTTGACAGCCCA
>CAJTUD010000151.1 GCA_910579725.1 uncultured Oscillospiraceae bacterium | reverse complement strand
AGGCAGGCCGAATCCCACCACGTTGCGCACCGCGTCCAGCAGAGAGATGGAGGAACCGGCCAGGGTGCCGTCCAGCAGGGTCGCCTTGTGGTTTTTGACCACAATGGGCTGGCCGCCCAGCTCGTAGCCGCCATCAGGCATTCCCGCGCAGCGGAGAGAATCCGAAATCAAATTCAGCCGGTCTCCGAAAATCTGATAGGTGGTGCGGATGACCGCCGGATGGATGTGGAGCCCGTCGCAGATCAGCTCCACGCTGGCTCCCGCGTCAAAGGCGGCGCCGATGACCCCCGGAGCGCGGTGGAGCAGAGAGGGCATGCCGTTGTAGAGATGGGTGGCGTGGCTGGCTCCGGCGGCGAAACCGGCCATGGCGGTGTCATAATCCGCCGTGGTGTGGCCCAGGGAAACCGCGCAGTCCCTGGAGATTTCCCGGATGAAGGGCAGCGCGCCTTCCTCCTCGCAGGCGACCGTCACCAGCTTCACCTGGCCGCCGCTGGCCTCGTTGAGACGGTGGAAGAGGGCCGCGTCCGGCTTGTGGAGGTTCTCCGCCGCCTGAGCGCCCCGCTTGGCGTAGCTGAGGAAGGGGCCCTCCAGATGAACGCCGGCGCACTTGGCGCCCCCCGCCGGCCGGAAGTCCCGGATGGCGTGCATGGCGGGCGTCAGGGTCTCCTCCTTCAGGGTCATGGTGGTGGCCAGATAGCTGGTGACGCCGTGGGCGGCGTAGTAGTCCGCCAGAGGCTGGAGCCCCTCCGGTTTTCCGTCGGAGAAGTCCTCGCCCATGGCGCCGTGGGTGTGAATATCCACCAGACCGGGAATCACATAGCATCCGGCGGCGTCCAGGTCCGCGGGACCGTCCAGCTTCCCGATGGCGGTGATGGTTTTGTCAAACCGGATATCGGCGTCCAGAAACGCCTTTCCAATCAGAACCTTCGCATTTTTAATCAGCATAGCAAAATCCCCCTGTTTTTCATGTTTTCCAAAATCGCGGCGGCGCTTTTGGACCGGTACTATCTTTTCCGCTTTTTGCATCGGAATGCGCTCCGGGCCGGAATACCGTCCGCCGTCTCCGCCCCCGGGAATCCACCCATATTTTACCATGCTTTTCCGGTTCTGTCATCAGGGAAGGGCAGGTTTTGGAAAATTTGTTGGGGGCCGGAGGGAACTCTGCCCCTTTACAAATCAGAATTTTTGTTCTATAATGGTAAAAAAAGAAATTCGGGAGGGCTGCGCAATGAGAGGACGGCCATGCACCTGCTGCTTTACCGGACACCGTCCGGAAAAATTGCCCTGGGGAGACAACGAGGGGGATCCCAGGTGCGCCGCGCTGAAAAAGCGGCTGTACGACGCGGTGGAGGCCGCCTATGACGGGGGAATGCGGCACTTCATCTGCGGCATGGCCCGGGGCTGTGACTTCTATTTCGCCGAGGCGGTGATCGAGCTGCGGCGGCGGAAGGGGGACGTCAGCCTGGAAGCCGCCGTTCCCTGCCTGACCCAGGCGGAGAGATGGCCGGAGGAGGACCGGCTCCGCTGGAGCTCCCTGCTGGAGCGGTGCGACCTGGAAACGCTGGTGCAGGAGCGGTACACCCGGGGATGCATGCTGCGGCGGAACCGGTATATGGTGGACCACAGCGCCCTGGTGATCGCCGTCTACGACGGCGCCAGCGGCGGCACCCGCCGGACGCTGGAGTACGCGCTGCGGCAGAAGGTGCCCTTTGTGGATATTCCCCCGGTAAGTCCCTGAACCCCCGGCAGGCGTCACTCCGCCTCCTGCCACGAGAGAAGAAAGAAGGCGGCGGAGAGCAGATCGGCGCAGCCTCCCGGCGAGAGATTCTGCCGGATAAAGTCCCGGTCCAGCTCCGCGATGGTCTCCATGGAGGGCAGCGCCTCCCTCTCCAATACCGCGGCGCAGGCGGTCCGGGCGGCCCGGGCCGCCTCCGG
>CAJTUD010000150.1 GCA_910579725.1 uncultured Oscillospiraceae bacterium | reverse complement strand
CGGCAAAGGATTGCCGGCTGACCTCCCGGCACACCACCACCGCAATCGGAAGTCCGATCAGCAGAACAGCCAGGGCGGCAAAGGCCGCATAGCAGAGCCCTTCGCAAATGTTCATCCGGCACAGCTGCTTTCCGGTCAGGCCAACGGAGCGCAGGATGCTGTTCTCCCGCTTCCGGGACATCTGGTTGGAGAGGGTCGTGTTGATCAGATTGACGACGCCAAAGAGGAAGATCAGCCAGGAGAGCGCCTGCAGCCCGCCGAAAATCAGGCCGCTCTGCATTTTCTCATACGCAATGTGCGTCCCGATGGTATCCAGACCGAGATTGCTGCGGCCGGACAGAATTTCTTGCAGACCGGCTTCCACACGTTCCGCTTTTTTCGGGTCGCTGACAATGCTCCAGGAGTAGTCAAAGCTTTCGATCTCAGGATGGAGTTCCCGAAACAGCTCCTCCGGCGCGAACAAAGCCACCGAATCCAAGGCAAGGGCCCCATGTCCGTTGCTTGTCCCCCTCACCGGGTCAAGCAGGCCGGATATGGTGACGGTCACGGTCTTCTGACCCAGAGACAGCTCCATAGCGGCCCCGACATCCATCTCAGCGAGGTGCTTTTGATAGCTTGCGGCTAGAAGAACGCTGTGGGCGTCCGCCGGCATCGCGCCGGATATCAGCGCGGCCTCCACCTCCTGTCGGTTTTCGTCCGTCAGAGCATCGCACATACCGGCCTCAGTACCTGCGGAGGTCCCGAATCTTGCGTGCAGAGACTGGCGGGTGACCAGCACATCCGTCACCCCGTCTACCGATAAAATTTCCTGCCGCAGTCCGTCATTCAGCGGGTTGCCCGCGGCCATGACCTCCTCCTCCGGCTGCTCCGAGGACAGGTAGATCTTATAGTCCCCATCCGGGAAGAATAACCTTGCGGCCTGCTCCGGCGAGCGGGTCAGAACCACGGAGGACACGATCAAAAGCAGGATACCGCCCAGGCTGAGTGAGGCCGCGATGCTGGCCGCCTTTTTCCGGTCCCGCCGGAAGTTCGCAAGACCCATGGACACAGGGTTGAGCCTGATGCGTTTCTTCCGGCTGCGGATTCGTTCCTGTCCGGCGGAAAAGCGTACCGACTCCAGCGGCGAAATACCGGCGGCTATTTTCACCGGTCTGCGGACGGAGACAGACACCATGAACCAGCAGACCAGGACGGTCAGGAGCACAGACAACCCATAGTAGGCCCCGTGGAACCCCTTGGGGAACAGAAGCAGGCCGCTGAGAACGCCCAGCAGCGCGCCCAGGAAAATCCCAACGCCGCCCAGCCGGCGGCTCTCCTTTTTGACAATGCGCCGGATCTGTTTGGACGTCGCCCCGATGGTGCGCAGCTGCCCATAGCTCTGGATCTTATCCTGGACGGAGATACGGAATATGCTCTGGATGACCACATAGCCGCCAATCAGCGCCAGGGCCGCGACGCCGCCGGTGGCGGCAAAGTCAATGGACTTGGAAGCATAGGCGAAGTAGCTGCTGTTCATGCCCACATGGGGAAGGCCATACCGGGCGGCAATCTCCCGGCAGTAAGCGGTCATGACCTCCTGGCTCAGCTGTTCATCATTCTGAAAATGCGCGTAGGCGCGATATCCGGCAGGGTCGAATCCGGCCCACCGGGTCAAGGCCGCCTTGGAAACGGCAATGGCGCAGATATTTAATTCCTTTTCCCCCGCGTTTGACAGGATGCCGGTCACAGTATAGTTGCCATGAAAGCTCTCAGTGTCCAGTCGAACGGTTTCACCGATTTTGGCGTTGGAACCGTAAGCGGACAGAAAATATTCGCTGACAGCGATCTCGTTTGCCTGCTCCGGGAGTTCTCCCTTTACCAGCTCCATCTGGCTGCGGGCAATATACATCATGTCGCTGTCGCAGTACACATAGGAAGCGTTGTAGCCCCGCTCCGAATGCTCCTGTCCCAACAGATAGTATTCGCCCACCCGGGCAAACTCCGGCAACTCTTTC
>CAJTUD010000149.1 GCA_910579725.1 uncultured Oscillospiraceae bacterium | reverse complement strand
TCAGCCTCCATCAGAAACCGGGGGTAGGGCAGATAGGGCGGCAATTTGGTGTCGGCGGTCATGTAGTCAGCAATCGTGTCCACCTCCTGTTTGTGGGCCGTTAGAGGGCCGTTTTTGAGGTTCAGAATGGAAACATACAGCCCCCCTATCGAGGACGGGTTTGAAAGCCTTGATATAAGCGGCTTTTCAAGGGGTACTTTTTCTACGCACCAGCCCTCTTTTTTCTGGCCCAATCCCGCTTGCTCCGCTTGGCCCGTTTTGTGGCACAGTCGGGGCAGTAAAGGGTGTTGTGCTTGGGCGGGGTGAAAATCCGCTTGCACTCCCGGCAGCGCCGCCGCCCGACAGCCGGGGCCGGTAGGAGGGCAGCGCACAGTTCCCCGTCCAGCGGCAGGACAGCGGCCCGGAACCAGCGGCAGATCAGCGAGTAGGAAATAGCCTGCGGGCAGACACATTCCTCCCCATCATCCAGCAGGAGGCAGTTGCCGTCCTGGTGATTGCAGCAGCTATGTACCAGCCGCCGGACAGCCCGATACTGCGGATATGTCATGTGAGGTATCATCGCTCCTGTTCCTCCCTGCGCTGGGTCTGGCCCTCCCTGGCAAGGCGCTCGGCGGTCTTTTTCAATGTCTCCACCGCCTTGATGTCCTCCCGCATGGCCCGCATTTTCAAATAATCAGCATCCTTTTCTGCGGTCAGCTTTGCGGCCTCTGCCCTCCATGCCTTGGGGGTGATGGCCTCGCCGGAAGTTTTCAGCGTGTCCAGGTAGCGGACGGCGGCATCGAACAGGGCAAGGTCGGCGCTGTGGCGCTGCTCGAATTGCTCCCACTTGGCGGGGGCAACCTTGTCCAGTTTTTGGCGGACGGGCTTGTACTTCTGGTACTGCTCCCACATTTCCAGTTGTTCAGTCAAAACAGAAATGCGGCGCTCCGCTTTAACGATTTTGCCGCGCAAATCATAATAGCCGCTGTTCATGGCAGACACTTTTTCGTAAAGCTCCGGCATGGACGAAATACCGTTTGCCTGTAAAAAATTGAACAGCGCAACATTTTCTTTGAGGGTCTTGACCCTGGCATATTGAGAGGCCGGTGCGGTGTCCTGCTTTGCTTGGAAAAGAAAATCCATGATGCTTTCCCGGCCCTGGGGCTGGGTGGATTGCTCCTTGCTCCAGTTGTAAAGGCGGGTGATGCGGGCTTTGATTTCTTTCAGCAGCTTGTTGTCAGCGGCGATCTCCCGGTTGATGTTGCCCTTCTCCGTCTGGATGCCCCGGCGCTCCATCTGACTGGCGGCAGGCCCCATGTGGACACTTGGGATTTTGTCAACACCCTGACGCTTATAGCTGCGGTGGTCGATGCGCTCCGGTCGGCCTGTGGCCTCCAACGCCCGGTTGGTGTAAGCGGCCCACGCCGCCCGCCACTTCTCGGCGTTCTCCCGCCGGTTCCAGTCGGTGGTGTCCTCTCGGTGGTTTTTCCAGCCTCCTTTGCCGTCCGGGATGCGCTGGCCCTGGCTGTCCAGATCGTACACCTTGCGGCACTTTGGCCCCCATTCCCCATTTTCTTTTATAGGCCGGATTGTCAGCAGAATGTGAGCATGGGGGTTGCCGGTTCCCTTGTCATGGATGGCGAAGTCAGCGCACATTCCAGCCTCCACAAAATTGTCTTTGACGAAAGACCGGACAAGGGCAAACTGCTCCGCCCTGGACAACTCAACCGGCAAGGCCACTTCAATCTCCCTGGCAAGCTGGGCGGTGCTGGATTTCTCGATTTCCTCCACGCTGTTCCAGAGAGTGGAGCGGTCTTGAAACTCCGGCGGGGCGTGAGAGGGCAACATGATTTCAGTATGGACAACGCCGCCTTTGCGGGTGTAGTCATGGGTCATGCCGTCCCACTCGTTCACCAGCTTTTCACCGCTCCGATAGGCGGCAGCGGCCACAGCGGACTTGCCCTGGCTCCGCTGGATTATCTGGATGGGACAATGGAAAATTGCCGTAAAAACGCACCTCCTTTCAGTGCTGGATATTGGCCCCGCCGGAAAGTGACAGACGCGAAGCGGGTGTCACTTTCTGGCGGGGGTGCGGGGGTTT
>CAJTUD010000148.1 GCA_910579725.1 uncultured Oscillospiraceae bacterium | reverse complement strand
GGACCGGCGGCAGTTTGCCGCGCTGTGGCGCGCCATTGAGCGGCTGGCCATGGAGGAGGGGGAGCCCGTTTCCCGGATGCCCACTCTCCGGCGGCTGGCAGGCGCTCTGGACGGAGCGGAGTCCTTTCTGCGGGCAGCTCTGGGGGTGGAGGTCTTCGCGGAGCGGGGCCTTGTCACCCTGGCCCTCCGGGAGGATATGATGATACTGCGCCCCATGCCCGGCCGGAGGGCCGACCTGGAGCAGAGCGCCTATGTGCGCTCGCTGCGCCGGACCCTGGGGCAGGACGGGAAGGAAGCTGAGTGACAGACTATGGTAACAGTAGAAGTACGGTATGAGCATCTGGAAAAGACCATCCGGGGATACAACATCTCCGCGGACCTGGGCCAGATCAAAGCCGCTTATGAATATGCCCGGAAGCACCACGGCGAGCAGATGCGCCGTGACGGCTCTCCCTATATTACCCACCCCATTCAGGTGGCCCAGATTGTGGCGGAAATGCGGCTGGACAGCGAGTCCATTATCGCCGCCCTGCTCCACGACTGCATCGAGGACACCGACAGCACCTATGAGGACATTGCCAAGCTGTTTGGCGTGACGGTGGCGGACATTGTGGACGGCGTCACCAAGCTCACACGAGTGAAGTACAGCACCATGGAAGAGGAGCAGATGGAGAATCTGCGGAAAATGCTCTTCGCCATGAGCCGGGACATCCGGGTCATTCTGATCAAAATTGCAGACCGGCTCCACAATATGCGCACCATGGAGTATCAGACGCCGGAGAAGCAGAAGAAAAAAGCCTTCGAGACCATGGAAATCTACGCGCCCATCGCCCACCGTCTGGGAATGCAGAAGGTCAAATGGGAGCTGGAGGATCTGTCCCTGAAATATCTGGACCCGGTGGCCTATGAGGACATCAACCGGAGCCTGGAGGCGGAAAGCGCCCAGCACGACCAGTTCATGAGCCGGATTCAGAGTGAGATCAACGACCGTCTCACAGATCTGGGAATTGTTCACGCCACCGTATACGGGCGGGTGAAGCATCCCTACAGCATCTACCGCAAGATGTACGCACAGGAGAAGACCATGGAAGAGGTGTACGACCTCTTCGCCTTCCGTGTGCTGGTGGATACGGTGGCGGACTGCTACAACGTTCTGGGCGTGATCCACGATCTCTACAAGCCCATCCTGGGCCGGTTCAAGGACTATATCGCCACCCCGAAGCCCAATATGTACCAGTCCCTCCACACCACCGTCATCGGGGAGGAGGGCATCCCCTTCGAGGTGCAGATCCGCACCTACGACATGCACGCCATCGCCGAGTACGGCGTGGCCGCCCACTGGAAGTACAAGCAGGGCATCCGCAAGGAGGGCGGCGAGGCCGACTACGAGTGGATCCGCCGGCTGCTGGAGAATCAGGAGGACGCCGACGCGGAGGAGTTCATCCACTCGCTGAAGGTGGATATGTTTTCCGACGAGGTCTTCGTCTTCACGCCCCGGGGAGACGTGGTGAACCTGCCCGCCAGATCCACGCCCATTGACTTTGCCTATTCCATCCATTCCGCCATCGGCAACACCATGGTGGGAGCCAAGGTCAACGGACGGATGGTAGGCTTTGACTACCAGCTGCACAACGGAGATATTGTGGAGATCAATACCTCCAAGTCCGCCCACGGCCCCAGCCGGGACTGGATGAAAATTGCCAAGAGCAGCGAGGCCCGCAGCAAAATCCGCCAGTGGTTCAAGCGGGAGCGCCGGGAGGAGAACATCGCCCAGGGCCGGGCCTCCTTCGAGGCGGAGCTGAAGCATCTCGGGCTGACCATGGCGCAGATCACAGCGCCCGACGTGCTGCCCAGCATCTTAAAGAGAGTGAGCTTTCAGGCGCTGGACGAGATGTACGCCGCCATCGGCTACGGCGGGCTGACCTCCCAGAAGGCCGCCAACCGGGTCCGGGACGAGCTGCTGCAAATCAACCGCGCCGCCGCCATGGTGAAGGCGGCCGAGGAGGCCGCCGCCCGGGCCGCCCAGGAGGCCAAGGCCGCCAAAGCCGCCAAGGAGGGAAAGAGCCGGGAGGAGGTCCTGGACCTTCTCC
>CAJTUD010000147.1 GCA_910579725.1 uncultured Oscillospiraceae bacterium | reverse complement strand
TTTGAGAAGATCGCCGCCCAGCTTGCGGCGGAATATTGGGACGATCACCAGCAGGACATCCTCCGCATCGTTGACGGCAGCTTTTTGGAGGAGTATGATGAGTTCAACATCGGAGCGCAGTTCCGAAACGCCGCCGCCGTCAGCATCGCATACACCCTCATGTCCCGCTGCGGCCTGGAGCCGGAAAACTACTTTGAACATGAGGATTTCCTGAGCATTTTTGACTTCAACACCCAGGACACCATCACGGAGCTGGGTACGGCGGTCAGCCTGGGGAGCGAGACGGTGCTGCGGCAGATCGAAGTCACCATCAAAAAATATGAGCGGGAAAAATCCGCAGAAAGGAACGCCGAACATGGAGAACAATCTGACCTACACCCAAGTGGGAGATTACCTGATTCCCAATCTGGCCCTGCCGGAGCAGCCGGACCGGGACCTGGGGAAATACGGGAGGATGCGCCGGACGTACCTGAAGGAGCATCGTCCGGGGCTGTTCAACCGCATGACGCTGAACGGGACCCTGTTCAGCCACCTGCTGGAGATCGAGGACGCGGCGAACAGCCGTCTGGAGCAGATGATGCCGCAGTTGGCGAAAGCGGCGGGGGCCACGGAGCAGTTGAAAGCCAGCGATCAGATGAAGTGGGTGGGGCTGATGAACACCTGCAAGGCACAGGCGGAGGAAGTTATCATGTCGGAGCTGATTTACAGCTAAGTTTTATGCCCCCGGAAATCCCGTCCCAGCGGGAGCAGATGGAGACCATTCGAGAAGCAGAGAGCGCGGACGCGCCCTCTGCTTCTTCCATTTCCCAGGCAGAAATTGACACGATTCTGCGGCAGTATTCGGGCAGGCTGCGGATTTTCACCATGTATCAGCGGAACATTTCTGCCAAAGACGCGGTTGCTGCGCTCAAACAGGAATATGGATATTCCGGCGGCAATCATACATTCCTGGATGGCGCATCGGGTATCACTGATTACCGCCCTGACACCGGGTTGAGATTGGTGCGCTACCATCCAAGGACGGAAGTTACGGTGAAGTGGCCCGCTGTGGAAAAACGTATTCGCCAGCTCATCCAGGAGGGCAGTTACCTTACGCCGGAGGAATTGGAGAAGTACCAGAGCGACCACTTGGAACAGCTCCCAGCCCTGGAGATCACCCAGGCTGACATCGACGCACAGCTCCGATTTGAAGCGCCGCTTCATTTCCAAAATCTGCGGATTTATGAAATCTATCAGCAGAATTTGAGCGTTGAGGACACGGTGGGCGCGGTCAGTGCAGCGTTTGGCCGTGTTGCCGCAGGGCATAAGCTGCCGGATGGGACACAGGGATGGGTGGATTATCGCCCTGATGTTGGCATCACAATACAGAAAAACGGCGAGGACAAAGAGACTGCGGAAGTCACTATATCCTGGTCTGACGCTGAAAAACGGCTGCGGCAGTTGATTGAAGAAGGCCGATACCTGACCCCGGAGGAATTGGAGCAATACCGGCAAACGCACCCGGAGCAGACGCAAACGGCATCAGCCCCGGAAATGGAACGTCCCACTCATATACCGGGGGCCACACCGCCTATTCCTGCCACAATACCACCGAGAGAAATCACCCAGGCCGACATAGACGCCGCCCTCCAGGAGTGGAACGGTGATATTGCCAGCAAGCGTCGGGTCCAGCAGTACATGACCGGCCATGCCCGTGACCGGGACACGGCGGAGTGGCTGAAAAATGAGTACGGCGATAGTCTCCCTGCGTTTCCTGTTACGGTAGAGGGTGCGGCCACCGATCTGCCCTGGACAAAAGTACAGCGCTGCCTTGCCCGTCTGGTGAAGGAGGACAGGTTTTTTACCGAGGAAGAACTGGACAATTTTGAGGACATAGACGCCGCCGCCATCCGGGAGCATCTGGAACAGGACGGCCCCTCCGAGTTTGTGGAACAGGTCATGGCCGATGTGGAACGGCTGGCGGGGCAGGATTCCAGCACCGCGCCTACCATCCGGGAGACCTATAACCGCTATAAACCTATCATCCGGGATTTGGTGCTGGCAGATGTGGCCTATCAAAACGCCTGCAAAAATTCGGACCGGGAAAACGCGATAATTGAGGGCGATGCGGCTG
>CAJTUD010000146.1 GCA_910579725.1 uncultured Oscillospiraceae bacterium | reverse complement strand
CGCACCTGCAAAATACACTTTCCGCCGTCCATCACGGCTATTTCGTCCTGGCTCATCAACTCCTTTCCCAATTTTTGATAATTCAGTCCGTGGGAGGTCTGACTGCCCCGGTTCTCCGACGTGTTGTAGCTGTCAATCGTTTCCCGGCCCAGCGCGTCGGAGATTTCCTTGGCGTTCTTCCCACGCCCGCTCAAAAATAAAGTACAGTCGCAGTTGTCGCTGATGATGTCGGCGGCGTCCTTGTAGATGCTTTTCAACTGCGATTGACTTTGCAAAATAATAGAAGCCGAGATTTCCCGGCTTCGGATGGTGGCGATCAGCTTGTCAAAGTTGGGTATCTGCCCGATGTTGGCGAACTCGTCCAGTATCAGACGCACATGGACAGGAAGCCTCCCACCGTACACATCATCGGCCCGGTCGCACAGCAGATTGATAAGCTGGCTTTGCAGCATCGCCAGTATGAAATTGAATGTCGTGTCCGTGTCGCTCATTATCAGGAACAGCGCCGTTTTGCGGTCGCCCAGGGTGTCCAGCTCCATTTCGTCGGTTTCCATCAGCTCACGGACTTCCCGGATGTCAAAGGGCGCTAATCTCGCCCCGCAGGAAATAAGGATAGAGGAACGGGTTTTGCCTGTTGCCTGTTGTCAAGGACTTTTTAATACAGTTCACAGAATATTCAAAAAATCGACGCAGCAAAAGCCGGGGGCCAAATGGCTCCCGGCCTGCTCATATTGCGCTTACTCCTGCTCCATCATCTGACGGACTTCCTCGCGGAGCATACGCTTGATTTTGTCCTCCATCGTTTCAGTGCTGGTTTCGCTGAAATGCGCCCACACAAGGTAGGTGGTTTTGCCGATTTTCTTCACCATAGAGGGCGGAGTGTCCGGCTTGGGGCGGGGGAAGGTCATGCCTGCGGTAGCGTTGGGAAGTTTGTTTGCCATAGGCGGCTCCTTTCAGTCCATCAGATTTTTCAAACGTGTCAGCTTGTCCTGTGCGGTGGTCTTGCGGAAATTCTCGCCCGAAAAACGGATAGGGGCGCACATCTCCAGCAGACGGTCATAGATGCGGGCGTGGGCGGTGTCTTGGGGGTGCTGCAAGTCCTGGAGGGACAGGTTGGTGGTGACGATCAGCGGCCTGCGGCTGCGGTAGCGGCTGTCAATCACGTTGTAGACCTGCTCCAAACCGTACTCCGTCCCGCGCTCCATGCCAAAGTCGTCCAGTATAAGCAGTGGAGCGCGGCAGAGGCGGGCTATGTAGTCGTTGCGGCCCTCAAAGCTGGCGGTCAGGTCGTTCAAAATCAAGGCAAAGTTCGTCATGCGGACGGCCACTTCCTGCTCCATCAGGGCGTTGGCGATGCAACCGGCGAAGTAGCTTTTGCCAGTCCCCACGCCTCCCCAAAGCAGATAGCCGATGTTTTCCTCCTGCATGGTGTCCCAATGCTCAACATAGAACCGGGCGTGTTTCATCTGCGGGCATTTGTCGTTGTCGTTGGCAAACGTCCACTCCCGCATAGCTGGGTCGGTAAAGCCCCGGCGTTTCAAGTCGGCCACAGCCTGACAGTGACGGCGGGCCTCCTGTTCCGCTGCCTCCCGGTCAAGCCGCTCCTGCTCACAGCGGCAGGGGTGGGGCAGCAAACGGCCCTCCAGCGGCGGGGCCTCCATGCGAAACTGTTTCGGGGTATGGCACTTGCCGCAGTACAGAAGGCCGTCCTCGCCAGTGTAGTCCCCCGGCTCCAGCCGGGTCACGGTCATACGCTTGATGATGCCCTCAAAATCATTCATAGGCTCTCGCCCTCCTTGCATGAATAGTCAGATATGCCGCCTTTGCGCCTGTCCTCCTTGGCCCAGCGGCGGATGGTGGCGGCGTGGCTCTTGTAGGTCTTGCCGGTGGAGGCCATGTATTCAGACAATCGCTCGATGTACTCCTGCCAGACGGTGGGGAAGTCGGCTTGCAACTCGGCAACCTCCGCCTCGGTCAGAAAAACATTCTCATAGCGGCCTCGCGCTGGCGGGCGCTCACTCACTCCACTCAAGTTACTATTTCTCAAGTTATTATTACTCATGTTATTAGGGGACAGTTTTCTGTCCGTCATAGGGACAGCTTTTTGTCCATCAGTGGGACAAGTTTCTTTCCTTCTATGGGACAATTTTTTGTCCGTCAGTAGGACAATATCTTGTCCATCTGGTATCTTC
>CAJTUD010000145.1 GCA_910579725.1 uncultured Oscillospiraceae bacterium | reverse complement strand
TTTGCCGCTGTGCCGTCCGGGTTTATCCCGCCGAAGCTGAGAAGGTCGATGTAGGCTTGCAGATGGTCGGGGGTGACGCTTTTCAGCTTGCGGTTTCCGATGGGGTGCTGCTTGATGCGGTTGACCGTCCCCTGGTAGGCCATCACGGTGCCGTTGCTGAGATTTCCGGGCTTCAGTTCTTCTTCCACCCACATATCCAATAGCTGTCCCACGGTGGTGTTTTCAGACTTTGCCACGAATTTTTTTGCCTCGTAGTCCTCCATCGCACGGCGGAGCAGGGCCTCCGTCTCGGATTTGCTCTCCGTCCCGGCGAACTCCCGCTGTACCTGCCGCCCGCTCTCGTCCTCCACATAGAAGCGGTAGTACCACTTTTTGCCCTTTTTGCGTACAGAACCTTTTGCCATAGATGAAATGCTCCTTTCTATCCGTGGCAATCGGGCCTGTGACATATGATGTGCGTTCCATCATTTCTGCCGGGTTTTCCCGGCATATTATGTTGTCAAGGTGCCACGGAATCGTTGGCGGCGTTCAGCCGCACCTGGGCGTCATGCAGGATGTTATACAGGTAAACTGTATCGACCCTGGTACGCCCTTTGTCGAAGATATGTAACAGCCCGTCCAGGAACCGCTTCATATCCTCGATAGGAGCTTCCATCTCCCGGCGATAGACCGGCACGATGATGTCGTCAACGTGGATGGTGTACTGCTGGATGGATTTCTTGAGGGCTTCATCCCCGGCCAGCCGGTCGATCTCGTCCAGCGTCCTGCCATAGTGCTGGGCGGTGATGGAGAACAGGTCAATCAGCAGGCAAAGCGTGGACGTGAGGAACCGCCGCTGGACTTCCGGCTGTACTGTCCTGCTTACAGCGTCCAAGAAGCTGTTCAGATGGTCTAAAACTTCGCCCTCGCAGATGGTTCGGCCATCCTCGTCTTTGACTTCTTTTTCCTCGGACAGACCCGTGAGCCATTCCGGGGTGGTTTGCAGGGCGTCCGCCAAGCCGTTGATAATCATGCTGCGGTTGGGATTGACCCCATCCGTTTCATACCGCTGGATGGTGGACTTGTTGACCCCCACCCGCCGTCCAAGCTCCGGCATGGAGATACCGATCTCGTTCCTACGCTCTTTGATACGTTTGCCGACCTCTTTTGGAGTGAGCATTTCTGCGTTATCCAAGAAGTTCACCTCCTATCGAGTGTGAGTATAACACAGTCAGATTTGAATTGCAACCATATTTTTCATATATTTTCAAAAACATTTTTTGGAACGCCTTAAAACGAGTTGACAAACGGCGGCGGTTTAAGTATAATAACGGTGTAGCAGTTGCAAAACAAGCGTAACAGAAGGAGTCGTGCAGAATGAGCGCAGTTAAAATGGGGCTGACCATCGAGGAAGCCGCCGAATGTACGGGCATTGGGCGGAACACCATGCGGAAGCTGGTGGACTGGGGCAAGCTGCCGGTGCTGAAGGTGGGCCGGAAAGCCATCATACGGCGGGACACGCTGGAGCGGTTTATGGCCGTCAACCAGGGGCGGAACCTGCTCCGGGAGGGCGACGTCCGCCGGGTCGAGTGACGTACTTTGGGCGTGTCCTCCCAAAATTCACCGGCTGAAAAGAACAGCCGGGGCGGCGGGGACGCACCCGCAAAATACGTTGAGGCAGAAGTGGTACAGTCTTAGCAAGCAACGTATTGTGATATCACAATACCGCTTGACAGGGGTTCCACCCCTATGACCCTGGAGAAAGGAGAATCCATGCGAAGCAGAACGAACCAAATCATCATCCGTCTGTCCAACGAGGAGCTGGCCGACCTCAACGAAAAGGTCAGCAGGGTACGGGGTTCCCGTGAGAGGTTCATCCGGCAGTGTATCAGCGGCGCTGCCATCCGGGAGGCCCCCTCAGTCGATGTGCCAAAGCTGATCTACGAAGTCCGCAGGGTGGGGGCCAGCCTCAATCGTATCCTCATCATCGCCAACGCCAAAGGGTTGCTGGAAGTGCCTGAACTCCGCAGGGCGCTGGAGCGGAACAGGGAGTTGGAAGTACGTATCGTGGACACTTACACAAAAGACTGACAGCAGATGAAAAGCACCGCACAGCCATAAGGCCATGCGGTGCGTACATAGTGGCAGATAATCTTTTCGGGGTTACAGTTCATGCAAGGGGAAAGACAACCGAAATATCAGTTCCCTCCCCGATCCTGCTGTGCAGACTGAGATCGGCGTGATGATACTGCGCGATATGCTTGACAATC
>CAJTUD010000144.1 GCA_910579725.1 uncultured Oscillospiraceae bacterium | reverse complement strand
TCGCTGGACAAAGCACAATTTCACACGCAAAGGGGACCGGGCATCCGCCCGGTCCTTTTTTCGCCGCAAAAGGCAGAAATCCTTTTTCTTCCCCGTCGATTCTTCCCCTGAACAGCCGTTTTTCTCACAAAGGCTTCATGTCGGGCGGAAAACATTAGTCATTCCGCTGAATTTTAAAAACCTGCCGCAAAAACCGAAAAAAATCCCCCCATGGGGGGATTTTACACTTGCTTTTTTCCCGCGGTTTTGCTATGATAAAAGCACTGTATTGTGAAAAATGTGACAATACGACCATAGCCTTATTTCATCTGGAAAGAAAGGAGCAACGGGAAGCGCGGCAAGCGCTTTCCAAATTCCGACTATGAAACTGATCACTGTCGAGCAAATGGAAGCTGCCACCGAACGGCTGCTGGAAAATGGCCGTCAGGTGGGAGCGGACTCCTGGCAGCAGCGCGTCAAGAACCAGACCCCCCATTGTAAATTCGGCGAGGAGGGCATCTGCTGCCGTATCTGCTCCATGGGCCCCTGCCGCATCACCCCCAAGGCACCCAGAGGCATCTGCGGCTGCGACGTCCACGGCATCGTAGCCCGCAACTATCTGCGCTTTACTGCCGGCGGCGCGGCCACCCACTCCGACCACGGCCGCAGCATCTGCCACACCTTGTATCAGTCCAGGGAAGGCGGCAATTACACCGTCAAGGACCCTGAAAAGCTCAAGAGAATCGCCGGTGAGTGGGGCATTGCCACCGAGGGCAAGGATATCTATGATCTGGCCCACGAGGTCGCCGAAACCGCTCTGATGGAGTACGGCAAACCCTTCGGAAACTGCCGTTTCCTCTCCCGGGCTCCCGAGCACACTCGCGAGCTGTGGCACAATGCGGGCATTGAGCCTCGGGCCATCGACCGCGAGGTCTCCCAGTCCCTGCATATGACCCACATGGGCTGCTCCTCCCTGCCGGAGGCTCTGATCCGTCAGGCTCTGAGAGCCGGTCTGTGTGACGGCTGGGGCGGCTCCATGTGCGGCACCGAGTTCTCCGACGTGCTCTTCGGCACCCCCAAGCCCATCGATACCACCGCCAACCTGGGCGTCATGGAGAAAGACATGGTAAACATCGTGGTCCACGGCCATGATCCCTCCCTGTCCGAAATGATCGTATTCTATGCTCAGGACCCCGAAATGATTGCTCTGGCCAAGGAGAATGGCGCAAAGGGCATCAATATCTGCGGCGTGTGCTGTACCGCCAACGAGGTAGCCATGCGTCACGGCATCCCCATGGCCGGAAACTTCCTCCAGCAGGAGAACGTGGTCCTCACCGGCGCCTGCGAGGCCATCGTGGTGGATGTGCAGTGCATCTTCCCCGCCTTGGGGCCCCTGTCGAAGTGCTTCCACACCAAGTTTATCACCACCTCCGATATCGCCCGGATGCCGGACAGCGAGTTCATTCACTTCAGCGAGGAGACCGCTGGTGACAATGCCAAGGCTATTGTCCGTATGGCGGTGGAGAACTTCAAAAACCGCAACCAGGAGCTGGTCCATATCCCCGACCTGAAGACCAACGCTACCGTGGGCTACTCCGTGGAGGCCATCAAGAAGTGCCTGGACGGCGTGACCAACACGCAGGTGGACATGGCCGGTACTATGAAGCCCCTTGTGGAGTGCGTCAACTCCGGCGTGCTCCGCGGCGCGGTCGCCATGGTCGGCTGCAACAACCCCAAGGTCCGTCCCGACACCGCCCATATCAGCCTGATGAAGAAGCTGCTGGCCAATGATATCATCATCGTGGTTTCCGGCTGCTCCGCACAGGCCGCCGCCAAGGCCGGCCTGCTGGACAAGGAAGCCAAGGAACTCTGCGGCGACGGTCTTAAGCGTGTATGCGAGCTGGTGGGCATTCCCCCGGTGCTCCACATGGGTTCCTGCGTGGACATCTCCCGTATGATGGTTCTGGCAAGCGATATCTCCAAGGATTCCGGCTGGAACATCGCTCAGATTCCTCTGGTGGGCTGCGCCCCCGAGTGGATGAGCGAGAAGGCCGTGTCCATCGGCAACTACGTCGTGGCCACCGGCATCGACACCTTCCTGGGCGTTGATCCCTACACCAAGGGCTCCACTGAGGTCACTGAGCTGCTCCAGGGCGAGCATGGCATCAAGGACTGGGTCGAGGCCAAATACACCGTGGAGCTGGATATTGAGAAGCTGGGTGACAAGATGATCGAGGCCATCGAGGCCAAGCGCGCGGCACTGGGCATCTGATATCCGGTATACATACTTTTCTTTTGTGAACAAAAGAAAAGTATCAAAAGAAAAAACTTTTTGCGCGAAACGTTCGTTTCGCTTA
>CAJTUD010000143.1 GCA_910579725.1 uncultured Oscillospiraceae bacterium | reverse complement strand
ATCCATCGCTGGACAAAGCACAATTTCACACGCAAAGGGGACCGGGCGGATGCCCGGTCCCTCGCACTTCGGGCCGGACAATGCTCTTCACAGCCTTGTCCGGCCCGCTTTTTCCGGGACATTGCCCCTTACCTGCCGCTAGGCCGCGATGTCCTTCCTTCCATACCGCCACAGTCCGAAACACGCGCTCAGCGCGCCCAGCAGGCACCCGGCCAGAATGGGACCTGATAGGGCTTCTCCGGCGAAGATCCGGGCAGCGTCGGCGTAGTAGTAAGGGGTGACAAACCGCAGCGGCTCCAGCCCCGGGTCCAGATTGATCATCAGACCCAGGAAGTACAGCCCGGCCGCCAGTCCGATGGCCATACCGTAACTGCTCCGCCGCAGCAGAGACGAGAGGGCGAAGCACAGCCCGCCGGTTTCCAGCTGCATCAGCAGCAGCGCACCATGATACCGCAGCAGATCTCCCCACTCGGCCTCTTCGCCTATGGCCAGAACGCCCCCCGCGCCGCAGGCGAGGCACGCCAGATTCAGCGCCAGAATCATTGCCGCCAGGGCGGCCAGCTTTTCCACCGCAATCCGCCTCCGGCTCACCGGATGGGTCAGCAGAAACTCCGCCGTGTGGCCGCCCTCCTCCCCTGCCAGCATTCCCATGGCTGTCAGCGCAGCAAAAAACGCCCCGCCCAGTCCAAGGATATTGCCGCATTCCGTCCCATAAAATCCCATAACGGATCCAAAGCCCAGTTTATCCAGCCCGAACGCGGCAGAAAAGCCTCCCATCCCAGCAAACAGCGCGGACACATCATCCATGGAGTCCGCAAAGGAGGGATACATTCCCACGCACATTGCCATCAGTCCTCCAATCACCGCCGTCCAGACCAGAAGACCGGCCGCCCCGGCGCGCATCTCCTTGCGAAACACAGTCATTGGGAAACCCTCCCCTCGTAGTAATCAAAAAATCTGTTCTCAATATCCAGCTCCGCCGTGGTCCCCTGGATGACCAGACGGCCTTCCCGGATGATGGCCGCGCGGTCGCAGTACCGCTGGACCTCATAGAGCACATGGGAGGAAAGGAACACTGCCGCCCCTTCCTGCCGCCGCGCTTCCACCTGCTCCCAGAATGCCCGCTGCATCAAAGGGTCCAGTCCGCTGGTGGGCTCGTCCAGAATGTACAGCTTTGGCCGGTGCTGCATGGCGCAGACGATGGACACCTTCTTCCGGTTGCCCAGGCTCAGCTCCCGTATTCTCTTCCGCACATTCAGCTCCAGAGCTTCGCAGAGGGCTCCCGCTTCCTCCCGGCAGTCCCGTTTCCGCAGGCCGGCCGACAACCGTATCACCTCTGACACCCGCATATCCGGATAAAACATGGCCTCCGAGGGCATGTAGCCCACCTGGGCCAGAATAGCAGGACGGTCCTTCACGCAGTCCAGCCCCAGGACCTCCGCCGACCCGGAGGTGGGAGAAATCAGCCCCAACAGTGTCCGGATGGTGGTGGACTTTCCTGCTCCATTGGGGCCGATAAAGCCGAAGCAGCTTCCTGCCGGGACGTGGAGAGTCAGATCTGTCACACCCCGCGCTTTGCCATAATTTTTCGTCAAGTGCATTATACGAATCATAAATATTCCTCCTTGTATAGGAACTGCCGCAGCGTGCGCGCATATTTCCGGTATTCCAGAAACAGCGCCTCAATCTCCTCCGCCGTACAGGCTCCGGTTTCCGCCAGCATCCCCTCGGCGGACAAGGTCAGCAGCCGGACCAACGCCCGGGGATCCACTCCATCCTTGAATTTATAAAGATCCGTCCGGGCAAGAAAGCTGCTGGTGGACTCCGTCAGCACGTCGTTGAGCTTTTTGCGCAGCTTGGGCGTGAGCACGCTGTCCCGCTCGTAGTAGGCCCGCATGACAAAGCGAAACAGTCCCGGATGGCGGCGCACCATGTCCATTTTTACCTCCTGCCCTTTTTCCAGGGTTTGAAAAAAATCCGTCTCCTTGAAATAGCTGGCTTTCAGGATATGCTTGTTGAAGATGTCCATGCACTCGTCGATGGCATATTGAAACAAATAAAGGTACATCTCCCGTTTATCCTTGAAGTAGTGGAACAGCAGCCCCTTGGAGATATTTGCCCGTTTGGCGATGGAATCGGCAGAAGTCTTTTTGAAGGTGTTTTCCCCGAATTCCAGCATGGCGCTGTTACGGATCAGGTCCTGCCGCTCTGGGGAAAGATTAAAAAACTTGGGATTCACGGCGCTCCCTCCTTTCCTCTCACACCATACCGCCATTGACCATTTTGGTCAACCCCCCGGGGAAACTTTTCTTTTGAGAAGAGAACCGTTAAAATACCGGAAAACCGGTCGGAGAATGATTGAAACTTCATTCTCCGACCGGCGCTTATAGTCGACGCACTTGAGAAGAGGTAAAAAGGAGGGGAGGAAAAATGGCGC
>CAJTUD010000142.1 GCA_910579725.1 uncultured Oscillospiraceae bacterium | reverse complement strand
AAGATTTGTTCATCTAAGTAGGGTTTACTGAAAAATGAGGAAAAGAGGAAAAGGAAAAGAGATTTGAAAATAGAGCAAAAGCGAGCGCGCCAGACGGAGGCTGGCGTTCAAGGCGAAGAGGATGAGGGCGGCCTGGGTTTTGGCGGTTTCATCCAGTTTAGCGAAAATACAATCAAGGCCGAAGCGGCGTTTTGCGTTGCCGATACGGCCTTCAACAGCGTTGCGCTCACAGGAGTCGTGAACGATTTGACGTTTGATCTTGGCGTCAGATACAGTGGCTTTTCTGCGGCCCAGAGGCGGGCCGGAGAGACGGATGCCCCGTTCTTTGCAGTAGGACCTGTTGGCTCTGGTCTGGTAGATTTTATCCGCCAGCACAGCGGCGGGATAGCAGCCAAATTTGCGCCGGTAATCCTCTACAGCGGCTTGCAGATCACCGCCTTCGTTGAAATTCTTCCAGCAGGTTTGCTCCAGATAAACGTAGCCATCCACCACGGAAAGGTGCAATTTTTGCCCAAATTCCGTAGGGTTGGGACGCTTGCCCCGCTGGATCGGCCTGACATGGGGCTGCTCCAGACTGACGATCCGATTCTCGCATTTGTGGGTGCGGTTGTCGTACATCTCTTTCTGCTGGCGGTACACAACGGGGATCACATCCAGGCGGTCCCGCAGCCAGCGGGGGTACAGGGCGCTTGCGCCGGGAACAAGCGCCTCATATTTTTCCAGCTGCCTGGTGGCCTGCTGGATATAGTGCAGCTGCTCACCAATGGCTTTCCGGCACTTGGCTTGGGTCCACTTCTTGCTTTTGGCCAGCTTCAGATAGGACTTCCGGGCCTTTTTCGCGGAATACGGCAGCTTGTGGCCGGTATGCGGCACCTCTTTCCACAAAATGTTGATTGCCGTTTCCAGATGCTCCCGGCTCTTGTTCAGCAGGTCGATGTCCGTAGGATATTTGATGTCGGCTGGGGCCACCGTGGCGTCCAGAAGCAGTTTTCCTCGGTTCTTTTTCCGTCGTTTCTCTTTCTTTTTGGACGTGTTTTTGTTTGCTTTCCCCTTCTTCCTAGCCTCTTCTCCCTTTCCTTCGCTCCCATCTACAGGCGGAACCGGTGGATTATTCCCGCCACGATCTCCATCCCCTTCATCGTTCCGGTCCACATTCCTCTGCTCCTCCGGCCACTTCCCGGTACAGACAGATTCATTGATCTTCCCTACCTCTTCCACTGGGAACCGTTTGCGGAAATGCACCATCATGGACGGGTCGAATAGCGGCTCCGGGTGAAATTCATGCAACCCCACAAAGTACTGCATATAAGGGTTTTCCTGGAGTTCCTCTACGGTTCCCTCATCTGTAATATGACAGTACTCCTTGATAAAAATCGCCCCAAACGCTATCCGGGATGGGATGGCCGGACGGCCTGTTTCCTCACTCATGTTCTGTGCATAAATCTCCTCTATGTGCTCCCATGGCATCATCTCCGCCAAACGCACCCAGCGGTTATCCTTCATGAGCCGCCCACCAAAGGGCATAAAAAACTCATCCATGGATAGCTGCTCTTTATCATCCCGGTAATACATGGCTTTCTACCCCCATTTTCCAGGGTTTCTCCTATAAAACCCCATTTTTGGCCCCCTTCATTATACCACATTTTCTTGCTTCTTGCACGCTTTTTCCCCTTTTCTTCCCTGTTTCCATTTGCATTCCTTGATTTTGACTCCCTTTTATCCGTTTTTCAGCAGACACTAAATAGAACAGCGGAAAGAAAATTGCCATCGGCGGCAGCATAACCGACACCACCCAAGCCAGCACTCGGTATACTCCGTCGGTAAGCAGACCTGTCAGCCACTGCGGCGCGTTCAGCAGTTCCAGCAGCTCACCGAGCCTGTCACCCAGAGCGAAAAGCGCGGTGCTCAGCCACTCCGAGGGATAATTCGACCCTACGATAGTAAGCCAGAACACCAACATTAACAACAACAGCATAATCGGATAACCGAAGGCTTTACTTGTAAAAAAACGGTCGGCGCGGCGATCAGCGGAGCAGCTTTCGGGTGCGGACTCCACCACGCCGTCGCACGCCTCCTCGGCGTTCAGTATAATACAGGATACTATCCTGTCCTTAAGGCTGTCGGAAGTGATCCCTGCCGCTGCCAGAATGCTTTTTCCATGTTCTATGGTAAGATCCGCACTCAGGTACTCTCCCATTTCCTTTGTAAGGGAGCGGTCGTTTTCCAAAAGCCGCAGAGCAAGCCAGCGCGGATTTATTTCCTCTCCGAAATGTTCGCGGACGGTAGGTTCAAGGGCGGATATCGCTTCCTCAATGGGCTTAGTATAGCGCAGCCTGCGCGGGCTTGAGGGCGCGTCATGTGCGCAAAGCTCCTCAAGACGCCCCATAAGTTCCCCAAGCGACCGCTTTTTTCGTGCCTGAGTGCCCACTACCGGCACGCCC
>CAJTUD010000141.1 GCA_910579725.1 uncultured Oscillospiraceae bacterium | reverse complement strand
CTAAGTGGAGGCAAGGACAGCACTGCGCTTCTTCTGATGATGCTGGAAAAGGGGATGCCGATTGACTGCGTACTTTATGCAGATACAACCATGGAGTTTCCTGAGATGGAAGCGCATATCGCCAAGCTGGATAATCTTCTCTACCAGAAGCGCGGCATCCATATTACTACCCTGCGCCACCCGCACGGCTTTGAATGGCTGATGTTTGATGAACCAAAGGTAAAGCAGAGTTGTTTGGAACGCCGTGCTAAGTTGGGTGTGCCGCCCTATGGCAACGGTTGGCCGGGTGCAAAGGTGCGCTGGTGTACCGGCCAGCTCAAGACCCATCTGATCGCCAAAGAGGTCAACCGGCTCAAAAAGGAGAAGAACGCTCTGCACTATATTGGCATCGCTGCTGACGAAGCCCACAGGTGCAAGGACGATCCGCAAAACTGCTATCCGCTGGTGGAATGGAAAATCACCGAGGCCCAAGCATTGCAAATCTGCTATAGCCGGGGCTTTGATTGGGGCGGGTTATACGAGATTTATCATCGCGCCTCCTGCTGGTGCTGTCCCCTTCAGCGCATTGACGAACTGCGAAAACTGCGGACATATCACCCGGAACTGTGGACGCGGCTGCGGGATTTGGACAACCGGGCGCGGGCCATGTTCGGCCCCGGCCCCCTGGGGCAGTTCAAGAGGGACTGGAGTGTGGAGCGGCTGGAGGAACGCTTTGCGAGGGAGGGGGCGCAGACGACATGAGTATGGCAGTCGGCAAGCGAATCCGCTTCTTCCGCAGGCTGCGGAGCATGACACAAAAGGAACTTGGTAAGGCCGTTGGCTTTTCCTCCCGAACCGCCTCGGTTCGTATTGCTCAATATGAGATCGGCGCAAGAACCCCAAAACTGGAACTGCTGAAACAGATTTCGGATGCCCTTAACATATCGGCGGACGCCTTGACCACGCCCGATCTTGAAAATGTGACGTGCCTGATGCACACGCTGTTTGCCCTGGAGGATTCCCGCTTCTTTAGTGTACTTTCTCTTGCGGGCAATATTGAACTGTGGAGCGACATAGAGGACAACAATGTTCCTCTGGCTGTCCGCACCATGCTGAGAACATGGGCGGAGCTGCGGACGAAGTATCTTTGCGGTGAAATTTCCAGCGAGGAATACGATCAGTGGCGGTACAATTTCCCGAATATTCCAAAAGATGAAAGTGAGATGATATAAACTATGGAATTTGCAGCCAAAAAACTGCTGATGGAGCGGCTGGACAAAAGCCTTTTGGACCACGCCGCCGCTCTGAGCAGCGACAGCAGCGGTCCTACTATTTTGGGGGTCTACAAATTGCAGGGCTTGGCCGAACTGCATTGCTATCTGAAAACGGCCCATGAGTTCAACGCCGCCGAGGTGGACGGCCTTTTGCGGTTTGCCGACCCGCTGGAGGTGGCGAAAGCCTGCTGGGAGGACAATCCCCATGAGTACAGTTTCCCCATCTGTGAACTGCTGGGAACAGTACGGGCGCGTGAGCGATTCCCGCTGGCGGAACCTACGCCACCCCCGGAAAAGGTATCTGTGCGGGAGCGTCTGAACGCCGCTATCCAGGAGGCGCACCGTCAGGCAGCGGGACACAGCCATGACCGCGGCGGCGAGGCCCGCTGACCGTTTTTCTTCTCCGCATAGCAGGAGGTGAACACAATGCAGGAGGAAGTACGGGATAAATCCGTGGCGTTGGTGATAAATGTCGGAAAAAACGGCGGCAGAATGACCGCCTCGCTGCTGAAATGGGCTATGCGCCAGTATATGCAGCAGTCCAGGAACCCCCATATCCACCACGGGAAACAGACGGTCAAACAGCTTGTGCGGCAAGGGGCGGGCGTTCAGAACATTGAAATCACAGATAAAAATATCAAGTCTTTTGAACACATCGCCCGGAAATACGGCGTGGACTACGCATTGAAGAAGGACCCCGGCGAGGGGAAGTACCTGGTCTTTTTCAAAGCCAAGGATGCGGACGCGCTCAACGCCGCCTTTGCCGAATACACCGCAAAAACGCTCAAAAGGGACAAAAGCAAACCATCTCTTTTATCACGGCTGACCCATTTCAAGGAGTAGCGATAGGTAAGGTTTTGATATTGTCTCCACCTTTTCCCCCGCCCTGAACCGTGCATGAACCTTTCAGCTCACACGGCTGGCCATCAAGGATAACATGATGTCACATACTAACAACTCTCAACATGAACAAGGCTTCTAAGTGTGTCTACTTTCTTCTGCTGTTTTGCTGTCAGGTTCAGTAATTCCGTAAGTTTTGCTATCGTTTGTGGGCTAATTGCATGAATCAGCTTGTGTGCGTCTCTACAGACTAATATCAGGTTGTCATACTTGTCAGTGCCGCCTAAATGGCGCGGCACTTTGTGGTGACAGTAGATGTCGCCGATTTTCAGAACCTTACCGGTGACAGCACACTTG
>CAJTUD010000140.1 GCA_910579725.1 uncultured Oscillospiraceae bacterium | reverse complement strand
GTCATCAGTGTTCAAAATACCGTCATTACCTACATTATCTGCATCGTCCATGTCGGTGCTGACCCAGGGAGCATTCAAATCCAGCAGAGAGACCAGCCGGCCCTTCCCAGTGCGTTTCCCGGAACGGTAGCGGACGCCGTACTCACGCTCAAGTTCTCCGACATTGGCGTTCAGCAGCCGGGTCAGCGTGTTCGGCTCGGCGTTGATTTCCGTTTCCGCCTTCAACTCGTCCAGCAGCACAGCGGCGTAGCCCCGCCACACGCCATGCACCTGAGTAAAAGTCTGAACGGCGGTCAGGATGGGGTCAGGCTCTTTCTGCGGGGCCTCGCTCCCGAAGGAAACAAATCCCCACACTTTCCTCTGCTTGTCAAAGCGGAGGTTCAGTTGAGTGTCGGCCACCTCCCGCCCGGTCACATCCAGCGTGGCGGAGGTCTCCATCCGGGAGGACTTTTGCAGGACAAGCGCACCGTCAGCGCATCCCAGAAGGCCGGTCGTGCCGGAAATCATGTTGAAGGAATCGGCAGACCCGGCCTTGCGGGTGTGGTGGACTACCAGCACTGTTACCAGGAAGCGGTCGGCAATTTTTTTCAAAGAGCAGACTGTCTCATAGTCGCTGGCATAGTTGTATTGCTCCTGCCCGGCCTTGCGGACACGCTGGAGGGTGTCAACAATCGCCAGCTTCACATGGGGATGGGCGGCGAGGAAATTGGTAAGCTGTTCCTCGAAGCCCTCGCCGATATACAGGGCCTCGGTCGCCAGCCAGATGCTGCCGGGCTTTCCGCCGCTGACATCGTTCAGCCTCTGCTGCATCCGCTGGAAAGTGTCCTCCAGGCTGATGTAGAGGACACCACATTGTTCCGTTTTCATTCCCCAGACCGGCTCGCCTTTGCTGACCTGGTTCGCCAGCCACAGCACCAGCCAGGACTTGCCCACCTTGGGCGCTCCGGCGAGGATGTAGATGCCTTGACCCATCAAACCGTCAATCAAAGTGCCGGACGGGGCGTAGGTCGTGTCCAGCAGTTCCTCCGCCGGGATCACTTTCAGTTCAGGGATTTTGCTTTTTTCTTCCGTCATTCACAGTTCCTTTCACGGCATCCGCCAGCGAACACCATAACGCTGGCGGAGACAGTGGGTGAAGCGGCGGGGTGGTCCGGCTGACCTCCTTCCTGTCCGGGCTGGCCGCTGATTTGGCATGTATGCCGGGTTGTTCTATTTACGGAAGTTCATAGAGTTCACTTCTGAACTGTAATTATCATTATAGCCGTTCAGAAATGTGCTGTCAAGTGATTTGCAAAAATTCCTTTCATTTTTGAACGGAGCATGATATAATAGGCGGCAGGACGGCTATACTCAAATCAACACCAGAACAGGGAGGGCGCGGCATGGAACTGCTGTCAATTAACTCGACATTGGGAGAGCGAATAAGGTTTTACCGCCAGCAGGCGGGGCTGACGCAAAAAGAACTCGCCGCCCTATGCGAGGTCAGCGAGTCCGCTATCAGGAATTATGAACTGGGGAACCGAGTGCCGGATTTTCTCACGCTCCATATAATCGCCGAAAAACTCCGGGTCAACTACGCCGCCATCAGCGGTGAAAAAATCTCGGATATGGAAGGGGCGCTGCAGGCGTTATATAAGCTGGAGGAGATTTACGGATTGTACCCGACGGAGGTGGGCGGGCATATCCATTTTGTGTTCAGGGACAGTGTGGCAATGGACGATTTCAAGCCGGATATAGAGACCATCACGAGAAGTCCCGGTGCGTTGCTCCAATACCGTACTCTGGGATTTATGAAAGCCTGCGCCCAGCACGATGCCGGAGAAATGACCGATGAGGAGTACGCCCTCTGGAAAAGCAAGTTCCCGGCGTTCCTGAGCGACTTCTACGAATTTCGGAAACAGGCAGGGCAGACAGAAGAAGAAAACTTTGATGGCGATGCTCCCGTCTCTTCTGAAAAACCGCAGTCCCCGAAGCGGAGACGGGAACGGAAAATCAACAGTGGGCGGTAGCCAGAAGCGGCGGAACGCCGCGCAACCAACCTCGGTAACGAGGTTGTTCAAAGGGTTTGGGACGCTTCCCAACAAGCAGAAACAGCGATTTCCGGCGGAGCCGGGAACCGCTGTTTCGAGTCTTTGTGGGAACAAAGACACTGCTTGCGGGATAGCGAAATTCCATCAATGGACAGAGTGTTTCCATTGATTTTAGAGTAGTAAAGTGGGATGGACAGAATTTGTCCACCCCACTACAGTAACGAGTTCTTTTGCCCAGTTGCCATCAATCCATATTTTGGGTGCGGGTCATTTTGACCCGCACCAGATTGATACAACCTCTCGGGGCAAAGTGGTCTTATGTTAGAAGTGCGCTACTGGGCAAGCAGGGCGTTTGTATATACAAACGCTCAAAACGGACTTCCAGCGTTGCCGCCGGAAGTCCGTTTTTGCTTGTTGGTAGC
>CAJTUD010000139.1 GCA_910579725.1 uncultured Oscillospiraceae bacterium | reverse complement strand
CGACGCCCACTGTTCCGTCAGGTGGTTGGGCACCACGAACAGGCTCTTTTGGCACAGGCCCAGCCGCTTGGATTCCATCGCGGCGGCTACCATTTCAAAGGTCTTGCCCGCGCCCACCTCATGGGCCAGCAGGGTGTTCCCACCATAGAGGATGTGGGCGATGGCGTCTACCTGGTGCTTCCGCAGGGTGATCTCCGGGTTGATGCCCACAAAGTTCAGGTGGCTCCCATCGTATTCGCGGGGGCGGGTACTGTTGAACTTCACATTGTAGAGCTGGCACAACTGTTCCCGGCGTTGGGGGTCTTTCCATATCCAGTCCTGGAACGCCTGCTTGATAAGTTCCTGCTTGCCTTGGGCGATGGCGGTTTCTTTCTTGTTCAGGACTGGCGTTCTTTTGCCGTCTGCATCAACAACATAATCAAAAATGCGGACATCCCGCTGGTTCAATGTTTCCTCGATAATTTTGTAGGCATTGATCCGCCCGGTGCCGTAGGTGTTGGACGCCTTAACATTGGCCTTGTCGTAGGATTTGCCCTCAATGTTCCACGCCCTGGTATGCTTGGAGTGGTGGACTTTGATATTCTGCTGTGCATAGTTGGGCGTATCCAGCAGTTCAAACATGAATTGCTGGATCACTTCGATGGGGAGCCAGTCCGCGCCCAGCCGCACGGAAATCTCGCTGGCGGTCAGGTCTACCGGCTGCACCCGTTCCAGGGCTTCTACATTGGGGGCGTAGTCCTCCGGGTACAGTTGGGCGCTGCGCCTTGCCCACTCCAGCTTTTCCCGCACGTTGCCGGAGAGGTATTCATCGGCGGTCAGATACTTTTCGGCGGTGTTGCTCCCATAGCCGTACATGGGGTTGATAAAGATAACGCCCTTTAAGTCATCGTAAATTTCGGGTTCGGGCTTTCCTGTCAATTCCTCCATATAGGCCATATCCACTTTTGCTTTTTCAGCCAGTGACACGGCCAGGGCCTCGGAAGCGGTGCCCACGCTGGTAATGACAACCTTCTGCTTGATGGTGCGCTTGGTGAACATATCCGCTTTACGGACAAAGTTGCGCTCATCGTCCAGCACCTCCAGAGAGGACAACAGAAAGTAGGCGCTGTCTATGCTGAAAGCGGAATTATTGGCGCGGGAATTGATGCGGCCATACTTCTCTACAAAATTATCGTAGAGATCGTTTAGTTTTTTCTGCTCCGCCCGGATGTCCTCATCGGGCCAGTCCTCGGTCTGGTATTCGATCAGCGTTCGCACACAGTCCCGGATGCCGATCAGCCCCTTGATGCGGTTTGCTGCTGTGACCGACACCTCCACCGGGTTCATGCGGCTGTTCTCCCGGTAGTACACTTGGCCGTCTACGATGGTGTAACTGAAATTTCGTACCTCCGGGTCGGCAGGGATGGACTTGTCCTCCCCCTCCGCTTCCGGGTCATCCATCACATACTCTGTGATTTCAGCGTGAAGGTGCTGGATAGCGTTTGCCAGGAGAGTTTCAAGGTCGGTGTCCGGGTCAGGCTGACAAACGAGCTGGGGGCCAAACGGCCCGGAGATGATCTCCTGCTTCCCCAGCACCATTTCCGGGTGCGTCTGGTAGTAGCGATTAAGCGTAACGATTCTGTGGCGGCTTTCACCCTTTGCGTTTACATGGTCGTTTTCATGGATAATGTCTACATCAATCCACTCAATCTGATCCGGGTCAACCACGCGCTGCTTGTCCAGCTTTTGGAGAAACAGAATGTCCGTTGTAATATCTGTCCCCGCGCTGTCTGCAAAGGCTGTGTTGGGCAGACGGATCGCGCCGATCAGGTCACATCGTTGGGCCAGGTACTTCCGCACCCGGTTATCCTTTTTATCGAACGTGCCGCCGCTGATGCCGTTAGAGGTGATAAAGGCCACGATTCCCCCTGGACGGACTTTGTCGATCACCTTTGCAAAGAAATAATCATGGACAAGGAAATTCAGCTTGTCATAGCGTTTGTCCCGCAGCTTGAAATCGCCAAAGGGCACGTTACCGATGGCGGCGTCAAAAAAGCTGTCCGGGAGATCTGTTTTTTCAAACCCCTGAACAGCGATGGAGGACTTCTGATAAAGTTGTCTGGCAATACGTCCACTGATGCTGTCTAACTCAATGCCGTATATTCTGGAGTCGGCCAGTGTTTCCGGGCGCATACCGATGAAGTTGCCGATGCCGCAGGACGGCTCCAGCAGATTGCCGGTCTTGAAGCCCATGTTCTCCAATGCCTGATAAATGGAGCGAATGACCACGGGCGGGGTGTAAAAGGCGGTGAGCGTGGATTCTGCGGCAGATTCATACTCGTCCTCGGTGAGCAGGGCTTTCAGCTCGGCGTACTTGCTGTGGCGCTCGTCAAAGCAGTCGGCCAGTCCGCCCCAGCCCACATACTGCGCCAATACCGCCTGTTCCTCCGGGGTGGCAAAGCGGTTCTCTCTT
>CAJTUD010000138.1 GCA_910579725.1 uncultured Oscillospiraceae bacterium | reverse complement strand
CTTCGCCTGTATGTGGGACATCATCCTGTCCTTGCTGCGCTCGGACTGGTTCATGGACTGCGCCGCCGCCTGCGTCTGGCAGGACGAGGACGGCGAGGAGGACGTGCTGGCCCAGGCCGGAAAGGCGCGGGGTGCTGTGTAGTGGGAATGAGCAGGAAGCAGATCACCTTCGATCTGAGCCAGGACGCGCTGAGACAGCACTATCCCCGCAAGGAAACGGGCCGGGACCCGCAATTTTTCAAGCGGGCCTACAAGGACATCCAGAAGTTCATGGAGGCCAGCGGCTTTGAGCGGCGGCAGTATTCCGTGTATGTCTCTGCGGACAAACTGACCGCGCTGGATGTGGCTGTCCTCACCCAGCGGATGGCGGAGGCGATGCCCTGGCTGCGGCTGTGCGTCAGGGAGATCACGGCAACGAATATCGGGGCGCGGCACAGCCTTCTGGGCCTGCTGCGCTCCGACGCGCCGCCCACCGAACTCCTGCCGCCATCTGTTCGGCGGGAACGGCAGAAAAGCAGAAAAGCAATGCAGGAACGGTAGACGGCAGGGTGACAACAAGACACCCTGCCTCTCTTTTTTGAGAGAACGAGGTGAATCTATCACACCCAGCGGGAGGTGAAAATTTTGCCAAAATCTACGATCAACGGCTGTTTCTTCTTCAAGGCCAGCCATGCCCAGGAGCTGATGGAGGACAAGACCATGAAGCCCATCCAGGTGGAGGTGGTCAAGATCCTCCAGCTGACCGGCCAGCAGTTCCGGGACTTTTCCGCCAATTTGCTGCGGGATATGCCCTTCCTGATCCCCAATAAGAACCTCACGGGCTATGACAAGGGGGTGACCCGCTGCCTGCTGGTGGCCACCCGGAGCCGCAGGGACGGCATTCTGGTGGACTGCCAGGGCTACAACTTCGCCCGGTACTCGTGCTATGTCCCCAGCAAGCAGAGTCTGGACCTGCGGGATGTGCCGGTGGAGCGCTACGACCTGAAGCCCCGGCAGCCCCGGTGCCAGCGGGAGCGGTGATGGCTTTCCCTTCAAGAGAGCGGGCGCCGCCCGCCCATTCCAATCAACCTACCGCTTGGAGCGAAGCCCCGCCAGCGGCGGGGCCGAGGCCCTCACCGCCCGCTGGGCGGTGAGGGCGCAAGCATAGCGCAAATGTACATTTTGCGCGCTTGCAGGGGGAAATCCCCCTGTCCCCTATGCCGCCTGTGGGCGGAAGATCGGCGGCGGAGCCGCAGAAGGGAGCGTGAAACGCAGAGTGGCATTTTACGCCAGCGTGAGCTTCGGCAAGGACTCGTTAGCCATGTTACTGCTGTTACTGGAAAAGAAAATGCCATTGGACGAAGTGATCTTTTACAATTCGGAAATGGAATTTGACTGCATTTATCATATCCGGGACCGGATCAAGCCGGTCTTGGAGCAGAGGGGCATCCGGTTCACTGAGGTGAAGCCGGGTGTCCCGTTTTTATACAATATGCTGGAGAGGCCAGTTGACTCCAAAAAGAACGGCTTCCATCTGGGCTACGGCTGGTGCGGCGGCCCCTGCCGCTGGGGAACCAAGCTCAAGACCCGCACCCTGGACGGTGTAGCCCTGGACGCAGACGTCCACTATGTGGGCATCGCCGCGGACGAGCCGGAGCGGCTGGAACGGCTGGAGGCCCCCAAGTGTTCGCCCCTGGCCGAAGCGGGGATGACGGAGGCGGACTGTCTGGCATTCTGCTATGAGCGGGGATTTTTCTGGGAGGAGAATGGTGTCCGGCTGTATGACATCCTGGACAGGGTGTCCTGCTGGTGCTGTAAAAATAAGAACCGGAAGGAACTGAAAAATATTTATCAGTTTTTGCCTCAATATTGGGAGAAGCTGAAGGGGCTGCAGGCCCAGATCCCCATGCCTATGAAGCCCTACAGCCGGAAGGGCGTCCCTTATGGCAATGTGTTTGATTTGGAAAAAGTGTTTGAACAGGAGATTCAGGCGGAGAACAGCGGCAGCTCTCCCAAGGGAAAAAGGAGGCGGCATGAGCAGAGCAGATAAGCACGGCAGGCATCATGTCCACATCGAACTGACGCCGGCGCAGTACCAGCGGCTGGTGGCCCAGGCCAAGCAGTGCGGCCTCTCCCGGAGGGCCTACCTCGTCCGGCTTATTGAGGAAGTTCCACTCCCGGTAAAGCCTATCCAAGAGATCAAGGACCTTCGTTGGGAAGTCCACAAAATCGGTGTAAACATCAACCAGATCGCCCGCAGTGTCAACGCCGGGATCGCCAGGGCCGAGGACGCCAAGCGGGGGCTATACCTGCTGGATCAGGTCTACGAGTTGATGTATCAGATCGCTAAAAAATAGCGTTACAGCACCATCAACAGCGTTCCGGCCCCAATCAGGATACAGCCCAAAATGGACTTGGGCGTGAACTGCTCATGCAGAATGACAGCCGCCAGGATCATGGTAATCACAACACTCAGCTT
>CAJTUD010000137.1 GCA_910579725.1 uncultured Oscillospiraceae bacterium | reverse complement strand
GTCTCCTTATCCACGATGGCCTCGTGGGTGTTCTCAAAAATCAGCCAGTCCTCCGGCGAGTGGACAACAGCCCGCTTGTCCTTGTAGGATTCCTTGTGAGAGCGGAAGTTGACCGTATGCCCCATATACTCCGGCTTGGAGAGAATCTGCCCCACCGCGAAGCCGTTCCAGCTATAAGGCCGGGGGATGTCCTCTCTGCTTTTCCAGACACCCCGGCCCTGTCTGGCGAAATAGGCGGCAGGCGTCTCGACCTTCTCCTTACAGAGCATTGTGGCGATCTCATAGGGGCCGTGACCCTCAATGGTAAGCTGGAAGATACGCCGCACGACCGCTGCCGCTTCCTCGTCGATCAGCCAGTGGTATTTGTCGTTGGGGTCTTTCCGGTAGCCGTAGATGGCGCAGTTGGTGGTGGGCTTGCCGGACTCGCCCTTGACCCGGATGGCGGTGCGCTGCTTGCGGCTCAGGTCCCTCAGATACCACTCGCTCATGATGTTGACAAAGGGAGCGAACTCGCTGGAACTGGGATCATCGCTGTCGATGCTGTTGCCGATGGCGATGAAGCGCACTCCGAATTTGCGAAAGAGGACTTCTGTGTATAGTTGTTAAGGATACAAATCCTGTGTTCAATCAATCTTGCCGATAAAACGGTAGAAAATCTCAATCTCCTGCTCCTGCTCGCCGTCCTCGCCCTTGACGCTCTGATGGACAACGACTTTCTCAATCAGGGCATTCAACAGAGGGGCGGTCAGTTCTGTAGGGTTGGCATACTGCTGAATGAGGTCAACCCATTTTCGGGCATCGCTCTCCGTCTGTTTCACCGTATCGAGTTCTGCGGTCAGGGTGTCAATCTTCTCTGCCAACTCGCTCTGCTCGGCCTGATATTTAGCGGTGAGCATATTGAAGTTGTACTCTGTAATGCGCCCAGCGGCCCAGTCCTCATAGAGCTTCGCAAACAATCCGTCAACTTCGGCCTTGCGTTTCGTAGCCTTTTTCAGCTCCGTAGTCTGCTTCTTTTTAGCGGCATTTCGCTCCCGGTCCCCAGCACTCAAAAGCTGGTTCAAAAGGGCATCCTCGTCCTGGATAGCTCTAGCCGACCAGTGCTGGATTCTCGCCAGCACATAGGCATAGAGGGTGTCATAGCGGATATAATGCGTGGTGCAGCCACTCTTGGTCTGGTAGTCTCGGTATTTGCCGCACATAAAGTAGGCATACTGACTTTTGGCGCTGCTCTGGATGCCGTAGCGCATTCCCAACCCACAATCGGCGCACTTCAAAAGGCCGGCGAAAATCTGTGTTCTTTTGCCCTTACACTCCCGACGGCGGCTGGCGATCTGCTTCTGTACGGTCTCAAAAACATCCGGCGTGATAATCGCCTCGTGGGTTCCCTCAATCCGCAGGCACTTTTCATCTGGGGTACGAACCATCCGCTTGTTCTTGTAGGACACGGTTCCCCATCGGTTGTGGATAGTGTTGCCGATGTAGGTCTCGTCCTTCAGAATATTCCTGAGATATGGCTGGGACCACACATACCGCTTTTCTTCCGGCTGGCCTTCAAAATATCGGGCGCAGCCTCCGTTGCGGGTATATTGGAACCAGCCGGGACATGGAATTTTTTCATCCATCAGGAGTTTGGAAATTCGGTTGACCCCCATACCGTGGAAAGAAAGGTCGAAAATTTTGCGGACAATCCAGGCGGTTTCCTCATCAATCATCAGCTTGTTCTTGATTTCCGGGTGCTTCACATAGCCAAAGGGAGCCATCGAATTTACCCTTTCGCCATTAAGGAACTTGGCCCGGAACGCGCCCTTGATTTTGCGGCTTGTGTCCTTGGCCATGAACTCGTTAGATAACCTCGCATAAAGAAGTACAGATTTCAAAGTTCCACATACCCGACAAAGTTGTAGTAGATTTTGATGTCCCGGTGGGTCTCCCCGGCGATTTCGTACTTCTCGCCCACCTCGATGCGCTTCACCAGCCGCAGGAGCGTGGGGCGGTCGAGTTCCTCAAGCTGGGCATAATCGCGGATGACGGCCAGCCATTCGTCGGTGGCCTGCTCGTCCTCCTGCGTGGCCTCCAGCTGGGCGGTGAGCTGCGTCCGCTGTTCCAGCTTGCCCCGGCGTTCGTCCTCGTAGCGGTTCATCAGCTGGACGCACAGCGCCTCCGGCATGACGCCCTTCACCTTGTCCTCATAAGCCGACACCACCAGCTTTTCCAGTTCAGCCAGCCGCTTGTCCACCGCCGCCAGCGTTGCCCGGAGCGCCTTTGTCTGCTCCAGACTGGCGGCGTTCTTCTGGGCGAGGATTTTCTCCTTGAGGGCGGCGGGGCTGTTCTGCGCCAGCATCGCCTTGGCGTGGATGTCCAGCAAGAGCAGCTTCGTCAGCACCTTGCAGTTGATGTAGTGCGAGGTACAAGCCGCCTTGCCGCCGCTCATATAGCGGTTGCAGGCGTAGGCTTGAAACCCGCCAAAGTGTCCATCGGCGTGGTGCT
>CAJTUD010000136.1 GCA_910579725.1 uncultured Oscillospiraceae bacterium | reverse complement strand
CGGCTGGACCTCCGGCTCAGGCTTGGTGTACTTCGCCGCCGTGTCCTCGTCCATCAGGGCCAGCAGGTCCGCCTCGTCCACCAGGTTCAGGAAGTGGACGGTCTGCTCCCCCTCATCGTCCCGGTCGATGATGAGGTAGAAGGTGTTCCCGGCCTTTGTCACCAGCGTGATGAACTGCTTGCCGGAACCGTCCGCATGGGCCTCGTCATAATCGTCCACCAGCGTCAGGTTGCCGTCCGGGGTGAGGGCGGCGGAGGGAGGCTCTGCCGTGTCCGTGTTCCCCATGCTCATCATCAGCAGGAACATCATCATCAGGGTGTCCTCGTCAAAGCCGCCGCTGGTGTCGGGTGTGTCAGGCTCATCCTGCCCGTCCTCGGTGGGCAGGGCAGCAGGCACTTCCTGTTCCGCCACGGTCAGATAGTCCTTGTGGACATACCCGGCGGTCTCCGGCAGGATCACCTGGTACCAGTCGCCGTCCTCGCCCACGACCTCCATCTCGGTCCCACGGAGCAGATGGCCGATGATCTGGTTCTCCATGCCGGGGCCGGTGCGGAGGTTCAGGTAGGTGTCGCTGCGGACATTGACCGTGCCGGTGGTGACAGTCTCAGTCTCCGGCTCGGTGTCCGTGCCGGTATCAGCGGGGGTATCGGTATCCCCGCTGGCATCCCCGCCCATCAGGGCGGCCATGACCTGCTCCAGCCCTTCGGCGGAGAAGGTGATCTTCCCGTCCTCGCTGATGGTCACGCCCTCCGGCAGGACGACCTTCGTGCCGAGGGTAACGCCGCCGGGGAGGGCGCCCTCCGCCGTCCCGCCGCCCGAAGCGTCCCCGTCAGCCGTGTCGGAAATGGTCTCCACGGCATCCGTGGCAATATCGCTGGTGGGGTCCGCCTCGCCGCCCGCCGCGAAGCAGACGGTGGACAGATTGCCCATCATCAGGACGCCGGCCAGAAGGCCGGCGATCATGCTCTTAATCTTCATCCTGTTCATCCTCCTTGTCCTCAGATGTGGTGTATCCGCCAGCCGGGGAGGCCGGCGCGGGCGCTCCCATAGAGGGGAACATCCCGCTTTGCAGGGCTTTCAGGACCTCCGCAAGCTGGTCCGGCGTCATGTTCTGCGCCCGCACCATCTCGTGTATCTCTGTGTTCTCCTGCTGGATATACTTCTGGCAAAGCTCCTTGTACCGGGCGTCCCACTGGTCGCGCTTTTCCTTTGCGCGGTCACGGTCAGCCCCGATCTTGTCCAGTTTCTCGCTCATACTCGCTCCTTATCTCTCCATGCCTGCGCTTGGAGGCTTGCGCTCCTTGTCCTGCGGCCCCCTCGTGGCGGCCTCCGCCTTTCTTGCCGCAAGGTCCTTTATCACGGATGCCCGCTCTGCCGGCCTCTGTTCGCCCACGGCCCTTTTCTCCGGCGCGAAAGCCTCCCGCTCCTGCGCGTCGAACAGCGCCTGCAAGCGGCCCTCCGCCGCCGCAAGCGCATCCTCCATGCGGCCGATACCCGCCTGTATGCGGTCAGAGGCGTCGCTTGCCCCGCCTGTCTCCAGCATGAAGCGTTCCAGCCGCTCCTTTTCGCTGTCGATCTGCTGTGCCAGCTCCCCACACTCCGCCATAAGGCTCCCGATTGTCTCAACGGAATGTTGGCTTCCCGCCTTGTCCGTCTTTCTCTCCATCTCATCCATCCTGCCCTTCACCGCCTTTCCATTTTGTTCATCAATTCACGGATTTGCTGTTTAAGGGATGCGCCCGAAACACAGGAAATGGCTCTGCCAATAGTTGCTTTCGATACTGGCATAGCTGATGGGATTTCCGCAGTGGATCATCATCCCGCCCCCGACATAGATGCCCACATGGGTCGCGTCGCTGGGGTCCGGGGCGTCGTAGGTGTGGTGGAAGAAGATAAGGTCTCCCGGCTTCGCCTCCGAGGGAGGGATGATGCCGCACATCTGCCTTAATCCCTTTGCCCCCAGCCGCCCCACGTTCCAGCCGTTGCCGCTGTGGTTGATGACCCACGACACGAAGCCGGAACAGTCAAAGGAGGTGGACGGGCTGGAGCCGCCCCATACATACGGGTAGCCCAGGTACTTCTCCGCCTCGGTTATCATCCTGCGGAACTTCTCATCGGTCAGCGCCTCGCCGGGGATGTCATAGTCCGTGTACTCGCCCCCGGAAACGCCGTACACGTCCTCCCCGAACAGGGGGCGGTTGCCGCTGGTGGTCATCAGCACATCGTACCGTTCCGTCTGCTCCACTGTCAGCCCGGAGGCGCGGATCACCGCCCCCAGCCCCTTGTTGGTCAGCTTCACATTGAGGATATAATAGTTGTACGGCACTTCCACATCGTAGTCGTTGCCCTCGCTGTCCGTCCGGGTCTCCGTGCGGTAGCGTACCTCCACCTCCGGCGTGAGGGTGAGGGTGTACTGCTGGGCGAACAGGCTTTGCAGGGTGTTTTGCACTTCCGCCCTGGTGTAGTCCTCGAACAGGACGGTCAGGTAGGACGCCAGTTCATAAGGGTTGTGGCCGATCTCCGCCAGGTCATAGCGGTACTCGTCATACC
>CAJTUD010000135.1 GCA_910579725.1 uncultured Oscillospiraceae bacterium | reverse complement strand
GGTAGGCCGTATGAATAATATCCGTAACCGGGCAGCGGAAATCGTCCTCCGTGAACTGGTCTACACATAAGAAGCACAACAGGGAGTATGACTGCGCTTACCGCAGCCATACTCCTTGTTTTTTTTGCTATACAATTCAGACGGAATATGGTATATTTTGATAGACCACCATCCGCCAAGGAAGTGTTCAACGGGGATGTCAGTATGATTTAGCCGATTGATCTTGAGAGCCGAACGCTCTCTTTGCTCAATTCGTTGACCGCATGGTGGAGTATGACGCGGCAAAACTAGATGAGTTGACTCTGGCCTGCGCCACCACCAGCCATAAGGCGTAGGGATCGGAATAGCCCATCGCTACCATGCCTGTGCTGATAGCTCACAATGTGATGCTGCAACGGAATATGCTCTACGTAGGCATTACCAGAGAAAGAACCCAAAATGGAACAGAAAGGAATGGGAGAGGCTTATGGGAAAACGGAAACGAGCGCCGGGGGAGGAATATAACCCTCGCCTGAAAGCGCTGATCCTGCAGGTTGTCGATAACCAGATTGCCGGTCTGGATGAAACCGGACAGCCTGTGACAACGACAATAACAGATGAACCCGATTATGTGAAGCACACCTTTGAGCGGTTATCGGCAGCTCACGGCGCCGCCAGAGCTAAGGAGATGATTGCCGCGGTGCTGCTTGAGGAAATGTACGATGTGCTGAAGGACAAAGTCCCCTTTGATGAGCCGCGATATAAAAGCAAATTAGAAATGTTGAGGTGAGCGTTTATGAAAACGGAGGAAAATCCCCAGCGGAACGGTACGGGCCTGCCCGGCGGAACGGAGAAGCTTCTGCGCTCCTATTTTGACGCCTTCGCCAATTTATACGGCATTACACCCCTGTACCGGGCTTTTCGCATCATTCAGAAGCAGAACCCAGAGCTAAAACTGACAGAGGAAGACTTTCTGCAATTTGTGGATCAGCTTGATCAGGAGGAACGGCTTTACACTATCGCCGGTGCGGAGGATATCTACGATGACGTGAAGGAACCGACCCCGCCGATGAAGCGGGAGATCGTTGCCGAATATCTGTATGCGCTGGACGGCTTCGAGAGTTATTTGGAGTTAAAGGAAGAACAGGCGGACAAGCCCTATTACATCCCGGAAAAGGACGAATTACTTAAATACCAGGATGATTTTTACTCGGAAGAGACAAAAGAGTTTCTGGACCTTGGAGCATATCTAAGAAACGTGCTGAAGCTGAAGCGGGCTGATGATGTGCTTTCCGACCTTCAACTCGGGGCTCGCTGCGGGAACAGCGAACCGCAGATGATCATCAGCGATGTAGAGCGTCTGGCCGGCAGAGGCTGCTTTCACTCCCTGGAACAGCTTAACGAGTTTTTCCAATATTATTTTGCTATGTACAACAGTACGCGAGTCCCCTCGAATCGGGGCTTCACACCCAATGAGATTCAGGAGCGCATGGGCGGAGAACGGCCCAGCTCCCTTGAATTTGGCCCCAATATCAGTCGGGCGCTTCAAGCAGGGAAATTGGACGCTGGTAAACTGCGTCAGGGAATTTTTGACGCGGATATTCCGGTTCCTTGGAAGACATTACAGCGGGTAGAGCAGAAGAAACCGGGGCGCAATGACCCATGCCCGTGTGGAAGCGGAAAAAAATATAAGCGATGCTGCGGCAGATAGCGATATGCCGTCATAAAGATCTGTGCACACCTCATTGGCACTCTCAACGGCGTCAATTACCTGCTTCAAATTTATTGTCATAGCGACGGCTCCTTTGTTCAGGTCCGATAAATGTCAGCACAATTTTATCCGGCAGTTTATCATTGTGGTGTATTCTGAAATGCTCAACCGCCCGCATCGCAAATCTATGGCTGAGTATGGTATCCCATTCCGCCAGCAGAAGGATTTCCGTTGTATCATCTTTGAAATTATAGCTGAGTGCGCCCCATTTGCCGCCGCAGTCTGCGAGATATTCGTAGACTGCGGCGGTGATTTTTTTGCCCCGTTTTTTCTGCGACTTTAGGCGGAGTTCCACCGCGTGAAGCTCGCCCGCCGCAACCAGCTCCGTTGTCAGCTTGTCCTCCGCTCTGGCATAGGCCCGCTCCGGAATTTCAATGTCAGCGCCTGCTTGACCTGAAGCGCAACCTGAGTGTTGGGTTCGCGGGAAAAAAAGAGGGCCACCTCGTGGCCATGGATCGTGATCATCATATTGGGTTTGACGCTGCGACTGACTATCTCTGCCATATCAATGCCTCCCTGTTTTAAAAAGAGAAACGCTGACTGCCCGCAGACACTCAGCGTTTCTCTGATCTTCAGTTATTCAACAGCTTCGCGTACTGCGAGCGATCCTCCTCTGAGATCTTTAGCGCCGCCATAGCCTGCTCCATGCTCCAGCCCATACTGTCCATCAGGCTTTTGATGGATGTAGCTATGCCTTCGGCGCGGCCCTCGACGCGGCCCCTGATGCGGCCTTTTTCTTCCACGCCCTGAGATAGATTGCACATAGCTTGCACCTCCGCTTCCAGTGTCTCTGTCATAGGGATATCA
>CAJTUD010000134.1 GCA_910579725.1 uncultured Oscillospiraceae bacterium | reverse complement strand
TTCAATGGCAGTAAGCTGGAACAGCTTATTATGCTGTTCTGCAAGCAGACCAAACTTCGCTACAATAAGCTGACCGAGGAAGAAAAACAGTGGCTTACCCGGATTGCGCAGAAGTCAGAATTGCTGAAAAGTTCGGTGCCGCAGAGGGGGAAGAAACGGAAATAGGGATTTTTGCTCCGCAATTATGAACAGCTCTACGGTCCTGCACCCGCAGGCCGTAGAGCTGTTATTCGTCGGGGACGTATTCCGCCACATCTTCCAGGCGGCAGTTCAAGATCGTACACAGCTTGTTCAGCGTATGTGTCGATACCGGCATATCAGCCTGGAGGCGCTGAACAGTTGCGTGGCTCATGCCATGTTTGAAGCGTAGCGTGTACGTCGTCACCTTCTGTTCGTCCATTGTTTTCCACAGCGGCGCATAGCGTATCACCTTGTCAGCCCCCTTTACAGTTCCTATTATGGCTGATATAATGGCCATACAATATGGCCATTATTTAGCCATACTTAAAAGGGGGCAGATTATGAAGATCGAAAGAAGCTGTGCGTTCACGGGTCACCGCCCATAAGCGTTAAAATAATAATGACAACGGGAGAAAAATATGGTATACTGGCAGCATGGAAAAGCTAACGAAAGAATGGGAAGAGCTGAAAAGCTTTTTGCCCAACGGCTGGGAAGAAAAAGCAAAAGAGAGCAAAGCGATCTGTCGGACCCGGAAAGTAGGCAGCGCGGAGGAGCTGCTGCGGGTGGAACTGCTGCATTTTGGCGAGGGGCTGTCCTTAAAGGAAACGAGCACCGTGGCGAAAGAAGGCGGAATAAGCGACATATCCAGCGTAGCTCTCTATCATCGTGTGCGAAAAAGCGCGGAATGGCTGCGCTGGATGTGTGAGGGGATGCTGGAGCAATTAGGCACAGCGGTAACAAAACCAGAGTGGCTGGAGGGGCGTTGTGTCCGAGCCATCGACGGATCACATATCAGTGAACAGGGGAGCACCGGGAGCGACTGGATCTTACACTATAGTTGGGAAATATTCGGTCTGAGGAATGATTATTTTGAGATAACGCCCCACAGCCAGGGAGAAAAGACTGCTCGATTTCCGATCCAAAAAGGTGATATCATCCTGGCGGACCGGCTATATGGCAAGGCCAAAGGCTTTGACTATATTGTTGGTGCTGGCGGGGATTTTGTGATGCGTTTGAAGCACAAAGCCGCAAAGTACTATGACGAGGGCGGCCACTGTGTGGAATTACTGCCGCTGCTGCGGGAACTGGCCGCGGGAGAAGTCCTGGATGTCACGCTTCACTACTACTCCGAGCCCAGAAAGCCCGCATCCGCAAAGCCGCTGCGGATCTGTGCGGTACGAAAAAGTCCTGAACAGGCGGAACGTGCGAAACGAAAGACACGCCGCAAAATGAGAGCGCCGCACAAAAAGCCTTTGGATCCGGATACAATTGAGATGAGCGAATATTTTGTGGTTGGTACATCTCTGACCGCAGATACTTTTTCGTCCGCTCAAGTTCTTGAGCTCTACCGGCTCAGATGGCAGGTGGAACTTGCCTTCAAGCGCCTGAAATCCATCATGCAGCTGGGGCAACTGCCTAAAACTGACCCGGAGAGCTGCCGGGCCTGGTTATATGGGAAGATGCTCTACGCCCTTTTATGCTATGCAATCGTAGATAAAGGGCGGTCTTTTTCCCCATGGGGGTATTTACTCAAAATATCTTGAGGCACACGAAAGCCTGTGGCGTGAATTGTCTGTTGCCGCTCTCCTTGTCAGTGGCGCAGTAAGACCGGTTATTGGTATTTCTTGTGCCCTATCTCATTGGGAGGGTATTGCTCTGCTGCTTGCCGAAGCCCCTCGCCAACGAGTCAATGTTCTTGCTAACCTATTTTAACGCTTATGGGGGCTGGCCGGAAAAGACTGTGTTCTGTTCCTGTGGGCCACTTGCCCCATGCTCCCGGAGGCGCTGGACGTGATCCGGGCGTGGGGCTTCACCTTTAAGACCGTTGCTTTCACCTGGATCAAGCTGGCCCCCAAAGCGGACAGCATCTATTGGGGCCTGGGCTATTGGACGCGCTCCAATGCCGAGATTTGTCTGCTTGCCACCAGGGGCCAGCCCAGGCGGCAGGCGAAGAATGTCCATCAGGTGATTATTTCCCATGTGGAGGAACACAGCAAAAAGCCGGACGAGGCCCGGCGGCGCATTGTGGCCCTTATGGGCAACGTGCCCCGTGTGGAGCTGTTCGCCCGCCACACGGCCCCCGGCTGGGACGTGTGGGGGAACGAAGTGCCCAGCAGTATCCAATGGCATAACAGCACATAGGGGACGGCGGTTTATTCGCTGTTCCTTTATTTTATCCGCGAAAGGAGAATCCCATGGAAATTAAAATCCCCAAAGAAGTACGCCAGCACAAGGAAACCATCTTTTTCGGCCTGTCAGCGCGGCAGTTTTTCTGCGCCGCTGTCGCCGTGGGGCTGGCCGTGGGCGTGTACCTGGGCCTCGGCCCCGTCATCGGAAAGGAAACGGCAAGCTGGGTGTGCATCCTCGCTGCCGCCCCCATCGCCCTGGCGGGCTTTTTCAACTACAACGGCATGACGCTGGAGCAGTTTGCCTGGGCTTTTATCAAGTCCGAAATCCTCTGCGCCGGGGACCGCCGCTTTGTTTCCCGGAACTTTCACTATGAGCTGCTGAAGCGGAAAGGAGGGCAGGAC
>CAJTUD010000133.1 GCA_910579725.1 uncultured Oscillospiraceae bacterium | reverse complement strand
AGCCCTTCGCACCCGGTGGAAGCCAGCCGCTCCTCCCGGGCCAGAACCGGCAGGCTCCAGGCGCGCAATCCGGCCTCCAGCTGCGCCCTGCCGGCGCGGAAGGCCCGGCGCAGCAGGGGGGAGTCCTTCACCGGGCCAGGCATATTCATGGAAAAAGAGATCAGAGGCCCGCCGTACCGGCGCAGCATCGCTTCCTGCCTCCGGACCCGGTCCTCCCGGGCCCGGAGCATCTCCTCCAGCGTCACTTCCATGGCGGCCCTCCTTGTCAGTAGTGTACCACATTCTCTTCCGCCTGAATGGCGGCAATCACCGCTCCGGCCCCGGGGCCGGAGAAGAACCGCCGTCCGGATTCCGGCAGCAGCTCCAGAGCCCGGTCCAGGGCCCCGTCGTGAACGGCCAGCCGGAAATCGCTGGCGCTGACGGGGCGGCCCCCCCGCTCCAGCCGGGGAATGATCCGGCACTGCACCCCCAGCTTCGGCAGGCGGCGGGCCATGATCTGGTTGTACAGTGCCGTCACACGGCTGGCGGGCTCCTCCCCCACAAAGCGGCACCGGAGCTCCAGACGCCGGGCGATGGCGCCGAAGAGCTGAAGGTCCAGGCAGGCGTGGGCGCGGATCACACTGTCCTCCTCCCGGAGAAAATAGCTGGGAAAGGTTGCGGCGCTGATGATATACGGGCCGGACCCATGGCAGACCACCCCCGGCAGATGGGCTGTGCCCTCCTCCGCCAGCCGCCGCCGGATGGCAAAGGGGATGGGGCCCGCCTCCTCGCTGAGCACGAAGAGATGGACCGTATCCCACTCCGCCGCCGCCCGCTCCACCAGATGCAGGTGGCCCAGAGTGAAGGGGTTGGCGTTCATGACCACGGCGGCGGCCCGGCCCTCCCGGCGTTTCTCCGCCAGGGCGGCGCACCAGCGGGAAAAACCGTCCCGGCGGTTCTCCATGAAGACCAGATCGTTCTCCGCCCGGGCAATCTCATAAAACCCCAGGCCGCTGAAAAACCGGGCGGTTTCCGGCTTGGTGTACAGAAAAACATGGGGATTGCCCCGGCTGGCCTGGATTTCCAGCAGGTGGCTCACCACCTGGCTGAGCAGCCCCTCCCCCTGCCGGCGGCTGTCCACCGCCAGGGAGCGGATGGTGTTGGCGAAGCAGCTGCCGGTGGCGGCCAGATTCCACTGGCTGTCAAAGATGCCGCAGGTGTAGTCCAGGTTCCGGTCCCTCCGGATGCCCTCCCGCCGGAGAAGGGCGTCCACCTGCTCCCAGGCCCCCGGGTCCCGGGGGGAGATGGCGGTCAAGGTGTCGCTCATATTAGGATATCCTCCCTGGCGGAGCGGCCGGACCGTCCCGATTCCGGACGGCGCAGGCGCCCGCCGGCTCTTTTTCTTTCAGGAAAAGGCGGGGGGACGGATTTTTCGTACAATGTCCAGTATGGTGCCGTCCCGGGCCTCCAGTATGGCCACCACCTGCTCCTCCCACTCCAGACTGTCGGGCCTGCCCACCAGGGAATAGGCCTTCTCCTTCAGCCATTCGATGCTCACATGGGGAATCCCCGCCTTGTCCAGACACGCCGCCAGATCGGGCCGCAGGGGATTCACCGCGATGCCGTAGTCCGTCACCAGTACGTCCACGCAGTCCCCGGGGGTGGTGACAGTGACCACATGCTCGCACACCGTAGCCATCCGGCCCCGGGTCAGGGGGGTGACGATGATGCAGCACTTGCTGCCCGCCGCCGTGTCCGGGTGGCCGCCGGGAGCGCCCCGGAGCACGCCGTCCGACCCGGTGAGCACGTTGACGTTGAACCCGGTGTCAATCTCCAGCGCCGCCAGAACCACAAAATCCAGGTGGTTGACAAAGGCCCCCTTGTTGGCGGGGTTGGCGTACTGGCTGGCGGACATCTCCCAGTGGCCGGGGGTGCGGTGAATGGAGTTCACCGCCTCCAGATCAAAGTCCTGCACGTCAATGATCTTGCCCACCTTGCCCTTTTTCAGCAGCTCCACCATGGGGCCGCAGATGCCGCCGATGGCCCAGCCCATCCGGATGTTCCGCTCGTCCATGTACTGCTCCAGAAACAGGTTGACGGCCAGAGACGGTCCGCCCACGCCGGTCTGGAAGGAGAACCCGTCCTTGAAATAGGGGGTGGAGGCGATGATCCCCGCCGCGTTCTCCGCCATCATCAAATCCCGGGGATTCTGGGAAATCCGGGCGGAAGCGGAGGCGATTTTCCCCGGATTGCCGATGGAATCCACCACAACCACCGCGTCCACGTCGATGGCCTCCACGCTGGCGGGCATGTTGGGAAAGTCCACCAGACAGTCGGTGATCACCACCACATGGCCCGCATATCGGGCATCGGTCATGGCGTAGCCCAGACTGCCGCAGTCGCTCTTGCCCCCCACGCCCCGGCAGTTGCCTGCGCAGTCGCTGGTGGGCGCGGCGATGAAGGCGATGTCAATGTGGACCTCGCCCCCTTCAATGGCTCGGGGACGGCCGCCGTGACTGCGGATGACGGCGGGCGTCTTCAGCTTTCCGGCGGAGACCACCTCGCCCACCCGGCCCCGGATGCCGCTGGTCTGGATGCCCACCACCTTGCCGGACTCGATGTAGGCGGCGATGGGATCGTGGGCGCCGCCCAGGCTGGTGGCGGCGATGGTCAGCTCCTCCAGCCCCAGCTCCTCGATGGCGGCGCGCATGACCATGTTCACCACGTAGTCCCCATCCCGGAGATGGT
>CAJTUD010000132.1 GCA_910579725.1 uncultured Oscillospiraceae bacterium | reverse complement strand
TCCGGTCTTTCTCTATCACATTATTAAAATAAATCGCTACTCCTTTTCGTATTCCGAACAGTACGCTGTCATCTGGCCTTTTCATATCTGCTGCACCTCAATACCCCCGGCGCTTCAAATCCGCAACCAGTTTTACATAGAACTCCCGCACGTCGAAGCCCCGGATGTTCTCCCGGTTCAGATCCACCACGTCCCCGTGGGAGATGCCCCGCTTCCCCTGGGGCTCCAGGAGGGTGAACCGCTCCCCCCACTTGGCTGACTCCACCGATACCAGCCCGTCGTTCAGGCCGTCGAAGTGCTTGACGATGGGGTAGGTCATATTCAGCGGGAACTTGCCATGCTGGGCCTTCTTGCAGTAGGACATGACGCTCTCATACACCACGCCGGGGGCGTCGAGCGTCACCTCGTTCCGGGCCAGGCACGCGCTCTCCGTCAGGTCGGTCACCGCCGCCAGGAAGTCCGGGTTGGGGTCGCCCACCTGCTTCATCGTGGCGTTGTAGGCCGCGGCGATTTTCAGCCGTGCGGCCTGGGGAACCTTGCCCAGCAGGTACTCGGCAAAGATGCAGCCCCGGTGCGGGGTGTTGATGGTGGTCAATGTCGCCACATAGGGGGCCATGTCGCAGTGGGCGATGGCGGCCCGGCTGTCCAGCCCGCCCTTGGAGTGGGCGATGATGTTCACCTTCCCGCAGCCGGTTTCCTCCACAATCTGCCGGATGCGCTCCGCCAGCTCCTTCCCGCTGTCCTCCACCGCCGCCGCGGACTGTTGCTGTCCGTAGTAGACCGTGGCCCCGTTGCGCCTCAGCTCCTTGGGGATGCGGCCCCAGTAGTTGAGGCAGCGGAAGTCCCGGAAGAATACGCCGTGGACCATCAGAAGGGGATACTTCGTCTTGCAGACCTCACTCTCCGCCCGAACTGCGTCCAGCTCCCACTTCTGGGTCTCAAACTCCACTTCGTCGCTGCAAATGCGGAGAATCTTTGCCAGATACCAGAGGTTCACCAGGGGAATCCACCCGCACAGCGCCGCCAGAACGCGGTGCTTGATGCCCAGCTGTACCGAGGTGAGGTAGACCCGGACCATGCCGTTCCAGAAGACCACGGCCAGCAGGAGCACTGCCAGCAGCACGCCCATCGCGTCCCCAAAATACCCCCACCAGTCAAGGAAGCTGTCCTTCGCAATATCGGCACGCAGTATGTTCAGCCAGAGAAGCTGGAGCAGGACGGTGGCCGTGGCGGTCACGCAGAACAGCCACAGCAGCTCACAGCCCTCCGCCAGCCGCTGGATGCGCTTGGTGGGGCTGGACTTCGGAATGGGGCGGAGATTGACCCAGAGAAACGCCGCCGCCAAGGGCAGAAACAGCCACCCGGCACTGGAAACTGACCATTCGGCGTACAGCAGCCAGACCAGCGGCAGGGCGTTCGCCGCCGCCGTCAGCAGCAGGCAGTAAACAATGCGCCTGACATATTTCATAAAGCCGCCTCCCGTTCAACAGCGCCCACCGGCGCTTTTCTACGTTTATAGTAGTCCTTGCCAACGGGGTTGTCAAGGCGGGAGGTTGGACGGTTCTATCAGAAATCGGATTGAATTAGAAGTGGGATGCTGGTATAATCAAGATGATAAATCCTGATTTGTTGCGGAGGCAAATATTATGGATAGAAAAAACTATATTCAAGCTACAATAGAAAAATTTGGAATCGAACACCCGGAAGTGGAATTGAGAAGAACAATAATTTTAGATCAAGATATAGTTGATCTTGAAAGCAGGCTAAATATTATCATACCAAATGCAGTAAAAGATTATTTTCGGTCTTATACATTGTCCGTCCCATTTGTTACGGGGAAAATGCTGGGGGACTTTTCAATGACATATTGTGAAGAAACAGGCAGATGGCGTGAACTTGAGATAGAAGAAGAAATTGCAACGACAATTCTCCAGCTACCGTTAATGTTTCCCAATAAGGACTTGAGCGAATTTGAACGAACCAATACGATATTTCACGGAACCGGATTCCTATACCTTGGCTTATATAACGAAGAATATTACGTTTTACTTGACTTAAAAAGTGAACAGGTGTATCAAGTGGACATGGCGCGAGTTCGCCCAACATTAGGAGAAGAAACCAGAGCGGATATTCTAAGATGGGCGCTTCCGTTCTTTAATAAATTTGAAGATTTGGTACGTTGCTTTTTCGGCGGCGAACTTTACGATGAGGATGAGTTGACATTCGATATTGAATGAGATGGAGAAAAGCAATTCCCGTTCATCGGAAAACTGACTATGAGGGACTGAACCCACCATGGAGACTGTCAAACGCGGCTATGTGCCGAAAGATACCATCGAATTTGGCTCCAAGGCTGCGGCCAAGCTGAACGGCGCCGCCCAGGAGCTGGCGTTCCTGCTGGACCGGGGATACGACACCAAATCCGCCTCCACCTTCGTGGGCAACCACCACCTGCTCTCGGAGCGCCAGCGGCTGGCTCTGGCCCGGATCACCTCTCCCCGCGCCGCTTTGGAGGAGCGGGAACGGAAGCGGCTCCGGGAGGCTCCGGAGGCCCTGGTGCTGGACGGCTTCAACACCATCATCACCCTGGAGGTGGCCCTGTCCGGCTCCCTGCTCCTGGAGGGTATGGACGGCACCATCCGGGATCTGGCCGGACTGCGGGGGAGCTACCGCATCGTGGACAAGACGGTGCGGGCCGTGGAGCTTCTGCTGGCCCGGCTGGAGGCCCTGGAGGTCAAGGAGGCCCTGTTCTATCTGGATCAGCAGGTGTCTAACTCCGGACGACTCC
>CAJTUD010000131.1 GCA_910579725.1 uncultured Oscillospiraceae bacterium | reverse complement strand
GGACACTCTTGGGGGTGCATACACGGCCCATGGTTTTGTCAAACGTCGGGAGGAAGCGCCGGTGCAGGAGGAGACGCCAAAAGCCATGCTTCTGACACTCACAGCCTCAGAACAGAGTTATCCCCTTGTCCTCCCCGCCTCTGAGAAGCAGATGGAACACGCAAAGAAGTCTCTTGGAATTGAGGACTTCGCTCAAGCGGTGATCGCCAACGCGGAATATACGGCGCCTTATTTGAATCAGCTGATCCCTATGGACAGTATCACTGTAGAGGATGCCAATGAGATGGCGCTCTGTCTCCAGCGCCTTAAAAAAGACGGCGAGATCATGAAATACTGCGCCGCTCTGGAGGTGGAAGAACCGTCCACCTTCACCGAGGCCCTTGATACGGCCATCGACATTGATGACTACGAGCTGATCTCCGACAGCGAACGGGAGTATGGCCGTCAGGCCCTGCGCCGCATGGGTGCAAATGATGAAGTTCTGGAGGCCATAGAGGGCCATACCGATTTTGACCGGCTGGGCAGCGAGATGATGGAGGAGGACGGCGTTCGGCAAACCGGGTTCGGTCTGGTGCGCCGGCTGAGTAAGCCCTTTCCTCCTGCGCAAGAGCCGGACCAGCAGATGGGAGGTCTATCATGTTAAAGCTGAATATATCCAGCGGCAGGGTACTTGAACAGTTGAAACTGCCGGTGCCGCCGGATGAATTCAAACGGAAAGTTGATGAAATCCGTGCGGCGGGCCTGCCGAATGCAGTGCCCTCAATCTGTAATGCGGCCAGTCCCGTCCCCGTTCTCAATTGGCATCTCCAGGGAATCAGGCTGGATGGTGACGTCACACTCCAGAAGCTGAACCAGCTGGCGGAGACGATAGACGGGCTGAATGCGGCGGGACACTATCATCTGTCCAAGTCACTGGACTCGGAGCTGCAACAGAGCCTGGACAATGTGCTTCGAATTGCCACCCATATAAAACCGTCCAGTATGGACTACTATGAGGTTATTCCGGACATGACCTCCCACCAGGAGCTTGGCAAATGGCTGGTAGAGCATGACCATCTGGGGGATAAGGTGCCGGAGGCCCTGCGTCCCTATCTGAACTACCACTCTATTGGCATAGACTACTGCAATGAGCATGAAGGAGAGTTCCTGACCGATGGGTACACAGGTATCCGGTCGGGCGCTATGGAGCAGGTCATGGAGGAGCAGGGCGTCCTCCACCTGACACTCGCCACTGCGGACCGCTGGTATTACCTCACGCTCCCCACCTCCGGGGAAGAGATGACACGGGCAAAACAAGACTTGGACGTGGAGGACTTTTCCCAGGCCGGCATCACCGCCGTCAAGTTCTCCTCCCCGTATCTGGACGGCCTCCTCCCGCTGGATACAATCACTGTGGAAGACGCCAATACGCTGGCGATGTGCCTTCAGGAGATGGAGCAGGAGGATGGTGGGCTGCTGAAGTTCTGCGCTGTTCTGGAGGTGGAACAGCCGGATACCTTCGTGGAAGCTGTCAGCATTGCTATGGACCGGGACGACTACGAGCGGGTCCCGGAGGATATGGATGAGTACGGGAAGCAGGTGCTTCGGCGCGTCGGGGCGGACGATGAAGTCATTGATACCATCGACGGGTATATGGACTTTGCCCAGTTGGGCAGAGACTCCATGGAGGAGGACGGCGTCCGGCGGACGGAGTTCGGTCTGGCGCGCCGTCTGAGCAAGCCTTTCCCTCCCGCACCGGAGATTGGGCAGGCGATGATGTAAAAAGTTTTTGTAGACTTTCGCCGGGAGTTGTGGTATCTATTGTTGCTGACCAAAAACGAAAGGAAGTGAAACCATTGCAAATCAATATCTACAAGGATAAAATGCTGGGCGCCCGCCTGTTCGGGGCCTCAGTGCTGTTCAGTGCCACGCCCATCCCCCGCGAGGACGTGCCCCAGGGCTGGTACTGCTACGACCTGCGGGGTACTGCCCGCCATCCGGACGAACCCCACGCACTGGTGGATATGGCGGAGGAAAACCATACCGGTTCGATCCTCTCCTATCTGCCGCTGAAAAAAGCCCGTTCCCAGTTCCGGCTGGTCAAGGATATGTTCCAGATGACCGGTACAAATCCCAGCTTGGCGGAGTTCTGTGCTGAGGAGCAGATCCGCTGCCCTGAAACACCTCTCCGCCATCAGCTGTGCCCCGCATCCCCCGAGGATGCGGGGCTTTTTTATGCTCAGACGCCGGAGAAGGATGAGGAGCTGGGGGCCATCGGCCATGTCCGCATCGACTTCGGACACGAGGGACGCGAGGGCTTCTACCATACCTGGTGGCCCAGAGGCCCCGAAGAGCTGAACACCCAGGAGTTCCGGGATGAGCTGGACAAGGTGGTGAACGATCTCCGCAAGGGCATCCTGAAAGACCTCCCCTCCATGCGGCGGTACTGCTATGGCAGTAAGGGTGCCATTGCCGGCGGCTCCTGCTGCCAGAACTACGGCTTCACGCTGGAGACGGGACGGTATCTCTACCGCCTGCGTTGCAATCCCATAGAGGGCGACTATCAGTGCTATCTCAGCTGCTTCGACAAACAGGCTCAGCAGATGGGTCTGACGGAAAAAGGACTCCAGGCGCTCCAAAACGCCGCTGATCCCACGCTCCCCCACCGCTATGAGTGGTATGTGATCGAACACATCAACACACCTGAGCGGCAAGTGACCCACCAGCTCCCGCTGGAGGAGGCCATGCAGTTATATGCCGGCCTTGACTGCGAGGACAAGCGGCTGGGGGTCACCAAGGACGGCATCGCCGCAGTGGATCTGGCCATCCACTGGGATGGCCGGGAGTGGCTGTC
>CAJTUD010000130.1 GCA_910579725.1 uncultured Oscillospiraceae bacterium | reverse complement strand
CACGGCTTGTTCACTTTCTGCGGACATCCACGCTTCGGTGACCTGTTTCGCAGCATAGATACCATTTTGGTTCAGCATCCTCTGCCATGCTCCCTGGCTGGGAGCCCAACGGAACCCGTTCTGCTTCAGTGCGGTCCGGGTGTCAGCGTCCGGCTTGCCGTCGAAGATGATCTGCACACGGTTTTCCTCACGGTTCATGACCACCTTGCCGCCGCTGAACGTCCAGCCCTCCGGGGCGGGGGCGGTCTGACGCTGTTCCAGTTCTTCTATCCTGACACGGAGACGGCGGATCTCCGCATTGTTGTTGGATAGCAGGAAGCTTTCGTAAGGCTTGGGTGACTGGCGGCAGCTGCGGGACATTTCAACCTCCAGTCTGGCAGTATCCTCTGGTGTGAGCAGAGGGCACCCCTGCAGCGTCCCGTTTTTCCGATAGTAGGCGTTAACTGCTTTCATCTCCTCCTGCGCCCGCTCCCGGCTCTCAAGATTTGCTCTCAGCTTGGCGATGGCGCTGCCGTCATCGCTGCTGACACCACCCATGCCAGTGCTGCGGATCTTGTCCAGAAGCCCGCGTATCCGGCGGTATTCCTCCATGTTCCGGTTGCTGGCGGCGTTCTGCTTCTCCTTCTTCCTCACTGGGAAGTTCGCGCGGCCTGCCACCAGAATAGATGGACACCTGGTCTGGATCTCAAAATTCTCATTGAAATTGTCCGCCAGCCTCCGGGCGTAGGTGTCCAGGAGTCGGTCGATCTTCTCGTGGTACATGGGGTCGGTACGGGCCTTTTGCTTCTCCGCTATGGCGGCGGCCTCGTCCACCATGGCATGATACTCCGCTGTGGCGCTGCCCGCTTTGTACTCATAATGGCTGTTCATCATGTTAGCCTGACGGGCCAGAGTCTCGTTGATGGGGTAGTAAACCGGCATAAGATTTCTCCTTCTGTTTTTGTGGCAGCCAGAACAATACCACAGGTCCAGCGAAATTGCTATTCAGCGGATCGGACAAATTCTCATGGGAAAATGCCTCTGCTGGTGGTTAAAACGGAAGCGCCGGTTCAATGGCCTACGGCAGTCATTGAAAACGGCGCTGTGATTTTTTCAGGAAACTTTTCGCAGAAATTTTACTTCCGCATGTTCTCGAGTCTGTTCAGAATAGCGATTTACCTCCCGGCTGCCCTGCGGAATCTGCTCCCGCAGGATATCCAGTCATTCCCTCCATATCAGTTTGTTCCTCATAAGCTCATACCTCCCCATTCTATACTCTCCGTCATATCCTCAGCCTGTATGGGCGCGGCCTCGTAAAGGGCCTTTTTCCCATAGGTGATCCTGGTGATATCCTCGGCCGTATAGCTGGCGTGGCGGCCAAACAGCCGCTCGAACTCCCGCCGGTCAGCGGCGGCAATATGGCTGGTGTTGTAGGAGTTGTGATGTCCCATCAGCGGAGTGGTCCCTGTCCGGAAGGACAGTTCCTCTCCATTTTTCTGGACAGTAACAGTCACTGTCTTGGCGCCGCTTGTTTTGATGGCATCAAATATTGCCTTGACCCGGTGGAGAGGGTTGTCGGGATCTTGCGCTATCGCCTGATATTCCTCCCATAGAGCGTCATTTTTCAAGAATTGCAGGAGAAATTTCTCCTGATTCCTCTTGCTATACACCTCCGCCTCTGTCTGAATGAAGTTCTCCGGGTCCTGGAGCCAGGCCATGAAAGTAGTCTCCGGCAGTTCTTCCATGGTATAGGTACTGTGGAATTGACCGTCCGGTGTCCTGCCATTAAAAATCATCTCAATAGCTTCCTCCCTGGCCTTGTACTCCTGGTAATATTGTAGATTGCGCACTTCACATGGATCGGTGACCTTCTGGCAAGAAAGATTGCTCCGGTCATTGGCGATGATCTTCTCCACATGCCGATTGATTCTGCCGCAGAGTTCCTCTGTCATGGATTGGCCGGTCGTAACCACAAACGGAGCCGGGCCGTGAGCAAGGCAGTTGAGCGAATCCTCCATCAAGTACAGCGATTGATGTTCCGTATCGTATGCGCCGCAGAACTTCAGAAGGCTGTCCCATGAGATGCTGCCGTCCCGCCCCAGATCCATTCGGTATAAATAATCTACAAGCGGGCTTTTTTCCAATTTGAGAAGCAGAGTGGATTCTTTCTCTCCAGTCTGTATCGTCAAGGGGCCGTTTCCCCCGTCCAGCCACCGTCGGAAATCATCGCGGACAACAGTGCATAAGATTACGTCTTTTACCAATTTCATTAGCTTATGCCTCCCATCGTCATACCACTGTTGCCGTAGTCCTCCAGCGTGCGTGAGTTTTCCTCTCCATACAGACCGCAGAGCATATCGTCCACCGCTTTGCGGACTTCCGGGTCATCGGTCAGTGTCTCACAGTGGAAGCCGGTGGCGGCATGACAGGGCAGCTCCTCACGGACGGTCTGGAGATATTTCTCCGGGTCGGTATAGTTCCACCGTTCCCCGCTGGCGAAGGTGACCCGTCCGACAGCCGGGCTTTCGTCCAGTACTTGCTGAATCTGTACGACAGCCTCCGCTACCACCGGGTCATCCTTGAATCCCTTCATCCTCTGCCGGCCCTGTTCCGTCAGTCCCATCTGCTGGGTCTGCTTATCGAAGCAGGAGAGATATGCCTGGTAGTCGCCCTCTATGGGATTGCACCGCAGACGGTAGAGATACTGTCCCGTCTCCAGTGTGAAGCCGTAGTTCTGGCAGCAGGTTCCGCCCTCAATGACACCCTCGCTGCCATAGCAGTACCGCCGCATGGAGGGGAGGTCTTTCAGGACGCCTTTGCGGAGATCGTTCACCACCCTGTCCAGCTCCTCCCGGAATTCCTGGGTATTCAACTCCTCGTGA
>CAJTUD010000129.1 GCA_910579725.1 uncultured Oscillospiraceae bacterium | reverse complement strand
GCCCAGCGGTTACAGGGGAAGTGGCATAGGTGGCATAGCAGAAACGCATACCTTTTCCCCCGTAGAGTTATGATATAAATACCAATGTTACAGAAAGTGCTGTGCCACCTATGCCACTTGCTTTCAAACCCTTGGGGCCCAGGGGTTTGAGGTGGCATAGCACATTCGTTTTCCGCTATGCCGTGGCTGTGCCACTTTCTGCGGATGGCGGCGGGGAACAGAGCTTCATAAAGAAGAGACGGGCAAGGCAGACCGGTGTGGTTTGCCTTGCCCGCTTTGTTCTGCGCGGCCCGCTGCGACGTATTCGGGGGAGGCGTCCGGGGAGGAGAGCCGCCGGATGAACTCATCCGGGTTTCTTCCCAAAGTGCCGGAAGGCCAGTATCCCGATGGGAAGAAAGTACGCGCACCATGCGGTAAGCGCGGCGGCGCCTCCGGGATTGGTTCGTCCATCCGACATACTGGCGAACATGCCGGTCATCGGCAGGATAAAGCAGCCGAAAAAGAATGCGCCGTGGATCATCATCAGAGCTTTCATCCACTTGTCTGCCGGATTGTCCGCCTGGACGGACAGTCCCATGAAAAATGTGGAGAGCGCCATCATTCCATACCCCAGCAGGTCGTAGCTGAACATCAGCCCTCCTCTCTGGAAATCCAGAATCCCCCGGGCCTGTTCGCTCAACTCCACCAGACGGACGGTGGTTGTCTGTGCAAAATACACGAGATAAATCAACACCGCGTAAATGACCGCAAACGCCATCCCGGTATTGGCGGCCACACGCCGGCTTTCGTGACTTTCATATTGCAGTCCTGCCGCCATCATGAGATAACCGGCGGGCAGAAACATGCATACCAGATATGAGCCAAAGAGGAAGCCGGTGATCAGACAGAGCGCAAAAAGAGCGACTGCCGCGGTAACGATCATTGCGCCGGTTCTTGGCAGAATTCTGTTCATGACGAAGCCCTCTCCGCCAGATAGTTCAGGACGTCCGCGGCGTTGGTATCCGGCTTTGCTTTCATCATGATCTTCTCCAGCAAGCCGTTTTCGTCTATCACGAAGGTGGAGCGCACCACGCCCATGCCTGCCTTTCCATAGAGCTTTTTCTCCTGCCATACGCCGTAGGCCTGAATGGCCGCCAGCTCCGGGTCTGAGAGAAGAAGAAACGGCAGGCCGTATTTCCCGGCAAACTTCTGGTGAGAGGCGGCGGAGTCCTTGCTGACGCCGATGACCACCGCGCCGCTTTTCTGAAATTCCGGGTAGGCTTCCGCAAAGGCGCAGGCCTGCCGGGTGCAGCCGGGGGTGTTATCCCGGGGATAGAAATATAAAACCACCTTTTTGCCTGCAAAATCGGACAGAGAAACCATATTTCCATCCTTGTCCGGCAGGGTGAACGCCGGAGCCTTTGTGCCAATCTGCAACATGGGGGGTCCTCCTTTGACTTTCGTATATTTCCGGATACCGGTTTCACGGCGGAAGCGCCGCGCGGCTTTACTATACACCAGCCGGGGCAAAATGGCAACCGGGGAATTTCGTACCGCCCGGCGGCGGATGAGAACGCCCGCCTGCAGTTTTTCTGCTGCGGGCGGGCGCTGTGCCCCTATTTGTTCGTCACATATTGGTACATATCCCCGGAGGGAACATACGTCACAGGCAGCTTGCAGCCGATCAGATCGCTGATCCACTCCTGAGCGTACTTCATACCCAGCTCTTCCCAGTTCAGATGCCCGATATGGATCATCGCCTTGGTGCGTCCCTGCTCCACCGCGTCCCTTATATAGGAAAGCACCGTCCACTCGATGATCTCTCCGGGCAGGATCACGTCCACCCGCTCTTCCAGGGTCTTGATGATCTGCACACTGTACTCCGCGGGAGTGCCGTCGGCATGTTTGATGCCGAAATCCATGGGGTAGAGATGCCCCACGATGGCGACGGAGCGCACCTTGTCCCCGGGATTTCCGATATACCGCACGCCGTTCATGCCGATTGCGTCAATCACATGGCGGCACAGCTCCGCAACCGTCATTTCTTCGGGAAGATCCACAATAAAGTGGCCGAAGCCGCCGGTGGAGCAGTCGGCCTGCTCCCGGCCCAGCCATCCCAGATACTTGAGGACGCCGGTGAAAATTCCGTCCGGGCTGTGGGCGTGCATGTGGTCGTGGTCGCGCCAGATCGTGATGCCGTGACGGTCGATCAGCGCCTGCTTTTCTTCATACACCGCATTGCCGAAATCTTCGAACCATCCGCCCTTGTCGGCCGAGGTGTAGAACGCCGGTTCATGGACGATGAGCAGATTGGCCCCCAGCTCGGCCGTCTTTCTGATGACGTTGACGGTGGGGACCAGCGCGGTGACGATACCGGTGCATTCCGCCTCCGGATCGCCGGACTTCCAGTCGTCACAGCCTTGATATCCGGGGAGATGGGGGTGATAGGCCAGAATTTTTTCAATGATTTCTCTGTTTTTCATAAAGCAATCCTCCTCCGTTCCTGGGGCAGCCTGGCAAAAATACGGACCACGGGACCCGTCCGGCGGATTTCCAGCGACGCGGTGCATGCCGCCCCGTTCAAAAAGCCCAGCGCCTCGCTGTCCGTCGTGACCGTCGGACGCCAGCCGGTTCCCACATCCTCATTGACAATATGAATCTGGCAGGGCGCTCCGGTGTAGTCTGTACCCCTGAGCACATAGTCCGCGCATAAAGAGAGTACCACACGGCGGTACAAACGACAATCAAAAAAATCAGATGGATTGCTGAAAAAGTATTGCCGTCCCATGATATAGTCGACACACTTGAAAATCGGTAAAGTTCGGGGGTCAAAATGGCACAGGGCGGCGTTGCCGTCTTTGGCGGGCGTCAGCCCGCCTGCATCCTCCGCCTTGCCCCGCGCCATTTT
>CAJTUD010000128.1 GCA_910579725.1 uncultured Oscillospiraceae bacterium | reverse complement strand
GTAGGCGGCGCCGTCCAGGGACATGCAGTCCTGGGCGGACCAGCGGGCGGCAATTCCGGCCTGGGGATAGTACCGCCTGGCCGCCTGCTCCGGCTCCTCCCGGCCGCAGCCCTTCCCCGTCCGCCGTCCCCCGCCGCCCAGCAGCAGCAGGCTGTCCCAGTTCCGGAAGGAAAGGCCCCCTTGGGCCGCGTCCACGTACATCCCGCCCAGGTCCGGGCCGTTTTCCAGGGCGGCCACGTGGGAGCGGTGCTGGAAGAGCTTAAGGAAATATCCGCCGTGATTGGTGAGAAAGGGGAAGTGGGTGGCGGCGATGGTGATCTCCGCCGTGATGGTCCCCCGGTCCGTGAGCACCTGCCCCGGCTTCCAGGCCAGGGCCCGGGTCTGCTCGCACACCGGAAGCTCCCGGGCCAGGGCGGCCAGGAATTTCAGCGGATGGAACTGCCCCTGCCGGGGGAAGCACACCCCGCCGAGGGTAGGGAAGGGCAGGGGCAGGTCCCGGACAAAGCGGGCGTCCGCGCCGGTTTTCTCCAGCGCCTCCATTTCCCGCTCCAGCCCGGCGGGGTCGTCCAGGGAGTAGACAAAGCTGTCTTTTTCCTGGAAATCGCAGTCGATCTCCCGGCACATGGACCGGTAGCGGGCCAGGGCCTCCTCCTGGGTCCGGCGGTAAAGCGCCGCCCTCTCCGGGCCGAAGGTCCGGACCAGACGGTGGTAGATCAGGCCATGCTGGGATGTGATTTTCCCGGTGGTGCCCCCGGTGGCGCCGCGGCAAAGGCGGTTTGCCTCGATCAGCAGGCAGTCCGCCCCGGCCTGCCGGAGCATCCAGGCGCACAGAATCCCGGTGATTCCTCCGCCGATGACCAGCACATCCGTTTTCCGGCTGCCCTCCAGCGGTTCAAACCGCGGCAGGCAGGCCGTCTGCGTCCAGACAGATTCCATTGCGCATCCCTCCTCTTCCGGAGTAGTATGCGCAGCTTTTCCGGGATTACCGGCTCTGCGGGAAACAAAATTGCGGGTTCTCAGAATGCCAGGAACAGATTCATCCGCACCCGGCCCGTTTCCACCACAACCCGGGATTCGTCCACCATCTGGCCCACCAGGGCCAGCTCGTTTTCATCGGTGTACTGGTCCTCGCCGGTCAGCTCTCCGTAGGTCTCCACCAGGGCCGGGTCCCGGACCGCAGGCTGGAGAAGCCGGGCCACCCGCTCCATCCCCCGCTGGTGCTCCGGATCAAAGTTGCCCTCCAGATACAGCCGCAGGCCCCCCTCCTCCCGGATCAGCCGCATGTCGATCTCGCTGCCGCCCGCCAGCAGCAGGGCGTGACTGAGCTCGCTGACCACATGGTTCATCCTCCGGCGGGCCCGGTACATATGCTTTCTCATCTCTCTCAATCCTCCCAGGGCTCCGGCGACATGGACTTGATGACGGGGACCAGCAGGATGCACACCAATCCCGCGGCGAAGCCGTTGTTGTATAGATTCATCCCCCCGTGGAGGATGCTGGTATTCTGCACGATGGTCATATGGAGAAACCCGGCGGCCATGCCCCAGCCCCAGCCGAACTGTCCCGCGATGGGAGCCAGGCAGGTGCACAGCAGCGTCGCCAGCAGCACGCCCGGGGAGGTGATGGGCACCTGGATCATCAGCAGCGCCGCCAGAACCGCGCCCGCCATCACCGGCAGCACGTTCCGGGGATGCTTGCCGAAGGCCCCGAAGCCGGTCATGGCAAAAATGCAGCAGACCAGCGGGCCGTTGAGGCGCACCCCCCAGGGGTACAGCGCCAGCAGGTATCCCAGCCCCACGCTGCCCACCAGGGCCATGTTCACCAGCGTGGGCCCCGGGCCGTCCAGAAGAATGAAGTCGGCCACCGCCCGGCCGGAGTGGTGGAGGATGTGCCTGTAGTCCCTCCAGTTCCGGCAGCCGAGCAGCACCCCCGTCCCCATCAGGCCCAGCAGAAGCAGCATGGTCATGGCGCACAGCAGCTCATGGCCCTCCCGGCTCCAGCTGACGCCGGAGTCGAACTCCACGCCGAAGCCCTTGAGGATGCTGGCGATGCCCAGGCCCAGAATCCCGGCGGCAAAGCCCACGTTGTAGAGATTGTAGCCCTGGTGGATTCTGGTGGTGAACCGGGCGATGGAGGGCAGCAGAAAGCCGATTGCCGCGCCGCAGGCGGCCATGGCCAGCCAGCGCAGGCCGGGACGCACCCGCACCAGCAGAAAGCTGACCATCGGAGACAGGCAGGTGCCGTAGAGGGTCAGGTAGACATACCGGGCAAAGCTCTCCTGCTTATACACCGAATAGAGGAACCCGCCGGCCACAATGGGGGCGATGTTCAGCAGGTTTTTTCCCAGCAGGGAAAACCCGGCCATCAGGAACAGGCAGGCAAAGGCCGCCCCGGTGAAGGGCAGGCCCATTTTCCGGATCAGCGCGGTGCTGAGAAAGAGGATCAGCGCCGCGTTGAGCAGCGCCGCCCCCACTCCGCCGGTGGACATGGGGTCGGTAATCAGGCCGGTTTCACTGATCTGAATCTGCCAGAAGCCGGCCAGCAGGGACCGGTCCGGCTGCGAGAGCAGGGCGAAAACCAGCAGCAGCCCCGCCGCCGCCAGCAGGACGCAGTACAGCCGTCCGGTGAGTACCCTCCTGAGGCTGCCGAGCCGCTCCTTTACCATAATCCGCCCTCCGCTCTCCCGCTTGTCCCGTACCTGTGCATCTTCCATTGTACGGCACCGGCCTGCGGCTGTCAAGGGGGAGAGAGATGGCTGAAGGAGCGGCAGGGTCTTGCCAAGGGAAGAAAAATGTGGTATGATGGTGCCATCCAAAATCATACTCATGAGGTGAGCGATATGGCAGGCGCAATTTCCGGCGTGAATCCTTACTTCTCAAATTTCTCCATATACGGCGGCTACAAGGCACCCCGGAGCCCGGCCCAGAGCGGCGAAGCTGCGGGAGCGGCGCACAGCGGCCGGACGGCCTCCGTGTGGACCTCCCGGC
>CAJTUD010000127.1:647-2989 GCA_910579725.1 uncultured Oscillospiraceae bacterium | reverse complement strand
GGAAAATCGTAGGGAGCAAAATGTCTGGGTATCGTGTGGAGAACGCCCGGATCAAAACCGGGCCATTTGCTGACAGCGACCACTATGGTTTTATCCTCGGCAGGAACGACGCCGGCCAATATGTGACCTGGCAGTTCCATTTGCTGGAGGACGGGGCGGTTACGGTATATTGGGGCCACTACTTCATGGAGGATCGAAATTCCGCCGTGCGTGATTTCTACGCCCGCGACGCATCTTCCCCGTCTCGGAGATTCAAGGTTACCATCACCGAAACGCTGAAAATGACCGTTGAGGTGGAGGCTGAGGACAAATACGAGGCGGAACAGATGGTATCCGACAGCTGGCGCGAAAGTCAGTATATCCTTGATGCCGACAATTTCGTTGGCGTAGCGTTTGAGGCCGCCCCTGTTGCGGACGGAGAATAAAAGGAGGATGAAAATGGGCAAGGTTACACATTCCAGTGCGTTTTGTCAAGTATGTTTTTCAAATAAACGCAAAAACCGGACACAGCGAATTGCTCACTGTGTCCGGTTGGGTTGCTAAATGTTCAGTCATGCGGCCCGAATCAAGTATAACAGTTGATTTTTGAGGTCAACCCGGTCAACATCAAAGCCAGCGTTGTAAATCACATTGGAGATCGGGCGGTTGCCGCCTGGATACCAATAGGAGTAGAATTTGAACGCCGATTTGCAGAGGGGCTTTCCGATCACCCGCTCAACGTCTGCGAAAGAGAGGGTAACGCTGTTCTCCGTCTGCTGGGAAAGGTACTCGCCCAGCGGGGCAAAGCTGGTATTCACGGCCACATACCGCTCCTGGGGCGGTTCTGCGGCAGCGGGGGCTTCGTCCTCCGGCTCGGTGGGCAGTTCCACCAGCCCGATGAAGTTGAAATAAACATCAACCCTCTGCTTACGCTTGTATCGGCCTACACTCACACGCTCATGGACAACGACCTTCTCCACAAACTCATTGAGCATGGGCGTGGTCAACTCGTCAAAGCTGGTGTAGCGGTCAACCAAGGCCATAAACTTGTCCACCCTGCCAGTCTGCTCCTGCATCGTTTCCATTTCAGCGGCCAGACGCTTCAACTCGCTTTCAAGCTGCTCCTGTTCCGCTTCATACTGCTGGGAAAGTTTCAGAAATCGCTTGTCTGTCAGCTTACCCGCAACGTGATCCTCATAGGTGCGCTGAATTAGCACATCCAGTTCATCATATCGCCGTTGCCCGTCTGTCAGGGCTTTCCGGCTCTCCTTCATTTGCTGTGTCTGGCGGTCAGAGGTCGTGTCCATCACCAGCCGTTCAAAGGCTTCTCGATTGGCTTTGGCATACTCTGAAATAGAGCGCAGAGCCGACAGAATCAAGTCCCGCACAACCTCGGTGCGGATAAAGTGCATGGTGCAATCGCTGGTACGTTTGCGATAGCTGGAACAGGCATAGGAATCTCTGAAATGCCCCTTGCCATTGTCCCCACGCTCGTTATACAGTCTCGCTCCGCAATCGGCGCAGTAGAGAAGTCCAGTCAGCGGATTGGCTTCTCCCAGGCTGGTAGGGCGGCGTCCGGTTTTGCGTAGCTTTTGCGCCGTCTGAAAAGTTTCCTCGTCAATGATCGGTGCTTGGGTGTTCTCAAAAATCACCCAGCTATCCTTGGGGGTGAGATGCCGCCGCTTATCCCGAAAGCTGGTCTTTTCCGTCTTAAAATTGACGGTATGGCCCATGTATTCCATGCGGTTGAGGATGTAGGAAACGGTAGTCCCCCACCAGCGGCAGGGGTCGGCAAAATCGCTGTTGCGCCGGTTTCCTGCGCCGCGCTCCGCAAGATAGGCAGACGGGCAGAGGATGCGTTCTCTTTCCAGAATTGTGGCAATCTCATAAGGGCCTTTGCCATTGATGGTCATACGGAAGATACGCCGGACGATCTCGGCAGCTTCATCGTCAATAACCCACTTCTCCGGATCGTCCGGGTCTTTCTTGTAGCCGTAGAGCGGGTGAACGGCAGTATGCTTTCCAGCCATGCCCTGGGCGCGTTTGATGGCCCGAACTTTCTTGCTGGTGTCTCTTGCGAACCACTCGTTCATGATGTTCAAAAACGGGGTAAAATCCGTTTCCTGCTGGTTTTCACTGTCGATTCCGTTATTAACTGCGATAAAGCGGACACCCTTCTGAGGGAAGAAAATTTCTGTATAAAATCCCACTTTCAGATAATCACGGCCCAGCCGGGACATATCTCCTTGTGTCAACTAAACACCAAATTTTTTACGGATGCCAGAGGCGGCCAACAGGTCTTTCCCAGACCGCCCCCGGCATCCGCTTTATCGTGAAGTAGAAACCTTTATCAGTTGTCATGT
>CAJTUD010000127.1:0-572 GCA_910579725.1 uncultured Oscillospiraceae bacterium | reverse complement strand
TCTGTGCCAGTTCCGCCGTCAGTTCCGTTGCCCCGGCAAAGGAAGTGAACACATCATCCTCCTGCGCCTTATCCTGAAAGGCCAGATGCTCCAGTTCAGATAAAAGCTGTTCCTGTGCCTCCTGTTCGGCTTTGGCGGCGGCGAGTTTACTGTCAATGTCCGCCCGCTGTTTCAGGTAGGCGTCCTTTGCCAGCGCCCCGCCGCTGAAATTCTCATAGACCCTAAACTTCTCCTGCTTGTACCGTTCCTGCTGTTGCTCCAGCCTTTGAAGCTCTGCGACACAGGCTGCGATACGCTCCTTGCGGGTCAGCGTCAGGGATGACTTCTGCTTTTTCCGCTCCTGGCACATCGCCAGCATCTGCATGATTGCCCGGAACACAATGCCCTCGATCTCTTTCTCAGTGAACAGTTTTCCCTTTGGGCAGTCGCTGGCTTCGTCCGCCTTGCTCTTGGTGCATCGGTAGTAATATCCAGCGGAACTGTGGACCCGGCTCAACGTCCTATGGCAGTTGCCGCACTTGAGAAGCCCTTTCAAGGGATAGTCCTGCGGCGTCCCTTTTGCCCGCCTCGGT
>CAJTUD010000126.1:2789-3034 GCA_910579725.1 uncultured Oscillospiraceae bacterium | reverse complement strand
CCCCGCAGGCGTAGCAGGTCCCACCGGCCCCATGGGCCCCGCAGGCCCTGCCGGGACGGTTCCGGAGATCGCTGCGGTGGCAGACGCCCTTAACCCTGCCGATGTGGTGGCAAAGTTCAACCAACTGCTGGCCGGCATGCGGGCCGCCGGGCTGATGCAAAGCTGACCCGGAGAGGGGGCGGCGCCGGCGCGCCGTCCCCTCTTCTCCGCCCCGACAAAACCTCCATTTTTCCTCCCGTATAATC
>CAJTUD010000126.1:0-2779 GCA_910579725.1 uncultured Oscillospiraceae bacterium | reverse complement strand
GCCAAGGGAAAACTGCTCATGTAAGTTTTCGCCAAGGGGGATGAGGACGTGCAGGGAAAGGTGGAGATATGCGGCGTAAACACCTCCAAGCTGAAGGTGCTGCGCAATGAAGAAACCATGGAGCTGCTGCGGCGGACCAAGGAAGGAGACAAGGAAGCCAGGGAAAAACTGATACAGGGCAATCTGCGGCTGGTGCTGTCGGTCATCCAGAAATTTACCGGCAGGGGGGAAAATGCCGACGACCTGTTTCAGGTAGGCTGCGTGGGCCTGATCAAGGCTATTGACAATTTTGATATTACCCAGCCGGTGCGGTTTTCCACCTACGGCGTGCCGATGATTGTGGGCGAGATCCGGCGCTATCTCCGGGACAACAGCGCCATTCGGGTCAGCCGCAGCATGCGGGATACCGCCTACAAGGTGATGCAGGCCAGGGAGCGGCTGATGGCCCAGTCTCAGCGGGAGCCCACGGTGGAACAGCTGGCGGCGGAGCTGGGTATTCCCAGGGAGGATGTGGTCTTCGCCATGGATGCCATCATGGACCCGGTGAGCCTCTTCGAGCCGGTCTATTCCGACAGCGGCGATACGGTATGCGTCATGGATCAGGTGAAGGATACCAAGAATACGGACGAGCACTGGCTGGAGCATATTGCGCTCAAGGACGCGCTGGAGCGGCTGGGGGAGAGGGAGAAGCACATTCTTGCCCTGCGCTTTTACGAGGGCAAGACCCAGATGGAGGTTTCCGCCGAGGTGGGCATCTCCCAGGCGCAGGTGAGCCGTCTGGAGAAGAACGCGCTGAAAACCATTCAGAAGAATATTTGACTTCGGGGAAAGGCATGGGACATTCCCGTCCGGGCATACACTCCTTTTGAGAGAGGGGTGACGGTCATGCAATGCAGGATGGTGGAGCTGCGGTACAAAGAGGTGATCAATATCTGCGACGGCTGCCGGATCGGGTATGTGGGGGACGTGGAGGTGCTGCTGCCGGAGGGACGGGTGGCGGCGCTGGTGGTGCCGGGGCCCTGCCGGTTCTTCGGACTGTTCGGACGGGGGGAGGAATATTATATTCCCTGGGAGTGCATCAAGCAGATCGGGGATGACATCATTCTGATCGACAAACCGGCACAGCGCCGCCCGCCCTACAAGCGCCAGCGCCGCCGGCCGTTCTGATCCGGATTTCTTTCCGGCGGGCAAAATCGAAAAAAGTATTGAAATCGGCGAAATATTGGGGTATACTAATTCCGCTGAAACAGAGCAGCAGAGAAACAGAACGTGGAGGTATTTCCCAATGGTGACGATTACGAAAGATACAATCATCGGCGATATTCTGGATATGGCACCCCAGACCGCGCCCATCTTCCTGTCCATCGGCATGCACTGCCTGGGCTGCCCCAGCAGCCGGGGAGAGACGGTGGCCGAGGCCTGCGCCGTCCACGGCGTGGATGTGGAAAAGCTGCTGGAGGCTGTCAACGCCGAGGCCAATAAGTAAAGAAATCCCATGGAGGAGGGCTCATAGGCCGGTCTTGTGAGCCCTTCCTTTCTGTTGTCCGGAAGGGGGCGTGACTGTGGCGGCAAAATTGGATATGGGCCCCCGGCTCAGAGCCATCGCGGCGCTGGCGCCGGAGGGGTGCGCCTGTCTGGCGGACATCGGGACCGACCACGGCTACATTCCCGTCTCCCTTCTGCTGGAGGGCCGGGTGAAACGGGCCGTGGCCGCGGATATCGGGGCGCTGCCTCTGGACCACGCCCGCCGGACCGCGGCGGTGTACGGCGTGGAGGAGAGCGTGGACTTCCGGCTGGGAGACGGGCTGTCGGTGCTGAAGCCGGGAGAGGCGGACGTGATCGTCATTGCCGGAATGGGCGGCGACACAATGACAGAGATTCTGGCCGCCGCGCCCTGGAGCCGCGCAGGGCCTCTGCTGCTGCTCCAGCCCATGAGCCGCGGGGAGGTTTTGCGTGCCTGGCTGCCGGAGAACGGGTACCGGGTGCTTCATGAGGAGCTGGTTCAGGACAAGGGGGTGCTCTACCCCATTCTGTCAGTTCGGGGCGGCGGGATGCCTCCGGCCTCCGATGCCCAGGCGTGGGGAGGCTTTCTGCTGGACGAGGATCCCCTGTGGGGAGCGTACATAGCGGACAGGCTGCTGCGCCTGAGACGGGCGGCGGCGGGACTGAAGAAGGCGAGAGATCCGTCTCTGGCGGCAAAACGGGAGAGAATCCTGGAGGTAATCGCCTGTCTGGAGGAGAAGAAAGGGGAGTGGGAACGTGCCGTCGCTGCGGGACGTTGAAAGAGCAATTTATCAGCTGGCCCCCGAAGAACTGGCCATGGAGGGGGACAATGTAGGGCTTCTGCTCGGCCGTCCGGAGCGGGAGGTTCTCCGGATTCTGGTGGCCCTGGATGTGACGGAGGCTGTGGCGGAGGAGGCAGAGAAACTGGGAGCGAACCTGATTGTGGCCCACCACCCGGTGATGAACTGCGCCTGGAGCCCTGTGCAGACTGTCCGGGACGACAATCCCCAGGGCAGGCTGCTCCTGCGCCTGCTGGAAGGTGGGATTGCCGCCATTTGCATGCATACCAACCTGGACCGGGCGGAGGGGGGCGTCAACGACGCGCTGGCGGCCCGGCTGGGACTGGAGCGGGTGGAGAAGCTGCCCGGAGGCGACGGCGTTCTCCGGGTGGGCGAGCTGCCCGAGGAGATGCCCCTGCCCGCGTTTTTGCAATGGGTGAAGGCGGCCATCGCGCCAAACGGCGTCCGGTTTGCGGACGGAGGGCGGCGCATCCGCC
>CAJTUD010000125.1 GCA_910579725.1 uncultured Oscillospiraceae bacterium | reverse complement strand
TACCGAATGCCGTCAATAATGTTGAACAGGACGACCAGCACTGCCAGCAACAGGGCAACCGGAATCAAGGAAAAGACAATCCCGAAAATACCGCCTCCGGTAAAAAACGCGTCCTCTGTGTACTCTCCACCGTAAAGCAGATGGATCTGCCCGAACAGCTCCAGGGCGGCTGCGCCATAATCTCCGGCCTGAAGGCCGCCGGCCAGACAGGCATCCACAAAACTGCCGGACTGAGAGGCCAGTCGGTCATAGAACCGGCCGCTGGCGACCACATATCCCTGCCGGGCACTGGTATCCAGCAGGAGCAGGGCGTCATTTTCCCCCAGCTCCATTTCGATGGCCCGGTCCCATGCTTCGTCCTCCAGGGAACTGCTGCTGCGCACAGTCACCACGGCCATAATGCTGCCTGCCTTGTCCCAGTTGGCGTTATACAGGCTCAAGGCCTTTTCCTCCTTACCGGAGAGCACACCGGCTTCATCGACAATGTATGTCTCGTAAGCTGCGGTGGAAAGATTTTCGTTTAATGGTGCGCCGCCCCCCAGGACCTCCACTTCCGGCTTTTGGGACAGGCCGTACAGTGAGGAGAGCGCAATGGCCGCAATCAGGACAATTACGGCAAAGGCCCGGTTTTTCAATAATTTCATATCAAACTTCTTTCCGCGTCAGAGTCATCCTATCCTCTCAGCTCCATCAGTTTCTGCTTCAGCTCGCCTTCGATGCGGCCCAGTTCCACTTCTGCCTCTTTCCTTTTTTGTGCGCCGTCCCGCTGGATCTGGATCACCTCATCCAGGGTGGAAATCAGCTGCTGATTGGTATGCTGCAAGGTTTCGATATCAATGATGCTCCGCTCGGCCTCTTTGGCGGTAGCCACAGTGCCTATTTTCAGCATATCGGCATTCTTCTTGAGCAGCTCGTTGGTGGCGTTGGTGACAGCGGTCTGGGCGGCCGTGGCCCGGCGGCTGTTCTCCAATCCCAGAGCAAGCACCATCTGACTCTTCCACAGAGGAATGGTATTGACCAGAGAGGATTGGATTTTCTCCACCATCAGCGTGTCATTGTTTTGCAGCATTCTGGTCTGGGGTCCCATCTGGATGGACACCATTCTGGTCAGCTCCAGATCATGGAGTTTCTTCTCAAAGCGGTTGCACATCTGCACCATGTCGTTATATGCCTGGGCATCCTCCTGGGCGCCGGTGCGCTCCGCCTTTTCCCGCAGCTCCTTGAGCTGGCCGGACTGTACCTCTGCCAGACGCTTCTTGCCGGCGATGATGTACATGGTCAGCTCCTTATAGTACTTCAGGTTAAGCTCGTACATCTTGTCAAACATGGCGATGTCCTTCATCAGTACACGCTGGTGCTGCTCCAGCTCCCGGACGATCTTATCCACGTTGGCTTCCGCCTTGCCGTACTGGGCCTTCATAGCCTCCATCCGGTTGCCTGCCTTCTTGAAGAAACCGAAGAGGCCCTTTTCCTCCTCCTCCTGCCCGAAGCTCCGCAGCTCCACCACAAGGCTGGACAGGGTGTCGCCCACCTCGCCCAGATCCTTGGTGCGTACATTGCTCAGGGCGCTCTCAGAGAAGGATGCGACTCCTTTCTGGGCAGCCACGCCGTATTGCAGGATCAGTTGAGAATCGTTGAGATCAATCTTCTTGGCGAAATCGTCCACTACTTTTTTCTCCGCCTCTGTGAGCATGCTGTCGTCAATAACCACCGGCTTGACTTCCGGCTTTTCCGGCTCGGGGGCGGGCTCAGGCTCCATACTCAGCGTCAGGGCGGGGGTTTCCACCTTGGCGGCGTCTGCGTTCAGGGTCAGCTCGGGCATCATGCCCTCCATGTCACTCATTGTATTGTCCTCCCTTATATTTTTGCAGTCGTTCTGTCTCAATCAGCGGTTTCCGGCGGACTGCTTCACAGCTCCAGCCGGATATCTGTGCCGTCGGCGTTCTTGGTGGTCTGTGCCTCCATTTTTTCACCTGCCAGGCCCTCCCGGGCCAGCATGGTTTCCAACACGGAGATATCAGTGGAGATATCCATGGCGTCCGCGCCAAAGAGGCTGTCCAGCTGCTTTTCAAAAGCGGTGACGATGGTGCCCATGATGTTTTCCACCCGTTCTTTGGTGCCGGAGATGTTCTCTCCCTCCACACCGGCACCGTCCATACGGTCGTAGGCGTTGAGCAGCTTCAGGGTGGTGGGCAGATAGTAATCCATGAATTGCCGGATCTGGGGCAGCTTGCCGGGATCCGCTTTCACTTGGTCGAAAATTTTCTGGCACACCATCTCCAGACGGCGGATGTCCTGAGAAATCTTCTCATCCTCGATGGCGTCGTCCAGACGCTTCATCTCGCTGATGGCTTTCCTGCCATCGTCGATCATTTTATCCAGCCCGGCGTTGCCGGTGGGCTTCTCCTCCTCCCTGGGAGGATCAGGGACCACGGTTTCAATGACCTCATCCTTGCACACCGCCCGCAGCAGCAGGAACACCCCCAAGGACAGCACCGCCACGAAAGCGAACTGGCTGGGCCTGTAGAGATCCCGCAGCGCCACCCAGACGGCCCAGGCTGCCGCCGCGCCGTAGTAGGGGACGGTGGATTTTCTGATTTTTTTCACAGTTGCCATAGAAGGCCCTCCTATGCCATGATGGGAAATTCAATATACCATTTTCAGTATACTGCTAAATCCGTGTCAGGTCAAGAAAAACCGCCATCTTAAGAAAACAGGGCAGCCATTATTATTAGGTTACACAAGGCCACACGGCCATGTGTGGCCTAATTTTTTTATCGTTTGGGGGTGAGGACGTGGCCGATTATGCTTTTAGGACCCTGGAGGACCGCCAGAAAATCGAAAGATTGTGGGAGGACGGGCGGACGCCGAAAGAAATTTCCGAAACCACGGGCGTGTCTGTTCATGTGGTCTACAAGGAACTGACCAGGGGACAGGACGGGACCCGCCTGCCGGATCGGCGCCTGCGGTACAGTGCGGACGTGGCCCAGCGCCGGGTGCAGGCGTCACTGGAGCGGCGGGGCAAGCGGGCCGGACAGCCCACCGACAACAGCCAGACGGTGGAGGC
>CAJTUD010000124.1:277-3084 GCA_910579725.1 uncultured Oscillospiraceae bacterium | reverse complement strand
GTGGGAGGGGGTGCAGTCCTCAACGGACATGGTTTCCAGCAAGGCCCTTTGCTCGGATTCCGTCAGATAGGACAGCTCCACGGCGGGCCGCAGGGCCATTTGCAGCGTGTCCTTTTCTTTCAGCACAGAATTGTCCACCATGTCCAGCAGTTCCGGGATAAGGTTGGTCAGGCGAATATAGCGGCGTACTTGGTCTTGGCTTTCCCCAACCTGTTCACCCAAAAGCTGCCGTGAGGTCTTACCGCCAGACTTCTGTGCCACTGGCACAGAAGTTAAATCTGTACGTTGTCCCTGCCGTTTCATGGCGTCCAGCTTCATTTTATAAGCAAATGCTTTCTCCGAGGGAAGGACACGCTCACGCTGGAGGTTACTGTCCACCATGATGATAGTGGCTTCATCATCGGTCAGTTCCCGGACGATACAGGGCACCGTGGGCAGTTCCGCCAACTCCGCCGCTCGCTTGCGCCGGTGGCCCGACACCATCTGATAGCCGCCGTCCGGCATAGGCCGCACCATCAGGGGTAAGAGGATGCCCCGCTCTTTGATGCTCTCCGCCAACTTCTCCATTTCCTCGTCCATCCGTACCTTGAACGGATGGTTGGGGAAGTCGCTGATTTCAGCGGCGGGCAAGTCGGTCACATAGCTGCGCTGGGCGTTGTCCCGTTCTTCCTGGGTGGTAAACAGACTATCTACCGAGGTCAGAAGTCCGGCTGCGCTGTTTCTCGCCAATCTTCATCACCTCCTGCGTCAAACTGCGGTAGGCTTCCGCCGCCCGCCCCCTGGGTTCATGCTGGAAAATGCTCTTGTCCGCCGTGCTGATCTCCGCCAGCCGCACCGTTGCCGGGATCACTGTGTCCATCACGGGCAGATGTTTCCCAAAGTTCTCTTTGACGGCGGCAACAATATCCCTGCGGAAGTTGGTTTCATTCGCCATCGTCAGGAACACGCCGCCGATTTTTAGCTTGGGATTGATCTGCCGCTTGATGCTCTGCACCGTATTCACCAGCTCCGTCATATCCTCCGCCGCCAGATAGTCCGCCTGGACGGGGATCAGCACATAGTCCGACGCGGACAGGGCGTTGATGACCAGCATACCCAGCGAGGGGCGGCAATCCAGCAGAACATAGTCATAGTCCCGCTTCATGCTGTCCACATACTGACGCAGCACCGTTTCCCGACTCATTACGTTCACCAGACTGGTTTCCACGGCGGACAGGCTGCGGTTCCCCGGCACAAAGTCAAAGCCCTCATGGTGGCGCATGATCTCCGGGTGGTCGCAGGCCATCGTCCCGGCTACCACATCGCTCATGACGTTGGCAAGGGTCAGGGGCAGGTCGTGGGGCTTGCGCTGGCCCAGCATCTTGGTAAGGTCGCCCTGGGGGTCTACGTCCAGCAGCAGGACTTTCTTTCCGTCCATGGCAAGACCGGCCCCCAGGTTATAGACGGTTGTGCTTTTACCTACACCCCCTTTTTGGTTCGCTACACTTATCACCTTGGGTTTCACCATTTTGGGGTTCCCTCCTTTTCCATAAATTTAGCCGTCTGCGCCGCAGGGTTCCCGCAAAGTCGAATGACTTTGTGGGAAAAGGAGCCGCAGCGGAGTAAATGAGCTTTCGTGCTTGCACGGAAGCGAATGCTGCGGAGCTTGCGGCGACGCGATGGCTATGTAAGTGGGCCAGCGGCCCACCTGGGGCGGTCACTGGCCCCCGTCTGTCAGAAGCGCCAGCACATCGTCCATGCCCACGTCAAAGATGTAGTCCTCGCTCTCCGACAAGAACTCATCCATGAACATCTGCGCCAGGGAGGGGTGCTGCTGGCAGTCGGTGAACTCCTGGGACGGTGCAATCTCGGCAAGGGCGTAGATGCCCTCCAACACCTGCATCGCCCCGGTGTAGTCGCCGTGGCTCGTCATAAGGCGCAGGGCCTTCTCGGTGGCCCGCACCATATCCAGCTCCCCGACCTCCAGAAAGGCGCTCCAAAGGCACTCCACGCTCTGGTAGGCGGCGCTGCGGACTTCATCACACAGCTTGTCGATGCGCTCCACCTCGTCATTCCGCTTGTTTCTTCTCAACTTCATGGGTTGTCCTCCTTGAAAAAATGTCATAGCTGCCCAGCATTGGGGGGCGGCTATGTAGGCTTTTGGGCAGGGCAAGCAGCTTTGATTGGGGCGGCAAGCAAAAAAAGAGCGCCGCATCATTTGAAAAATGAGTCGGCGCTCTATGTAAGGCAGGAATATAAACAGTATCCAGTTGTGCGAGGTTAGGACAAATCAAGTGAAAAGTTTAAGCCGGTTTATGGAGATTGGAAAACCTCTGGAAAGGGCAAAAACTGCCCATAACGGCCTACCCTAAGACCACGCTAAAATTGACTTTTTTCGCTCTGTCAGTTAGCCCATTTTTTAACCCAAAAGGGCCGGTTAGCCCATATTTAACCCAAAAAAACGGGGTCAAATTGTGGCAAATCAGGCCAAATCAGGGCAAACACGACCAAAGGTTTTCAAAAGGAAAATCCCCGGAAAATCGCAATTTTCCGGGGATTTTAATCGTTTTGAGAATAAAATCAGCGCTTGCTGAACTGCGGCGCGCGGCGGGCGGCCTTGAGGCCGTACTTCTTGCGCTCTTTCATGCGGGGATCGCGGGTCAGGAAACCGGCCTTTTTCAGGATGGGGCGGTTGTCCTCGCTGGCCAGCAACAGGGCCCGGGCGATGCCGTGGCGCAGGGCGCCGGCCTGACCGGACACGCCGCCGCCGGAGACAGTGGCCACGATGTCCATTTTTCCGGTGTTGCCGGTGGCCTCCAGGGGCTGGC
>CAJTUD010000124.1:0-249 GCA_910579725.1 uncultured Oscillospiraceae bacterium | reverse complement strand
CCAGACCGAAGTACTCGTCGATGTCGCGGCCGTTGACGGTGATAGAGCCGGTGCCGCCCGGAAACAGGTGGACGCGGGCCACGGAGGACTTCCGGCGGCCGGTGCCGTACAGATAGGGCTTTTTAGACTGATACATTCTTCTACTCCTCCTTATTCAGCGTCCAGAGCAATGGGCTTTTGCGCCTGCTGCTCGTAGTTGGCGTCGGCATAGATATGCAGGCGCTTCAGGGAGTCCTTGGACAGGGTGTT
>CAJTUD010000123.1 GCA_910579725.1 uncultured Oscillospiraceae bacterium | reverse complement strand
CGGCACGGGGAGTTTCAGCATCTCCGCCGTCTGAATGTCGGCGGCCTCTTTCCAGAGATTCATCAGTTCCGGGAGGTTATAGAACCGGGCAAACCGCGTTTTGGAGCGGAATCCCGTGCCCTCCGGCTTCAGTTCTACCGCGGACACTTTCTCACCGAACATCGCTGCCCAATCGTCAAAGTGGCTCAGTCCCGCCTCCTCCAGCATATCAAATTGCAGATAGCGCATCATGGTATAGAGTTCGACCATCGAATTGCTGACGGGGGTTCCTATATTTACACTTTAGTCACTATCTATTGGATGATAGATGTTACCTAATCTATCCAAAATCGCAGGTTTTTGAAACAAACAAGTACAGTTGCTGATGAAGGTTCAACCCGCAACGCCGCCCAGGGTGGTGTCTGCGGCGTTCTATGCCCCGGACGGATGTAGCCGCGCTATATTCCCGTCCGGGGCGTTTCTTTATTTGTCACTGCACACATATAGGCAATAGCGCCGGTGGCGCTATCGCCGCAAGTCCCCCGGAGGATACAGCAGAGCTGCACCCTCCGGAGGACTTATTTTTTTGCCCTTTTGCGTCCCCTAATACTTTTTTTCGCTTTTTCATACAGTACAAACGTGCGATAAATGGCGGCTTCTCCCGCCACGCCTCCCCTGGGGTCCCCTCCCGATTGCACAATTTCGGGATGGCCCCAGGTGGTTCGGCGGCGGGAGAGGTGCCAGCGTACACCCAGCCCCAAAGTCTCCGCAAGGATGACGCTGAGGTGATTGCGGAACGGGAGCAGGGGTCTCGCTGCGGGGTGTCCGTCCCGCTCTGCGTCACAGGCCCCACAACTGCCGTTGCGGTCCCTGCGGCTTGACCGGGCCGCGTCCCAGTTCCCCCATGCCGGCCCTCGCCGTCAGGAGAACCCGGAACGCTCCCACGTCCACTGCGCGGAAATCGCTTCACGGTTTGCTGCGCAAGCCCTACGATTTCCGCCCCTCCGCTCGACCCCTGCCGGGGGGAGGAAACCCGCTGCCCTGCAAAGGAGGCAGACCCAATGGCAAAGAAACGCATTACCACCCTCTATCCCCGCGACAAAAACGCACTATCAGCCCTTGCCCGTTGTGGCTATGTCAGCCGGGAGCAGTTGGGGACATTTCTCCGTGAAAAGCGCGTTCACGCCTACTGCAAGGACGGATTAGTCGAGAAATCCGTCTACAGCCGCCCCGGAGCCAAAGCGCAGGACATAGAGGTCTACCGCCTGACCAAAGCGGGGCGGGAACTCTGCCGCCGGGAGCTGTCCCTGCCCACCTACTGCGCCCAGAATCCCGCCCATGACCTTGTCCTTGCTGACCGCTACTTTTCCCTGTCCCAGTCCGAGCGGGAGACGTGGCGGACCGAGAGCCAGAGCCGGGAGGATGTCTATGCGGAAATCCGGCAGCTGCGGGACCAGGGCGAGGAAGAGCGTGCGGGGGAGCTGTGGGCAAAGCTGCAAGAGGGACGGCTGTCCATGCCAGATGCCGTCTATACGCGCTCTGACGGTGTTTCTGTGGCCTATGAGGTGACTACCGGCAACTATGGGCAAGAGGAAATCACCGCCAAAGTGGAGACGGCGGCGGCCCTGGGCGCGGAAATCGAATTTTCCCGCGCTTAATCATGAAAGAAGGTGATGAAAATTCTGCAAATCCAAGGAAAAACCGTGGTCTGTCAGACCCACAAGGCCCTGTTGTATCTCCTGGTCCGGTATGGAAACGGCGCGTTGCCCCTGCCGCTGCTGCGGACGCTGGCGGTACGGATGCGCTTGTACCCCAACGGGCAGGCGGTCAACCGGGCCGTAAGGGAACTGCGGGAGGCCGGGGTACTGGACCGGCAGACGTGGGTGGATAACAACAGCGATCTCATTCTTGTGCGGAAATTCGCCCTGCGCTTCCTGTTCAACAAAACGAGCCAGGAAATCGCCACCCCACAGCGGCCCCGCACCATGGCCCCCTATATACTTCAGGCCCGCAAGGTGGATTGGCTGCTTGGCGCAATGGAGAAAAAGCATCTGGATACATTGATGTCCGTAGAGACATTCATGAAAAAACATGCTTGCAGTCTCTTTTGCCGTCTGCCGATGCTCCCGGCCTACTACCGGGACTATGCCGGAGTGCTGGAGCGGGAGAAGCCGGGGAACTACCGGGAGCAGCTGGCCCGTCTGGAGGGGGAGCCGCAGACCAACCCCGGCCCCACCCTGGAGCAGCTGCACCGGCGGGGCATTTACATCGTGGGCATCAACCCTCAAAAGCGGACAATCCAGCTGGCGTCCTTCCCCGGACGGGACGCGAAAGCGGACCGAATCATGGACTGGACCATAGAAGCCTATCAATGGGTTGCCTCGCTCCTGCCCTATTACCACATGTATCACTATCTTTACGCCCTGGACGGAAACCACAGGGAGGCCCTGCGGGCCGCTCTGACCGCAACCGCCCCTGATACCACTGCAACCGCCTATCTGGACTACCGGCTCCAGGGGGCAAGGCTCTCCGGTTCGGTCCACATCGGTGTAACCGACAGCGATTTTGTAAAAAACTGGTGCGGCAACGTTCGCCGCACCGGAATCTGAAAGGAGTTTCTTGTTATGTTGAACTTCGTACCGTTCCCATTCCACTTTGTCTCTGCGGACCACGAGGAATTTTTCCACCAGGCCGTCCACGCGACCGGCACCGCCTACCCGCCCACCATTGCCGCCCTTTACCTCCTGTCCGCCTGTGCGGAGACACGGGAGCGCGTCTGGGAGGTACTGGACCCGGACGGCAACATCAAGGACGATTGCTGGGACCTCTGGCGGGACGAGGACAGCCGCCGCTGTGTGGCACTGGCGGTCAACCTCACCGGCGGCGGGTCCTATCCCGTCCTCTCCCCGGCGTACCTCTACGATACCTCCATTGCCCCGGTCCTCTGGGCGGCAACGGAATTTTGGTTCCGCAACCGGGACATTGCCTGAGCCATTTTAGGGTATACCCCAGCTTTACACAGCAGAAAGGGCGGAAAGCAGTAAAAATAGAGTTGCTTTCCGCCCTTTTTTACATTTTGCAGGCCAAATCTAAAGCCTATTTTTACAATGGAGGATTTCAAAAAATGTCTAAAATCGCCTATGTCCGGGTCAGCACCCAGGAGCAGAACGAGGCCCGGCAGCGGGAGGCCCTTGCCGCCCGTGGGATTGATAAATGGTTTGTGGAGAAAACCAGCGCGAAGGATACCCAGC
>CAJTUD010000122.1 GCA_910579725.1 uncultured Oscillospiraceae bacterium | reverse complement strand
GGCCGGTCCTATTGCACCGGGAACTCCCGGCATTCCCACCGGCCCGGCAGGACCAGGAAGTCCCCGCGGGCCCCGGGGGCCGGGAGGGCCGGGGACGCAGCAGACAGCGCTGCACTCCCCGTGGCAGCCGCAGGGGTCGTGCTCATAACAATTGTATCTCATCGGGATCGTTCCTCCCTGTATCACAATGCGCAGCCATGGGCCGCGCAGAACCGGGACACCCCTCCGGAAATCCCGCCTCCACTCCATTGTATGCGCCGCGTCGCAATTTTGCGTCTGAAGAGCCGCTGCGGACACAGGACTCCACAGTCTGCCTCTCCCGGTTGGCACTGCTGAAAGCCGGTTTGCTGAAGTATTCCTTCATACATGGAAAACGGGAGCCGCCTTTACAGACAGCTCCCGCTAAAACAGATTTCATTTTCCGGTCCGGCTCTGTTCTTTCCGAAACAGCACCCCAGCAGGAGAGAATGGAAGTTAAGGAAATCTTATAGATTTCCCCGCTTTCTTTTTAATTGGAACTCTAGTACAATAGCAGTCAGAAAACCTCCCAAGGAAAGGAAACGCAATGAGCACCCCTATGTCAGAGAAACAAAAAAAATGGCTTGCCGGTTCCGGTATTTTTCTTTTTCTTCTTCTCTCTGCGCTGATCTTCGTCTTGGCGGGCAATCCGCTGATCCGGTTTGTTCAGGAACCGGAGCGCTTTCGTGCCTGGGTGGATGCACAGGGGGTCATGGCCCCCATCGCCTTCATGGGAATGCTGATCCTTCAGATCGTGGTGGCCGTGATTCCCGGGGAGCCTCTGGAGATAGCGGCCGGATATGCCTTCGGCGCGGTGGAAGGCACGCTGCTGTGTATGCTGGGCGCGTTTATCGGCCGGGTGGCTGTCTTTCTTCTGGTGAGGCGGTTCGGAACCAGAGCGGTAGAGGTTTTCTTCCCTCTGGAAAAGCTCAATGAGCTGAAATTTTTACAAAACAAGCGGCGGATGACGCTTTGGGTCTTTTTCCTCTTTTTCCTGCCCGGCACGCCGAAGGATGTGCTGTGCTACATTGTGGGGCTGACAGACCTGCCCTTGCGGAGCTGGCTGATTATCAGCGCCATCGCTCCCTTCCCCTCCATTGTTACCTCCACCATCGGTGGAGACGCCCTCGGAATGGGCAACTATACCTTTGCCATCATCGTATTCGCCGTCACTCTAATCATCAGTGGCCTTGGGCTGCTGGCCTATCGCGTTATCTGTCAGACGCGGGAAAGGAGTCAATCATGAGCGCACTGGACTTTTTGCAGACAATCAACCAGATGATCGGCCTTCTCTTTCTGGTATGCTACGCCTACCAGCTGCTGTACGTTCCGGTTGCACTTTGGCGCAGGCATCAGGTGGTGAAATCCGTCCCGCCCCGCCGCTATGCAGTGCTGATTTCTGCGCGGAACGAAGAAGCGGTTATCGCCCAACTGATTGACAGCATCAAAAATCAGGACTATCCTTCCGAAATGCTCTCCATTTTTGTGGTGGCGGACAACTGCACCGACAGCACCGCCCAGGTGGCCTCCGAAGCCGGAGCCACGGTCTGGCAGAGAAAAAATCTCCATCAGATCGGCAAAGGATACGCACTGAATTTCCTCCTGACCCACATCCGGGAGGAGTACGGCGACGACACGTTTGACGGCTACTTTGTTTTTGACGCAGACAACTTGCTGGCCCCGGACTACGTGGCCCGGATGAACGAGGTCTTCAGTCAGGAGCACCAGATTGTCACCAGTTACCGCAACTCCAAAAATTATGGCGACAACTGGATTTCCGCCGGATACGGCCTGTGGTTCCTGAGAGACGCGGCCTTCCTTAACGCCCCGCGGACCCGGCTGGGACTCAGCGCTGTGGTGTCCGGTACCGGCTACCTGTTCAGCAAGGAGATCCTGCTCCGTCATAACGGCTGGCCCTTCCACTCCCTCAGCGAGGATACGGAATTCACCGTGGACTGCATTTTGAAAGGTGAAAAGATCGGTTACTGCGGCGACGCGGTGCTCTTTGATGAACAGCCCACCGGGTTGGCGCAGTCCTGCCGCCAGCGGATGCGCTGGGTGCGAGGCAATATGCTGGTTCTGCTCCGTCAGGGCGGACGCCTGCTGCGGGGCGCCGGCGGGAAGAACGGACTGAGCTGCCTTGACCTTCTGCTGTCCATGGCCCCCGCCATTGTGCTGGCGGTGTTCGGTACGGCCGCAGGCGTGGCGGCCACTGTGCTGGAGCTGCTGAACGGAGGACATATGCTGCCTATGCTGGGCGCGGCGGCCATGAGCTTTCTGGTGCCCTATCTCCTGCTGTTTGTGGCGGGTGCGATCACCACCGCCACACAGTGGCGCAGGATTCACACCTCCGCCTGGAAAAAAATCCTGTATACCCTGACGTTCCCCCTCTTTATGGCCACTTATGTACCCATCACCGTTTTCGCCTTGTTCGGAAAGGTTGAATGGAAGCCCATCAAGCACCGGGCGGCGATCACGGTACAGGAGCTGAAATAAATCCGTCTCCTTGCATCTGCATGATGTTATCTCATCATGCAGATGCTTTTATTATTTGATTGGAGCCGTTTGGCTGGCCTCTGTAAACAGCGGCCAGCCATAAAACATGGTACAGATTACTTCCGACCTTTCGCTTTGGAAGTAATATATTTCCGCTTCAAAAAATTTTTTTGCCCTCCCTGACAGATTTCGCCCTTCCGGATTGTATTCCTCAATGAAGGCGCTTTCAGAAGGAGTTGATAAGAATTGGAATTGACCAACGAAGAAGCGGAGCGGCTGGTGGAGCAATACGCCGACCTGCTGCTCCGGGTGGCCTACGCTTGGACAGGCAGCGTGCCGGACGCTCAGGACGTATGCCAGACTGTGCTGATCCAGCGACTGACCACACGGAAAAGCTTTGACGGCCCGGAGCACGAGCGGGCGTGGCTGATCCGCCTGGCCATCAACCGGTGCAAAAACCTGCACAAATCTCCCTGGCGCAGCCGTCGGGCGGAGTGGGACGAGGCTATGGCCGCAGAGGTCCATATGCCGGAGGAGAGCGACGTACTGGACGCGGTGCGCAGCCTTCCGCCCAAGCAGGCCGCCGCCATCTTCCTGCGCTATTACGAGGAATACAGTGTGGGAGAAATCGGAGAGATCATGGGCGTCAGACCCGCGCTGGTATCCACCTGGCTGGCGCGGGGCCGCGAGAAGCTGAAAGCCATATTGGGAGGTAAATGGAATGGAACGTTACCGCAGACAGCAGAGTGAGCTGCATTTTACCAAGGAGGGAAAACGGCGTATGTCGGAAGCTGTCGCCTGCTCGGACCGGAAGCGCACACCGCA
>CAJTUD010000121.1 GCA_910579725.1 uncultured Oscillospiraceae bacterium | reverse complement strand
GCCGCGTCGTCGTCTACTTTTCCAAGGACGAGTTGGACGCGCTGACGAAAAAAATCCGCAAGTCCCACCTCTCGCGGGAGGGCTTCATCCGTGCGGCTGTTGCCGGTAAGGAGGTCAAGGACGGGCCGACTGCCGACGTGCCTGCACTGATCCAGGAGGTGCGGCGCGTGGGGAGCAACCTCAATCAGATTTTGAAGCGGGCCAATTCCATCGGCCTGCTGGACGTGCCCCAGCTCCGCAAGGATGTGGCCGACCTCCGCACGGTTGAGAAGCTGATCGTGGACGCCTACACCATGCCGGACTGATATGGCCGTTACCTCTATCTGGCCCATCAAGGGGCGCGTGGACAGAGTGATAAACTACGCCCGGAACCCGGAAAAGACCACCGAGGGCAGCTATGAGGAACTGGCGTCCCTCCACGCGGTTGGCGATGTGCTGGAATATGCCGCCAATGACATGAAAACTGAGCGCCGCTCCTATGTGTCCTGCTTGAACTGTGAAGAAGAAACCGCCGCCCATCAATTTATCGAAACGAAAAAGCTATGGCAGCGCATATCGGGCCGGGACAAAATGGGGGGCCGCATCTGTTTCCACGGTTATCAGTCCTTCAAGGCCAATGAGGTCACGGCGGAGATTGCCCATGAGATCGGCGTCAAGCTGGCGCAGGAGTTGTGGGGCGACCGCTTTGAGGTGGTAGTGGCTACCCACTGTAACACAGGCCATTATCATAATCACTTTGTCCTGAACTCTGTTTCTTTCGCGGATGGGCTGAAATTTGATAACACTCCCGCCGACTACGCCCGTATGAGGGAAGTGTCAGACCGGCTTTGTCGGGAGTACGCCATCTCCGTCATTGAGAACCCCGGCGGGCGAGCCAAGCACTACGCCGAATGGCAGGCCGAGCAGAACGGCAAGCCCACCCACAGAGGCACCATCCGGGCGGACATTGACCGGGCCATCCTCGCCTCCACCACCGAGCGCGACTTTCTGCGGGTGATGGGTGAAATGGGCTACCAGCTCAAAACAAGGGGCAAGGGCGGCAAGCCCCTGAAATATCCGGCGCTAAAACCGCCCGACGCTGGCGGTTACTTTCGTTTCCACAAGCTGGGTGATGGCTACTCGTTGGAGCAGATCAAGGAGCGCATTTTACAGAACCTCCAGAAGCAAGTCCCATTCCCGGAGGTGGCGCATCGTCCGCCCCGCCGTTACCGGGTGCGGGGAAAGCCCCGAAAGAAAGTCACCGGCCTGCGGGCGCTGTATTTCCGTTACTGTTACGAACTTCACATTATCGTCAAGCGACCGGCATCCGTCAAGCGGGTGTCTTTTTTGTTGCGGGAGGACATCGCCAAGTTGGACAGGCTGGACGCAGAAACCCGGTTTTTAGGGAAACAGCACATCGGCACCATCGGGGAACTGACCGCCCACCGGGAAACGGCGTCGGCGGAGGTGGACGCCCTGACCGCCCAGCGGCAGGAACTCCGTAAGGAACTGCGGCGGCTGAACCGGCAGGGCGACCCCGTGGCCGTGGACGAGGTGAAGCAGAAAATCAGCGCCCTGTCCAGCCGCATCAGGGCGGCACGAAAGGAGGTGGTCTTATGAGCCGAGTGTTTCAGGAACAAACACCTTCTCCATCTGTCCATGGCGGCATCCAAGTTGACCGCAAACTCATGGCAAAAATCCGTGAAAAGAAAATCGCCGCCGGCCATAAGCCGGACGATCACGAAGACTATCGTGGTCCCTCGCTCTCCATGTAGCCCCTCAGATTTTGGGTAGCAGAAAACAAAGAGAGACTTTAAGAAAAAACAGTAGCTTTCTCCACCAAAATGTGGTATGTGTTGTAGCTACGAAAGGAGTGATGCCCCATGGCAAAACGCCGCGCCAACGGCGAAGGGAATATCCGCAAGCGAAGCGACGGCCGCTGGGAAGGCCGCTATACTGCCGGCTACGATCCCACCACCGGCAAGCGTATCATCAAAAACGTCCTCGGCAAAACCCAGGCCGAGGTCAAAACCAAGCTGGCCAAAGTCTTGGAAGAATCCAAAGACCTCGACATAGTCCGCGCCGAAGAATACACCGTGACCACCTGGCTCCGCACCTGGTACGATCTCTACGCCAAGCCCAACATCCGCCTCGCCACCGCTGACCGCTATCAACTGATGATCGAAACCTACACCATCCCCCGGATCGGCAAAATCAAACTCACCAAACTAACCTCCCGTGACCTTCAAAAGCTCTACAAAGACCTCATGGAACATGGCCGCGTCCATGTTGGACGCAACCAGTCCTCCGGTCTGAGCAGCACCACCGTCCGCAGCGTCCACCTCATACTCCACTGTGCCTTCGAACGGGCGGTCAAAGAGCGCCTAATCTCCCGCAACCCCACCGATGACTGCATCGCTCCCAAGATCCAGAAGTTCGAGCGAAAGACACTCCGCCCCGAAGATATGAAAGCCTATCTGGACGCCGCCAATGCCAGAGGACTCCTCCCGATGTTCTATCTGGCCCTGGTCAGTGGCCTCCGTAAAGGCGAGCTGGTTGCTCTTCTCTGGGATGACCTGGACATAGAAAATAAAACCATTTTCGTCAGCAAGCAGTACGTCCGCAACCCGAATGGTGAACTGACCCTCTCCCGCCCCAAGACTGAAACCTCCGTCCGCAGAATCTCCATCCCGCAGGAGGCGGTAGACCTCCTGATTCAAGAACACAGCAAGCACCCCGACAACCAGTGCATGTTCCCGTCCCCAGCCACCGGAGAGATGTACCACCCAGACTCCGTGGCAAAGCTCCACGAAAAGATCCTCAAGGATGCCAACCTGGAGCACATCCCCCTGCATTCCCTGCGGCACACTTTCGCCACAGTAGCCCTCCAGAACGGCATCGACGTGAAAACGGTCAGCAGTATGCTAGGTCACTACGACGCAGGCTTCACCCTCCGCACCTATACCCACGCCACCCGGCAGGTCCAGAACCACGCCGCAGAAACCATGGGAAACTTCATGGCCCAGGTCATGTGAAAAAAATCCGCCTACAAATTAACGAAAATCAGGGGAGGGGTTCCCATCCGGACCTCTCCCCTCCGTCGTGATTTTTCCTATTGTGGGTCAGCGTGTGGGTCAAACAAAAACCGCAAAATTAACTCGTCCAAAAAGTTCTCAAAACAAAGCAAAACCCTCCAAAATCAAACGATTTCAGAGGATTTTTGGAGCTGCTGACCAGATTTGAACTGGTGACCTCATCCTTACCAAGGATGCGCTCTACCGACTGAGCTACAGCAGCAAATGGCGACTCAGAACGGGCTCGAACCGTCGACCTCCAGCGTGACAGGCTGGCGTTCTAACCAACTGAACTACTGAGCCAAAACAGGCCCATTACTGGGCTATATAAAACAGAAAAACTGTTCTACACAAATGGCAGGGGCAGAAGGATTCGAACCCTCGGCACGCGGTTTTGGAGACCGCTGCTCTACCAGCTGAGCTATACCCCTATGTCCAACCGCCCACAGTGCTGTTGATCGAAGGGATTCCCCGGCAGGATGCACCGCACCCCGCCGGGGCGCATGGTGGGCCTTCAGGGACTCGAACCCGGGACCAACCGGTTATGA
>CAJTUD010000120.1 GCA_910579725.1 uncultured Oscillospiraceae bacterium | reverse complement strand
GGATGAAAATACAGCCTCTAACCGATTGGCGAAATCGTTCGGTTTTTTACTGATTTCTTCAGCAGCCAAGATAGATAGCAAAGATGGGCATTCTTATAATCTCTTACAATATAGCTTGAAGCTGTAATTTCCACCCCATCAGGAGGTATCACGATGGATAATTCATTTTTACACAGCAAAAAACTCCTGCTGGTCGATGACGAGCCGGAGCTTTTGAAAATGGTATCGGCTATTTTAGCGGACGAGGGCTTTCAGCGCCTTGTGACCGCCGCCAATATGAAAGAAGGAATTGCCGCCGCTGAAACGGAAAAGCCTGATCTGGCGATTTTGGATGTGATGCTCCCGGACGGCGACGGCTTTTCGCTGATGGAGCAGATACGCACATGGACGGATATTCCCGTGATTTTTCTGACAGCCCGTGACGAGGCGGCGGACAAGCTGGCCGGTCTTGGTCTTGGAGCAGATGATTATATTGCAAAGCCTTTTCTGCCACAGGAATTTCTGCTGCGTGTCTATGCTGTTCTGCGCCGGTGCTACAAAGAGGACGCAGCTGTTCTGAAGCTGGATGGCTGTACGGTGGATTTCAGCCGGGCTGAGGTGGTCAAAGGCGGTGAAATACTCCCCTTGACGGCGATGGAGCATAAGCTACTGGAAACCCTTGCGAGAAATGAGAGCCGTATTGTGACCGTGGACACGCTCTGCGAGGCCCTATGGGGCGACAATCCTTTTGGCTATGAAAACAGCCTAAACGCCCATGTGCGGCGCGTTCGGGAGAAGATCGAGGCAGACCCGTCAAAGCCGGTTTCCCTGCTGACGGTCAAGGGGCTGGGCTATAAGCTGCTGGCGAGGAAATAGCAGATGAAAGCATTTGGAAAATATATCTCAAAATATCTTCTCTCCTTTTTTGCCTTTGCGCTGGTTCTCCTGTTCGTCAACATTCTGGCGTTTGCTTTGACGTTCAGCGGCATCGTGTCCAAAGAATACGGTTCAGCGTCCCCAGCGAATATGTTAGAGGCCGTGGCCGCTGATTTGGCGGCATCCGGCATATCAGAAGAAAGGTCGCAGGAGTTAGAGCGCAATCATATTTGGGCTATGCTGCTTAGTGCAGATGGGAAATGTGACTGGGCGCTATTTTTGCCGGAGGAAATACCAACGCAGTACACAATTCAGGATGTGGCTGTCTTCTCAAAAGGTTATCTGCAAGACTATCCCGTTTTTGTGCGGGACATGGACAACGGTCTATTGGTACTGGGCTATCCGAAAGACAGTTTTATGAAACTGACGGGAAACTATTTCCCGATACGAGCGGTCAGAATTTTTCCGCTTTTTGTGACGGGTATCTTGGCGATAGACATACTGCTTTTGTTTTTGGTATACTATTTTTCTAAACGCAGGATTTCCAAAAACACGGAGCCGATTATGACTTCTATCAAAACACTTTCCACCGGCAAGCCTGTTGCGCTATCTATCCAGGGTGAACTATCAGAGATTGCAAATAGTGTCAATCAGGCGTCCCAGGTGTTGAGCAGACAAAATCAGGCTCGCGCCAACTGGATCAGCGGCGTTTCCCACGATATACGCACCCCGCTTTCTATGATTATGGGGTATGCCGGACGAATTGCCAGCGACAGGTTAGCCAGCAGAAACATTCAGCAGGAGGCAGAAATCATTCGGGTGCAGAGCGCAAAAATCAAAGATTTGGTGCAGGACTTGAATCTGGTATCGCAGTTGGAGTACGAAATGCAGCCGCTCCATAAGGAACCAGTGCGTCTATCCAAGCTGTTACGCTCCTATGCGGCGGATTTGCTCAATGCTGGCATCCCGGAAAGATATTCATTAGAAATGAAAATTTCAAAAGACGCTGAAACTGCGGTCATAGAATGTGACGCACGCCTAATCTCACGGGCGATCAACAACTTGGTACAGAACAGCATCAATCATAACCCGCAAGGCTGTGCCATCAGGCTGTGCCTTGCCTGTTCGGACACAGCTGCCTTTCTCACCGTTGCCGATGATGGCGTGGGTCTATCCCCCGAAAAGCTGCGGGAGCTGGAAGAAAAACCGCACTACATGGAAAGCACCGATGAACGGCTGGATTTACGGCATGGTTTAGGACTGCTGTTAGTCATGCAGATCGTGAAGGCACATGGTGGAACAACGGAAATTGAAAGTGCGCCGCAAAATGGATATAAGACTGTTTTGACATTTCAGATAGCGATTATGTGAAAAAAAGAGCTGACAGACTTACACCGTCTGCCAGCTCTTTTTTCAGTCTCATTTCTCTACCGAGGTAAGATATTCCTATACGGATATGCTGTACTCAAATCAAGGAAATTGGAACAATCAAATTGTCCTTGTCAAACGCCCCCAGCCTTTCGGCCATGCACAGCACCGCGCCGGTTCCCCGCTCCAGAGGGGACTTGCCGATCAGCTCAAATACCTTTGTCAGCTTTTTCGGTGGCGCGGCCATCTTCTTGATTTCAATGGGAAACAGCTTCCCGTCCTGCTCCAGCAGCAGATCAATCTCCCGGGCGTCCTTGTCCCGGTAGTAGTACAAGAACGGCTCCTGCCCGGCGTTCTGATAAGTCTTGACGATCTCCGACACCGTGTAATTCTCCAGCAGCGCCCCGTTCATGGCCCCATTCATAGCCGTCTCCGGGCTGCTCCAGCGGGTGAGGTAGCAGACGAGGCCCGTATCGTAAAAATACAGCTTGGGCGTAGATACCGTCCGCTTCAATACATTATTGGAGTAAGGCCGGAGCAGGAACACAATGCCCAAGGTTTCCAGGATATGAAGCCAGTTCTTAGCCGTAGCCTGGTCAATTTCCGCGTCATCCGCGATGCCCTTGTAATTGATCTGCTGGCCGGCCCGGGCGGCGGCGGCCCGGAGAAAGCCCAGAAACTTCAAATCGTCGATCCCGGCGGAGAGCCGGCGCACATCCCGGTCCAGGTAGGTGCTGATGTAACTGGAATAGAAAATGTTGGGATTGGCATACTGCCCGCTGACCAGTGCCGGCATCCCGCCGGTAAAGATCCGCTGAAAGACGGCAGGGGTATCCAGCACTGTCCGGCGGTCCTGCCGCTCTGTCAGGGCGGACAGCTCCACCCGGAAGGGCGGTGTACCGTCATCCTCCATGATCTCCCCATAGGATAGCGGGGAGAGCTGCAGCAGCGCCACCCGGCCGGCCAGGGACTCCTGAACGCCCTCCATCATGGAAAAGAGCTGGGAGCCGGTCAGCCAGAAGTCTCCCGGCTGGCGGCGGCTATCCACCATCATTTTGATGTAGGGAAACAGTTCTGGGGCGTACTGCACCTCGTCGATCAGCAGCGGGGGCTTGTGGAGCTGGAAGAACATCTTTGGGTCGGTTTTTGCCAGTTCTCGAATGGTCAGGTCATCCAGCGTAACCGTCTCCCGGCCCCGGCCCTCCTTTTGAGCCAGGTGTTCCAGCATAGTGGTTTTGCCCACCTGCCGGGGACCGGTCACCAGAAGAACAGGGTATTGTGTGGTAATTTGCTCCAATAACCGCTCCATGTGACGCTTGATATACATCGTGCTTTCCTCCTGTTCTCGGCTATATTCTTATTATAGTCCTATTATAGCCGAAGTATAAGCGTTGTGCAAGCCTAATTTGTGTCTGCGAT
>CAJTUD010000119.1 GCA_910579725.1 uncultured Oscillospiraceae bacterium | reverse complement strand
GGAAATAAGCAATAGCCATCCAAACTGACGCATCAACTTGGACGGGTACTGCTTTGTTCCCGATGAAATCCTAAAGCGTTCTATACGCTATACTCTGCACAATGTTTCATCGGTTCGGATTGTACAGAGTTAATTCTCTTCACTCGTTTATCAGTCAAACGGAAATTCATACTGGCCCCTCCTTGGGAGTTTTTGAAACCTGGGTAAGATTATCATATTTTGGCGCGTTTGTCAACACACAAGTCAATGTTAGACAATCTCTCCGCGAAAATGATACTTTTCGCCTGTTTAGCAAAGTGTTGTCAGCAACTCCGCTCCATAATTTTTGTGGTCTTGTCCATATCAGTGAGGAGAGATTTCCATGTCTGATTTGCTCAGGAAGGAGCTGCGCCTGGCAGCCCATCCCTCCATGTACATTTTTATTGCGCTGGGAGCTTTGGTGCTGGTCCCCGCCTACCCCTACGGCATGGTGTTCTTCTTCGCCATGCTGGGCGTGTTCCAGTCCATCATGTACGCACGTGAAACCCGGGACATTTATTTCACCGCCCTGCTGCCGGTAAGAAAGCGGGACGCAGTGAAAGCCAAGCTGCTGCTGGCCGCTTTTGTCCAGCTGGCCCAGCTGCTCTTTTCCGTACCCTTCGCGTTTCTCCGCACCCTGTATCTGCCCTCCGGCAACCCGGTGGGGATTGAGGCCAACGCCGCCTACTATGGCTTCGGTCTCATGATCTTCGGGGCATTCAATCTGATCTTCTTTCCGCTGTTTTTCAAAACTGCTTACAAAGCAGGTGCGGCGTTTCTCGCGGCGCTGATTCCTGCCGCAATCGGGATTTTCGCCATGGAAGCGGCGGTGCATGTCCCGGGACTGGAATGGCTGGACGGACTGTCTCCGGAGCTGCTGGCGCGGCAGCTCCCGGTACTTCTGGCGGGCGCAGCAGTCTACGCTGGCTCCTGGTTCGGGGCCCTAGCGGCGGCGGGACGGCGGTTTGAAAGAGTGAATCTGTAAACTGGATAAATCGGTCTCATTTCCAGCGGGTGGAAAAATTTTGATCTTCCCCCTTAATTTTGCCGGAAATGGGCCGATATTGTTTTTGAACGCCGCAGGAAGTCCCGCCAAGGACGGCTGGGAGTATTCTTCCCCGGCGTACAATCCAGATTTCAAGCGGAGTCGCGATCCGTCTTGGAATAGCCATGCGGGGCTTTGCTTACCAGCTCCGGCCGGGTACAGGTGAGGATGGAGCCTCGTGCACCCACCAGACGAAAGGATTTGTCTGGATATATGAAAAGGAGATTCAATTATGCGTATTCAACACAATATCGCTGCGATGAACGCCTACCGCAACTACAACACCAACACGTCCGCCGTATCGAAGAACCTGGAGAAGCTCTCTTCCGGTTACAAGATCAATCGGGCTGGTGATGATGCTGCGGGTCTTGCTATTTCCGAAAAAATGCGCGCTCAGATTTCCGGTCTGAACGCCGCCAGCAAGAACGTCAAGGATGGCATCTCCCTGGTGAAGACCGCTGAGGGTGCCATGCAGGAAGTCCAGGACATGCTCAACCGTATGGTCACGCTGTCCACCCAGTCCGCCAACGGCACCTATGACAACGAAGTGGACCGCGCCAACCTCCAGAAGGAAGTGGACCAGCTGCGGGCCGAAATCAACCGCATCGCCGACAGCTCCAACTTCAACGGCATCAAGCTGCTGGATGGTTCCCAGGGAATTACCACCACCTATCAGATGTCCAGCCCCGCGGTAGAGGGCGCAGATGAAGCCTTCGAGATCGTGGCCGACGGTCAGCTGGGTGTCGCTTCCCAGGCTGGCGTGTTCTCCTTTGACTTGAGTCAGCTGCGGGTGGTGACTCCGGCTGGCGGCGGCAATGCCGCTGCCGGAGAAGGCACGAAAGCAGAATATGAAATTGATCTGACCGGTTGGAAAGCCGGTGACAGCATTACCGTCAATGGTACCGCAATCGCGTACAATGACGGAGCCGCTGAGTTTGCCAACGTCACTGTCGATGGATATGATGTATCCTTCGCCAATGATAAGCTGACTCTCACGGCAAAGACTGCCGGTGCGATTGGAGAAAGCGGTCCTGCCGCGGCTGTCACCTACGGTGGTACAGTTGCTGGCACCGTGGTTGCTGCCAATACCGACGCCACTGAAATCACGGCGGGTGCCGAAGCCGAAGGCGATGCCGGTGCTGGTACGGAAGCTGTTGCGGCAACCTATGATTCCGGCACAGTGACCGCCGTAAACAACAACTCTGCTACTGATACACTTACAATCGGCGGCTATGATGTCACCATTGACACCACACAGGTTGCCAATCAGGCACTTGACGCACAGCTCAACGCTTTCGTCACCGCTTACAACAATGACGCCGCTAACACTGATTGGACGGCAAGTCTCAACGATGCCGGTGACGGCGTTCTCTTCACCGCCAAGGAGGCGGGTTCTCTGGATACCACTGGCGCTACCGCTCCTACTGGCACCACCGTGGTGACTGAGGGCAAGGACGCCGAAGAAGGCGGCAGCACCACGGCGGGCTTCTCCCTTGGCGGCGTGTCCTTCACCGCTGTGGCCAAGAGCGGCGTTCTGACCATCACTATGGATGAAGCTCCCACACAGCAGTGGGATAGTGCCCAGAACGACAATCTGTCCCTGGAATTTCACGATGTTCCCTCCGGCACCGTCAACAACGGCGGCGAGCAGTTCAAGGCCACGGTCCTCACCGAGCCCATTGACACCACCCGCCAGCGCCAGTACGCTCAGGCCACTCTGGACCTGAACAAGCTGAATCTGAAGGACGGCGCTTCCATCCAAATCGGCGACACCACCTATACCTTCGCCATCGGAGCGGACAGCCGGTTCAAGAACGCGGCCAACGTCATTGATCTGACCGACAAGACCATGGCCAACTTCTCCGCCGATGACAACTCCGGCGTCAAGGCCGCCGCCAACCGTCTGAGCAAGGTCGCCGCCAGCAACGGCATGTTCTATGTCGGTTCCGACACCAACGGCAAGATCAGCCTGACGGAGAAGGAAGGCGCGGTTGACTATACCAAGAACAATCTGGCCGGCTCGAACAATAACGGTACTGCCGGCAAGCCGGATGGAAAAGATGCCACCGTCAACGACTGGAAGGGCCTTATCAAGACCGGTCAGGCCAGCATCTCCGGCAGCGGACTCACCCTCCAGATCGGTGACACCAGCGAGAGCTACAATCAGCTGATTGTCAACATCGGTGATATCCACACCAAGGCTCTGGGCATCGACAACATTGATATCAGCACCCAGGCCGGTGCTCAGTCTGCCGTGAACACTATCAAGGACGCCATCAACAGCGTTTCCAGCATCCGCGGTACGCTGGGCGCGACCCAGAACCGCCTGGAGCACACCGCCAACAACCTCAGTGTGATGGCGGAAAACATCCAGGATGCCGAGAGCACCATCCGCGACACCGACGTTGCCGAGGAAATGATGAGCTACACCAAGAACAACATCCTGGTGCAGTCTGCCCAGGCCATGCTGGCCCAGGCCAATCAGATTCCTCAGGGTGTTCTTCAGCTGCTGGGCTAAGCAGTCCACTGAAAGCTGCATAACGGCTGCTGGGCTGATCCATCGCTGGACAAAGCACAATTTCACACGCAAAGGGGACCGGGCATCCGCCCGGTCC
>CAJTUD010000118.1:3488-3731 GCA_910579725.1 uncultured Oscillospiraceae bacterium | reverse complement strand
GACGGCTTTGAGTCGGTGTTCCGCCAAAAGCGGATGGACTGCGTCTCCCTGCGTCTCAATGACGAGGAGGGCTACGCCCCCTTCCGCGACTTCCTGTCCAGCCACATAGAGGGGGGCCGTCTGGCCTTTGATGGCATCTTCTGCGTCAATGACGCTTTGGCGATCCAAATCCTGACTATGCTGCTGGAGCTGGGTCCGCGGGTGCCGGAGGATGTGCAGCTCATCGGCTTCGACGGCATCCGC
>CAJTUD010000118.1:0-3474 GCA_910579725.1 uncultured Oscillospiraceae bacterium | reverse complement strand
CCCGGGAGGGCTTTTACTGCTCCACCATCGTCCAGCCCGTGTCCCGGCTGGCGGAGACCAGCGTGGACCTTCTCCTTCGGGAGGACCGGAGCAACCTGCCCAGCCTGGTCTGCCTGCCCGTCAGCTACGCCGCTGGCGGAACCACACGAGAATGATGGAAGGGGGCCTCCAACTATGGCCAGCGAGTATTTGAAGTGGAAATACCGGAACGTCCGGCCGGACGCTCCGGTAGAGCGGACAAGAAAACAGCGCCGCCAGAACTGGTGGCACTATCACAAGTGGCATGTGATTCTGGCGGCGGCGGCGGTGGTGGGAGTGCTGGCCCAGCGGTCGCGGCTGTGCATGGCGGGAGGCATCCGGGACGCGGTGCTGTTCCGGGACTTCCGGCTGCTCTCCGCCTTCGGGGCCATTTTCCTGGCGGTGTTTCTCGGCAATCTGGCCCTGGGCGGCTTCCATCCCGGCTTCGCGGACCAGCCCATCGCCCACAGCCAGTGGCTGTGGAACCTGCTGGGCATGGTGCTGGTGGGCTGGGGCTCGGTGCTGCTGGGGGGATGTCCCCTGCGGCAGCTGATTCTGGCGGGGGAGGGCAACACGGATTCCGCCGTCACCGTCGCCGGCTTCATCGTGGGGGCGGCGGTGGCCCACAACTTCGGTCTGGCCTCCTCCGGAACCGGGATTGGCACAGGTCCGGTGGCCCTGACGGTGGGGATTGGCCTTGCGGTCCTGGCGGTGATTTCCATTGCGAATATGCAGAAACTGGAGGGATGAGATGATGGTGGACGCGAGAGGATATTCCTGCCCCACCCCGGTGATTATGGTGCAGAAGGCGGTGCGGAACGGGGCCCCCGAAACCCTGGAGGTACTGGTGGACAACCAGTGCTCCGTGGAGAACGTGACCCGCTTCGGCCGCAGCGCGGGGTACGAGGTCCGGGTCTCCGGCCTGGACGGGGACTTCAAGCTGACGCTGACGAAATGACGGAGGCGTATGTGGCCACGTTCCACACCCATCTGGCGGCGTTGCGGAGCTGCCGGGCGGTACAGCGGGCGGGAGACAGGGAGGCCAGGATGGCCCCTGTGCCCCGTGTGCTCAGCTCCTCCTGCGGAACGTGCCTGTTTTACCGGGGAGAGGACCCGCTGCTCCCGCTGCTGGATGCCGACCTGGAGGCGGTTTACCGGAGGGAGGGGCAGAACTTCATACTGGTGCATCAGGCCGCCGGATAGAGCTGCCGGAGCTGCCGCCCCCGCGGGGGCGGCAGTTTTCTGTTTGCCGGCAATGGACGGCGGTTTTCCCGGGCAATTTTTTCTTGACAACGGAGGTACTGTGTGGTACGATGTACCTGCTTGGAGGTGATGTACTATGGAACTTGCCGAATGGCGCTCCCAGCTCAAGCGGGGCACGCTGGAATTCTCGATCCTGCTGATGATCTCCCAAAAGACCTGCTACGGCTATGAAATCATCTCCCGCCTGGAAAAAAGCCCCATTCTGGCGGCGAAGGAGAGCACAGTCTACCCTCTGCTCCGGCGGCTGATGAAGGAGGGATTGCTCTCCTCCGTCTGGCGGGAGTCTGCGGAGGGCCTGCCGCCCAGAAAGTACTATGCTCTGACAGACAAGGGGCAAAGCCGCCTCGCCGCCATGCGGGAGGAGTGGGACGGCCTGTTATCCGCCATCGGCGGGATTATGGAGGAATGAGATATGGACACTGCGTTGGAGCTCTATCTGGAAAAAATTGACCGGCGGCTGCGCCCCATGCCCCTTTCGGAGCGGGCGGACATCGTTAGGGAAATCAAGAGCGGGATGCTGGAGCTGGAGAGCCTGGGCCTGAGACCGGAGGAGATCACCGCCCGGCTGGGCAGTCCCAGGGAGCTGGCGGCGGCCTACCTGGGGGAGGCCATTGTGAAAAATCCCCGCTTCAGCTTCCGGCGGCTGGGGACCATGGCGGCCTTTTACAGTCTGGCGGGGCTGGGGGGCATGATCGTGCTTCCGGCGGCCAGCATCACGGCGGTAACGTTTCTGGCCTGCGGGGCGCTGATTCCCGCGATGGGGCTGGGAGCCTTCCTGGCCTCCCTGCTGGGCGTTCAGGTCCCCTGGTATATGGTGCGGCTGGGCAGCTGGACCGCGCCGCCGGCGCTGGCCTTTCCCATCTCGGCGGCGGTGGGGCTTCTGCTGCTGCTGGCGGGACGGGGGCTGTGGCGGGCCAGCGTGGGCTTTGTGCGCATGGTGCAGAAAAAGCGCAGAAGCCTGACTTGATTCCGCCGGAGGGTCCAGGCCCCGGGCGCATAAAATTTCCGCCGGAGGTTGCCTGAAAAAGGGCAACTTCCGGCGGTTTTTCCCCTAAGGTAAATACCTTTTGGAGGGACTGCCTGTGAGCGAGAAAAAGGAGTATGTCAAGCTGTGGCTGAGCTATGGAAGCTATTTTGAATCCTACAGCCCGGAGGAAATCGGGAATCTGGTGCTGGCCATGCTGTCCTACAAGGACAGCGGGAAAGAGCCGGAGTTCCAGGGAGCGGAGCGGTTCATCTGGCCCGCCATCAAGCGGGACATCAACGAGGCCCGGCTCGCCCAGGAAGCTGCCGCAGAGCAGTCGCGGGAAAACGGCCGGCGGGGCGGCCGCCCCCGGAAAACCGCCGGGGAAGAGGAAAACCCGTCCGGTTTTTCCGAAACCCAGGAAACCGCAAGGACAAAGGACATGGAAAAAGGACAAGGTCACTGTCAGGGACAGGGGCAGGTGCGGGAGGGGACGGCTCCCCTCCCGGCCGGCTCCGCCGGAACCCGCCGCCGGACGGCGGGAAGAAGAAAAGAAAGAGATTTGAGCCGGGAAATCCAGCAGGACATCCTGCGGATGCGGGCCTACAGCGAGACGCTGAAATCCCAGGCGGATGCCTCCGGGGCCCCCAGGGGGGACGGATTTTTCTGAAGAGGACCGGAGGGAGCGCCCACCCGCTCCGGCGCCCGCCCTCTTCTCCGCCGGTCAGCGCTCCCGGGCCCAGCGCTCCGCCAGCGCTTCACAGAGCGCCAGCGGGTCAAAATCATTGGGAGAGCCGGGCATGTAAGTGATGGAAATCACCAGATTGCCCTTTACCGCCACCAGCTCCAGACGGCTGTTGGTCCAGGCGGCGTCCAGCCCCTCCGCCTCCAGAGGGGAGAAGCTCCCCTGTCCGCCGAGCCTGGCGGCGTTCATCAGGCCCTCCGCCAGCCAGCGGGCCATCCGGCCGTCCCGGAGGCGGTATACATCCTGGAACAGCCAGGGCTCCTGCCCGCCGGAGGTCTCGAGAAATTCCCTGACGTCCCAGTACTCCGCCAGAAGGGAGGGGGTGAAGACCGCCTTCTCCGGGTCCCCCAGAATGGAGGAGGTGGGTTCCCCCTCCCAGCCCAGGTCGCTCAGAAGCAGGTAGGGCTCCCCGGTCCGGTCCGCCGGAACCCCGGTCCGGGTGGCAAGCAGCTGCGCCGCCGTCAGCACCAGGCACACCGCCGCC
>CAJTUD010000117.1 GCA_910579725.1 uncultured Oscillospiraceae bacterium | reverse complement strand
CATCCATTCGTTAAATAGGTTCCGCAGGGCGCTCATGTCGTTGTCGCCCTGGGCGCTGTCCACGCCGTCATTGATGGCGATAAAGCGGACGCCCTTCTTGGGGAAGGTGATCTCTGTAAATAGGCCCACTTGCAGATAATTCCGTCCCAGGCGTGAGAGGTCTTTCGTCACGACCGTCTTGACCGCGCCGCTCTCCACGGCGTCCATCATCTCGGTGAAGCCGGGCCGCTGGAAGTTGGCTCCGCTCCATCCGTCATCCACGAAAAACTGATAGGGCATCAGGCTATGCTCTCGGGCGTAGCTTTCGAGGATGCGCTTTTGATTGGAAATCGAGTTGCTCTCGCCCTGCAATTCATCGTCTCGACTGAGGCGGCAGTACAGGGCGGTGATAGGGGCTTGCATGGTTTGCTGTCTAATCATCGTTCCTCCGTTCCGACAGCCCCGGCCCCGCTATTCCGATGGCAACAGTATAGCACAGGCCGGGGCGGTTGTATAGTGCTTTTTACTTCCTTACAAGAAAAAGTTTGAAGCTGGGGCTTATCACGGTACTACCGGCAGGAGGTCACAGGCCGGGGCTGGTCTGGCAGCGGCTCTCGGCCTCCAGGACCTTCGCCATTTTGTCGGCGGCGGTGTCGGTGGTGTCCTGCTTGAAGTAGCCGGAAACGGTGAGGACGGTGTTGCCCATGCGGATTTCAGTCACGCAGTCCGGGCGGCGGGTGGTCTTGGTCTTGCTGGGGGTGTCGGTCATAGGCGGCTCCTTTCAAATTTTTGTTGTGGACATTCAGAGGGCTGTTTTTGAGGCTCGGAATGATAATACATAGCCCCCTATCGAGGACGGCCCAAAAGCCCCATGACAGTGGGCTTTTCAAGGGCCTAAACCGTTACATAGCGGCCCGGTGGCGGCGCACCCGCTCACAGGTCTTACGCCGTTCTTCCTCCTTGGCGCACTCCGGGCAGTATTTGGCCCGGTTGGATTTTGGGATGTACCAGCCGCCGCACAGAACGCACTTTTTTCTTTCCCGGCGGTGGAGCAGGGCGGCGCACAGGCTCTTATCCAGGGGCAGCACCGCCGTCCGAAACCAGCGGCAATTCAGCGAGTAGGAAATACTCTGCGGGCAGACACATTCCTCGCCATCGTCCAGCAGGAGGCAGTTGCCGTTGTCGTAGTTGCAACACTCATGCACCAGCCGCCGGACGGCCCGGTACTGTTGGTAGGTCAGCCGGACGGCGTTATCGGTCATGCTCGTCCCTCCGCTGGCTGGGTGCGCCGTGAAGCACCTGGTCGATGTTCCGCTTGACGGTCAGTAGCTCATTGGCCTGCCGCTTTTTCTCCTGGTATTCGTTGTACCCGGCGTTCTTCTCGGACAGCAGGGCCTCGATCTCCGCCGTCAGTTCCTTGGTGGAGGGCAGCTTGGTGATACCCTTGGCCTTGAAGAAACGAACGGCAGCTTCGGAGCAGAGCAGATCAGCCTCATGCTTCTGCCGGTAAGCGGCGCGGGCCTTGGGTGTCTTTTGTGCGGCGAGGCCATCCCGGACAGGCTTGGTGTCCCGGTAGATGCCGATTTGCTTCTGCAATTCCTTTTTTTCTTGTAAGGCCGTTTCGATAGGCTTCAGCTTGGCGGAGCTGTCATGCACAGCGGCAAAGGCGGCGGAAATTGCGGCGTCCAATTCTTCTGGCGAAGAAAAGCCATGTTCGGTGTAGATGTTGAGGGCCTGCGCCGCCTGTTTCAGATTGAAGGTGGAGGCCCAACGCTGATAGCCGATGCCCTTGCCCTGGGCTTTCTTGGCCTCGATGTCCACCATCTTTTGAACGCCCTGGGGCTGGCGTAGCTGCTCCCGAATGCTGGGCTTGGCTCCCCGGCTGGGACGGGCGGCGTTGCGCTCCAAAGCGGCACCGACGGCGGCGCGGTCAAACTCGTCCCCCAACTTCCGGGCGGTGATGGGCTTGGCCCGGTCTGGGGTGAGGTAGGACAACCGACCTCGGCTCTCCTTGACGGTGATGCCCCGCTGTGACAATCGCTGGGCAAAGTCCTCGAAGCTGACGGCAACAGCAAGAACGGCCCGTATCTCTTGGCGCAGCTTTTCCTTGTCCGTTTCAAACTTGGTGGGCGGTTTTCCTTGGGCGGCATTGTCTTTGTCCAGAGCAAGCTGCCCTTTCTTCTGCGCCCAATACTCCCGGTCGGTGACACGGCTCTTGCTCCCGCCCAGCAGGTCTATCTGGTACAGCCCCGCCCCCTGGCACAGCTCCATGACCTCGGCCCGAAAGTGGCGCATAGCGGCAGCGGTACAGCGGTGCTTGGCCCCGGCCTGGGTGTCGCTGGCCCTGTCCATGTAGGGCTTGCGCTCCACTTCCTCCACCCGCAGGGAGTTGATAACAATGTGGACGTGGATGTTGCCGCTGTGGTTGTGGCCGTCCGGGTGAGTGCAGACAAGGGCTTGGTGTCCGGGGAACTGTTCGGCGCAAAACCGCTCTCCCAGCTCCTGGGCCTTGTCCATTGTCAGGCCGTGGTCGGGGCCGTCCCTGGGGTCAAAGGACAGGATGTAGTGATGGCTTTTCACGTCCTCCCGCCGCTGGTTTTTCCCGTAGCGGAGATTGGCCCGCATACAGGCCACGGCGAAGTCCTCCCCACCGCAATTCAAAGAAGAAATGCGGTAGTCCTGGCGGGGGACAGGCCGCCCCTGCTCGTCCAGGACGGGCTTGCCGGTGAACTCGTCATGCTCAAAGGTGAGGTACTGCTCCGCCGCGCCGTAGTCGGCATTTTTAGAGCTTAAATGTTTCAGTGTTGCCAATGGCTTCACCTACCTCCCGAAGCACTCGGAACTTGAGGGCGGCGAGGTCAGACAGCTCCGCCCGCACCTCGGCGGCAAGGGTGTTGTACGGCGTTCCGTACTCGTTCAGATAGCGGGCGATTTGGTTGAGGTTGCCGCCAATTTTGCCATACTCCCCGGTCAGCCTGCCCACAGCGGCAAGCAGCTCGTCATTCACCGGGGACACGGTGATGATGGGCTTGACGGTCGCGCCGGTGATGGCCTGCCGGATAAACTCGGACTGGCTCATGCCGTAGGCAGTCAGGCGCTCCATGAAGTCGGCGTGTTCTTCCTCGGTCACACGGGTCTTGATGATGCGGGTGCGTTGGGGCGTGTTGTAGCGTTTGGACAATAATTTTTACCTCCTGATTTTCAAATTTTTCCTCGGGGCATAATTCGCCCATTATACACTTTTTCAATATTCAATTGTCAAGGGCGTCTGTCCCGGTCACTGTCTACGCAATGCCGGAGGGAGCATCGGCTTTGAAAAACACAATGCACCCAGGTGGTCAAGACCACTTGGGTGCAGAGATTTTTTCCGATATTCACTTCTTACATCGCTCATCGTCAAGACTATTATAGGACGAACGAAAAGCATTGTCAATGCGTTTTGGTGTCTACTTTTGTCGTATCCCTTTCTGACCCGATGGAACAGTACAGACGCGAAGCGGGTGTACTGTTCCGGCGGGTGCGCCGCTCTGCGGCGATTGCGGAAACGGCCTCCGATTTCCGTCCGGTCAGGCGAGAACGCAGCGGGCGAGGCTGACGGATTTTTGTGGCGCGGCTGCGCCACAACACCGGCGCGGAGCGCCGGTCAGCAGGGTTTGGGGAAGGCACTCCCCAACAAGTAGCAGACCAGGGGAACAAATGAGCGGAGCGAAATTTGGGCCACGGGTCGATACTTGCTCTCCGTTACAGGAAGCACCGATAAACTTGAAGTTACCATTTTCCTTTAACAATCCGTCCGCCAACCAAAATGACGGAAAAGATAACAGCGAAAAACAAGAACGTAAGCCAGATCGG
>CAJTUD010000116.1:722-3990 GCA_910579725.1 uncultured Oscillospiraceae bacterium | reverse complement strand
TGACTGCTGTCCTCTTATGAGGGCAGTAAAAGCGGCGGATTACCTATCGCTATCTAATTTACGATTCCAACAAGAACCCCATTGGGGAATACGCAACCGACGATCAGGGCTACATTTACCTTGACGACCTTACCGTGCAGGGTAAGGGCAAGCTGTTCATTCGGGAGCTGGAGGCCGCCGAAGGGTACGAGCTGGATAAGCAGTACAAGACGGTCTATGTGCAGCCGGGAAAGACGGTGGAAATCGAGTGGGCCAATACGCCTATCACCGGCCAGATTCAGGTTTACAAGTATGCGGCTGAGGCCAACCCTGTAACCGGGGACCCGGCAGGAAAACCGCTCCAAGGCGCGGTCTATGAAATCAGTCAGGTACGCAGCGGAAAAGTTGTGGATTATATCACCACAGACGCCCGCGGCGTGGCCGCTTCCAAGCCCCTTCCCTTGGGCCGGTATAAGATTGTCGAGGTCACTGCCCCGGCCTATTATCAGCTCAGCGGAAAGACCTTTGACGAAACCCTGGAGTATTCCGGCCAGATCATCAAGGTCAGCGACTACGACAAGCCCGCCAATCTGAAAGTAACCATCACCAAGACGGGCAACAAGCAGCTGCTGGCCGGCGACTCCATGCGCTATGATCTCACAGTGTCCAATACCTCCAATGTGGCGCTGGACAACTTCTTCTGGCACGACCGCTTCCCCACCGACTGCGCCACCGCGAAATCCATCACGACAGGCACCTATAACACGCGGCTGAACTACCGGATCACCTATAAGACCAATTACAACGACTATCGCGTACTGGCGTCCAACCTTCTGAGCACCAACAATTACGCCTTTGATCTGGCCGCCATCCCGCTGATGCAGGGTGAAGTGGTCACAGACGTGCGGCTGGAGTTCGGCAAGGTGCCCGCCGGCTTCGCTTCTGTGATGAAGCCCACCGTTACCGTCCAGACCCGGGCAGACCTGGCGAACGGCTACCAGGTGGTCAACCGGGCCGACGCGGGCGGCCAGCATATGAGCCAGTGGGAGACTGGCATCACCGCATGGATCACCGTTATCATCCGGCTGAACCAGCCCAATCTGCCCAAGACAGGCTACTAATCCTCAAAGGGGCGGCTCCGCAGGGAGCCGCCCCGCCCTATACGGCAACAGGTGGTGTGACTATGGAAAGTAAATTGACGCTTCCGCTTTTGAACCGGACGCAGCTTTTGATTGACCGCGCTCCTTACAGTATCCAGCCACAGTGTCTACCGGAGCCGCCGCCCGCGCGGTGTATTTCCCCCCGCCGGCGTCCTGATACCGCCGGGCCGTTCTGCCTAATGCAGAATATCAGCGTCATTTTTCTGGCGTATGACGCTGAGGCGGCTGTTCCTGCGGCTCACACAGACGCGCCGCATACTCCTGACACTCCGCTTCATCCGCGGGACGGACAGCATATTTCCCACAGTCCGGGCACTGCTCCGGCTCCACCGTCCTACTAAAAAGAAAATAGCAGTTATCACAAGCAAAAATCATGTTCATCACCGGAGAGCCAGTATAGCACCTTCGCCGCTTTTTTGCAACTGAGCCAATGCGGCAGGAAAAGCGGCCCTGCTCGTTGGCTTCTGATTTGAGAGGAGGAATCTCTTTGAAAAAGCATTGCTTCTGGGAGCGTCTGGGTCCCAAGCTCCCCTGCTACTATGTCCAGATCATGACTGTAATCGTGCTGTGCGCCTGCATGGTCACGCCAGCTTTCGCGGTAGACGATATGTGGACGGTGGCAAACCGGATCATCGTGGACGTCTACAACAAGATCGCCGGCGTGAGTACAGTGCTGGCCGGCTTGATGTCCGCTGTCGCTGTGGTCGGGGCCAAAATCTCCAACAATCAGCACAAGGTCGATCAGAGTTGGGATTGGCTCAAGCGCATCTGGATCGCTTGGGCGGTCATCAACGGGATCGGGGCCTTCCTTGCCTATGTCCGGCCGCTCTTTGACGGCCTCAACACCATTCAATAATCGCCGCATGGCAAACGAGCGTATTCTGCGGCGGATAATAAGACGCTGCGGGAAAGTCGTTTGGCGCGGCCGGTACGCTGCATGGAGAGGGGGTGGTCGAAATCCGTGCGGCATCTGTAATTCTGTTTCGATAAAGCATCAAGAAGCGGCATAGGAGGTGGCAGCGATTCTTGAAGGTATTTTTAAGGGATTTGCCCAGTGGCTTTATGGCCTCGGGCTGGAAATCGTCCAGTATATCGCAAATTCCCTGCTGAATGTGTTCACAATGGATCTTTCCTATTTCCGGCGGGTTGCCCCGGTGACAGACGATATTTTATCCATCATCCTGGCGGCGGGCTGGGCGCTGCTGCTGGGCAATATGGTGTTCCAAGCCACAAAGAGCATGGCGACAGGTCTTGGCTTTGAGGGCGAGGACCCAAAGCTGCTGTTTACCCGCACCTTTGTGTTCGGCTTTTTTCTTCTGGCCAGCCAGCAAATCTGCCAAATCGGGCTTGGAATCTCCAATCACATTATCACGCTGCTTCAGATCCCGTCCAGCGTGACGGTCACGCTTCCGGATGAAAACTGCTTTGACATCGGGGCCTCATGGCTTTTAGTTATTATTGTGGGCATCGTCATTATGTGGCAGGTGGTAAAGCTGTTTTTTGAGATCGCGGAGCGGTATGTGGTGACGGCACTTCTGGTGATCCTCTCGCCGCTGGCCTTCGCCATGGGCGGCAGCAAAAACACCGCCGATATTTTCAAAGGCTGGTGCCGGATGTTCGGCTCCATGTGCGCGATGATGGTGCTCAATGTCATATTCCTGAAACTGCTGATCTCGGCCATGGGCTATATGCCCTCCGGGGTCGCGGTGCTGCCATGGATGCTCCTGATCGTCGGCATTGCCCGCACAGCGAGAAAAGCGGACAGCATCATCGCCCGCATGGGCCTGAACCCGGCGATTACCGGGGACGGCCTGGGCCGTGGCCTGCCCGGTATGGTGGCCTATGCTGTGATAAGGAGCGTAGGCTCTACGGTGACAAAAACCATGCGTCATTCGGCAGGAAAAAACAATACGTCGGGCAGGAAGAGCGCCGGCGGCCCCGCCCATGGAGGCCGCTCTACACCGCCGCCCTCTCCGCCGCCCTCCGGCGGATCAGGGAGCGGCCAGAGCGCTCCGCCGCCAGGAGGAGGCCAGAGCGGTGCTGCCGGGAGCGGAACACCCAGAGCCGCGGCAGACCATACCCGGCAGGGCGCAGGCAGCACGTCTCCCAGCGGGGCGGGAACAGCAGGG
>CAJTUD010000116.1:0-700 GCA_910579725.1 uncultured Oscillospiraceae bacterium | reverse complement strand
CGCCAATCCCGGTACAGGCGCAAGACCCACCCAGGGCGGTCAACAGCCGACAGCCGGGCAGCAGCCAACCCAGAAACCTGCGCCCGGCAGCGGGGCACAGGCGCGCCCGGCAGCACAAAAAGGCGCGCGGAGATCTTCTGTGCGCCCCGGCTCAGGAATGGGAACGCAAAGCGGCCAAAACCCATCCGGTGGGACAGGCGGTACAAGCGCCCCCGCCGCGGAAGCGTCAGGCGGCGGCGTTTACGAACAGCAGGAAGCGCCGCAGCGCCCGCCAATTCCTCGTGTACGGCTTGGTGCGCAGCCGCAGGCTGGTGGAAGCGGCAAGCCGGGAACGGGAGAATCCCGGAAATCGTCTGTCGTACATACGGCGTCAGAGACAGTTACCGGCTCGGCTTCGTCCGCGCATTCCAGTACCCAAACCAGCACACAGCAGGCGTGGGCGGCAAAGCCCATTCGCCAGGACGGGACGCCCAAGATTTCCCCGCCGCCCGGAGTTACCGCTACTGGTCGGGGCGAACGCCATTTGTCTGGTACGGCAGGAACACGCAGAGTTTCCAGTTTCGCACAGCCGCCCGTTGGCGGCAGCGTGGCTCCGTCCGGTACGGCAGGAACGCGCAAGCCCCCTGGCCCCGCACAGCCGCCCGTCAGTGGCGGCATGGCTCCGTCCGGTACGGCAGGAACGCGCAAGCCCCCTGGCCCC
>CAJTUD010000115.1 GCA_910579725.1 uncultured Oscillospiraceae bacterium | reverse complement strand
GAATTGTTCCGCTTCGATTGGAAATGGCTTCCCACGGCGGGGCTGTCCACGAAAGATTTTATCGCCCCGTCCTCTCTCCGCTTCGGGAACAGCCGGGTATTCGGCATCAGCGGCAAGTACGGCGCTGTGAGCTTCCTGCAAATCCTCGCCCCGGAGCTGTCCGACGAAATGCTGGCGGATTTCCTCAACACGGAAAACGGCATCGTCGTCAACCTCCATGTGCAGGCCATTGAGCAGACCGAGGCCATCAAACGGGTAAAGCGGAAGATCACCGACCTGGACGCCATGAAGATACAGGAGCAGAAAAAGGCAGTCCGCTCCGGCTACGATATGGACATCCTGCCCTCCGATCTTGCCACCTACGGCACGGACGCCAAGCAGTTGCTTTCCAAGCTGCAAACCCGGAACGAGCGTCTTTTCATGGTGACGTTCCTTGTCCTGAACATGGCCGACACCCAGCGGAAGTTGAGCAACGAGGTATTCCGGGCCGCTGGCGTGGCGCAGAAGTATAACTGCGCCCTGGTGCGGCTGGACGACCAGCAGGAGCAGGGCCTAATGGCCTCCCTCCCCCTGGGGCAGAACCATATCAACATCCAGCGGGGCCTTACCACGTCCAGCGCCGCCATCTTCGTCCCGTTCGTCACGCAGGAGCTCTTTCAGGGCGGCGGGGCCATGTACTACGGCGTCAACGCCAAGACCCACAACATGATAATGCTGGACAGAAAACTTGCACGTTGTCCTAACGGGCTAAAGCTGGGTACGCCGGGAAGCGGCAAGTCCATGTCCTGCAAGTCCGAGATCGTCAGCGTGTTCCTTACCACCCCGGACGATATTTTTGTCTGCGACCCGGAGGCAGAATATTTCCCGTTGGTACAGCGGCTTCACGGGCAGGTTATCAAGCTGTCCCCCACCAGCAAAGACTATGTGAACCCGCTGGACATCAACCTGAATTACAGCGAGGACGAAAACCCGCTGGCCCTGAAAAGCGACTTCGTGCTGTCGTTCTGCGAGCTGGTGATGGGCGGCAAGAACGGTTTGGAGCCTATCGAAAAGACGGTGATCGACCGGGCCGTGCAGGTGATCTACCGGCCCTATCTGGCAGACCCCTCCCCGGAAAAGATGCCTGTCCTCTCCGACCTCCACGCCGCCCTGCTTGCCCAGCACATCCCGGAGGCCGACCGGGTGGCGCAGGCCCTTGACCTCTATGTGTCCGGCAGCCTGAATGTGTTTAATCACAGGACGAATGTGGACATTGAAAATCGGCTTGTGTGCTTTGACATCAAGGATTTGGGCAAGCAGTTGAAGAAATTGGGGATGCTGATTGTCCAAGATCAGATTTGGGGCCGTGTCACCGCCAACCGCAGTATGGGAAAGGCCACCTGGTATTTTGCCGACGAGTTCCATTTGCTTCTGAAAGAGGAACAGACGGCGGCGTATTCTGCTGAAATCTGGAAGCGTTTCAGGAAATGGGGCGGCATCCCCACCGGGGCTACGCAGAATGTGAAAGACCTGCTTTCCTCCCCGGAGATCGAAAATATTCTGGAAAACAGTGACTTCATTACCCTGCTCAATCAGGCCAGCGGCGACCGCAAGATTTTGGCCGAACGGCTGAACCTGTCCCCCGACCACCAGAAGTACATCGACAACTCCGAGCCGGGGGCCGGGCTTCTGATCTTCGAGAACGTGATCTTGCCCTTTACCAACCCCATCCCCAGCAATACCGAGCTGTATAAAATTATGACGACCCGGCTTTCCGAGGTGGTGGAGGGCGGCGCATGAGTGAGGCCGTCTACACCCGGCAGGATTTGAACATCATGCAGGCGTGGCCTCTGACGCGGAAAATCCAAGTGACACAGGCAAAAATTTTAGAGTGGTATCACCACTACGGCGGCAAAGTATCTGTATCATTTTCCGGGGGCAAGGACAGCACGGTACTTTTAGACCTGGCACGGCGGGCGTTCCCTGACATTCCCGCCGTGTTCGTCGATACCGGGCTTGAATACCCGGAGATACGGGACTTTGTAAAATCCATCCCGAAAGTGACCTGGCTTCGGCCTGAAATCCCGTTCCCAAGGGTGATCGAAACCTACGGCTATCCCGTCATATCAAAAGAAGTGGCACACCGTATCTACTACGCCCGCAGGGGCAGCACATGGGCCAAGCTGAATTTGTGCGGTCTGGACGGCAAAGGAAATTCAACAGAATTTAATAAGCGGTTTTTGAAGTGGCGCTTCCTGATGGACGCGCCATTTCCTATTTCCGCGCTATGCTGCAACGTAATGAAAAAAGCGCCTATCCATCGTTTTACCAAGGAAAGCGGAGTTATGCAGATCGTTGGGACAATGGCCTGTGAGAGTGTCCGGCGTCAAAACGCTTATCTGAAAAATGGCTGTAATGCTTTTCACAAGCGGGAGCCGACTTCCCAGCCTATGTCATTCTGGACGGAACAGGACGTGTTGGAATATTTGAGGCTGACCGGCATCCCTTACGCCTCCATCTATGGTGACATCGTGGAGAGCGGCGGCAGGTTTGCTACTACTGGGGCGCAGCGCACTGGCTGTATGTTCTGTATGTTTGGGGCACATTTGGAGAAAAGCCCCAACCGCTTCCAGCGCATGGCCCTGACCCACCCCAAGCAATACGACTACTGCATCCACAAATTAGGCTGTGGCAAGGTGCTGGATTATATTGGCGTCCCTTACACAGCCGGAAAGGAGGTGACAGCTTTTGAGCAGGAAGCACCTGAAACCCCGTGACAAGGTGACACAGCGCATGACCCGCGACGGCGTGGTGCTGGAAAATCAGACCACCGGCGAGGAAATCAATATCTCCGACCGGGAGGCGGAACAGGACTTCACCCCCGCTGGGGCCACCGGCAGGGCCGAAAAGGTGCTGGAACGGGCTGACCGGGTGCGGGAGCGCCGCAGTGTGAAAAAGGCGGCGAAACAGGCTGGGCAGGTAGAGGGTACGGCTGATGCTGGCCCCCGCCCGTCCGCCCGCCTGCAATTCTCCGAGGAAGAACGCTCCACGCCGGAGCTGAAGAAGTACATCCGCAAGTCCGACCAGCGGGCTGACCGTCTGGACGCGGCGAGGGCCACTATCCCGAAAGAAACCGTGAAAATCAAGGAAAAGGTTTTTGACGAGGCCAGCGGCAGGGCGAAAACCCATGTGCGCCGGGAAACGAGGGACAAGCCGCCTCCCGCCATGAAGCCCAACCCGGCCAGCCGCCCCGTTCAGGAAGTTTTGCTTTTCGCCCACGGCAAAATCCATGAGGTGGAGCATGAGAATGTGGGCGTGGAGGGTGGACACAAGGGGGAGGAATTGGCCGAGCGGCAGGCGGGCCGGGCCGTCCGGGGCGCGATCCGCCGTCACCGCATGAAACCCTATCGGGAGCTGTCCAAAGCCGAACGCCTGGCGGAAAAGGCCAACATTGAATATTTCTATCAAAAGGCCCTCCATGACAACCCCCAGCTTGCACAAGCGGCCAGCAACCCCATTTCCCGGTTCTGGCAGAAGCGGCAGATCAAGCAGCAGTATGTCAAGGCGGCGAGGGCGGCGGGCCAGACGGCATCACATGGGGCAGGGGCCGCGCAGGAGACGGCGAAAGCGGCCAAATCCGGCAGTAAAGCCGCCAAGGAAGCGGCCAAGGAAAGTGAACGGCTGGCCTCTTTTGCCGTCCGGCACTGGAAAGGCTGTCTTGTCGCCCTGGCGCTGCTTATCATGGTGTCGTTCCTGATGGGCGGCTTACAGTCCTGTTCCTCCATCATCGGCGGGTTTGGTTCCGGCTTCACGGCTACCTCCTACCTCTCCGACGACGCCGACCTGATCGCCGTGGAAAATGCCTATGTGGGCATGGAGAACGACTTACAGCGGCAGATCGACAGCATCCCCAGCACCTACCCCGGCTATGACGAATACCGCTACGATCTGGACGAGATCATCCACAACCCCCATGAATTGGCCGCTTTCCTGACCTCCATCCTCCCGCGTTACACGATGGCCGAGGTTCAGGCGGAGTTACAGCGGGTATTCAACAAGCAGTACACCCTTACCACCACCACGACGGTTGAAGTCCGCTACCGCACGGAAACCCGAACGGACAGCG
>CAJTUD010000114.1 GCA_910579725.1 uncultured Oscillospiraceae bacterium | reverse complement strand
GAGGCCAAGGCGGCCCAGGAATCCAGGTCCAACCTCCCCAAGAAGGTCAAGAGCGAGAAGGGCATCGTGGTGGAGGGACTGTCCAACTGCCTGGTGAAATTCTCCAAATGCTGCGCCCCCGTTCCCGGGGACGAGATCATCGGCTTTATCACCCGGGGCTACGGCGTGTCCGTCCACCGGAAGGACTGCCCCAACGCCCAGCCCGGCCACCATGTGGAGGCCAACCAGGGCCGCTGGATCAAGGTCAGCTGGAGCGACGACATCCGGGATTCCTACACCACCGCACTGGAGGTGGTGTGCAAGGACCGGACCGGTCTGCTGGTGGATATCTCCACCGCCATGAGCACCTGCAAGGTGAACGTCAACAGTCTCAACGTCCACACCACCTCCGACGGCTTCGCCATTTTCCATCTGACCATCTCCGTTGCCGATTCCAGGCAGCTGGAGCAGGTCATGCGGAAAATCCATCAGATTTCCAACGTCATGAAGGTGAACCGGCCGGCGGGATAACGTCAAACGGGAAGCGCCGGGCCGGGTGCGGCCCGCAAAGGGCTTTTTAGAAGGAGGACGAAACAATGCGGGCAGTTGTGACCCGGGTCAAATCCGCGTCAGTGGAAATCGGTGGGAAGGTCAACGGCAGGATCGGGCAGGGCTATCTGGTCCTGCTGGGCGTAGGGCCCAACGATACGGAAGACGCCTCCGTGAAGCTGGCGGACAAGATCTGCAACCTGCGGATCTTCGAGGACGAGAACGAGAAAATGAATCTGAATCTGGAGCGGGTGGGCGGGAGCATCCTGGTGGTGAGCCAGTTCACCCTTTACGCCGACACCTCCAGCCGCCGTCCCGGCTTCTCCGGTGCGGCCAAGCCGGATTTGGCCATTCCGCTGTATGAGAAGTTCATGGCCCGCTGCCGGGAGCGGGGCTTTGATGTTCAACACGGGGAGTTCGGAGCGGATATGCAGGTGTTCTCCCAGAACGACGGTCCGGTGACGATTTTGTTTGACACGGAGCGGTAGCCGCCCGGAAATCAGAATCCCGTCAGATGGGATTTTGCCGTTTTTGGCCGCGGCGGTCTTTATTGCCGGTTTTATCATTTTCCTGTGCCGGTATCTGCGCAGCCCGCGCGGAGGAAAATGAAAAGGAATAACGCTTTCACAGGAAAGGAGCGCGTATTGCCATGATTTTTGATACCATCCCCGTTGGACAGATCGACACCAACTGCTATCTGATCGGAGACGGGCAGGCGAAGGTCTGCGCCGTCGTGGACCCCGGCGGGTCCCCGGAGCGGGTGCTTGCCATGATAGAAAAGAGCGGTCTGGAGCCGGAAATGATCCTCCTGACCCACGGCCACTGGGACCACGTGGGGGCCATTCCCGCCCTGCTGGAGAAGTGGCCGGAGCTGCCGGTGTACGCCCATGAGAAGGAGCTGTGCCCGGCGGACGAGCCAAATCCCCACTACTTTTTCCCGCACGCAGGAAAGAACCAGCGGACCTACGGCGAGGGGGACGCCCTCCCGCTGGGCGGGCTGACGCTGAAGATTCTCCATACCCCGGGACACTCGGCGGGCAGCGTGGTGCTTCTGGCGGAGGACGTAATGCTCTCCGGAGACACCCTGTTCGCGGGGAACTGCGGGCGGTACGACCTGACCGGGGGCGATGGGGAGCGGATGCTGCAATCCCTGAAGCGCCTGGCGGCGCTGGAGGGGGACTACAAGGTGTGTCCCGGTCACGGGGCTCTCACCACCCTGGAACGGGAGCGGCAGGCCAACCCCTATATGCGGCAGGCGATGGGCCTATGAAATTGATCTTTGCAGGCCACGACTGCCGTTATGCCGTGGAGCAGAGCCTGCTGGCCTTTTTTCCCAACGAGCGGCCCGTCTACGAGGGGGAGGACCCCAACACGGCGTCGGTCCGGCTGGCCATGGAAGGCGAGGCGGCCTGCGCGGTCACGGAGCTGTCGGTGGACGGCAGAACTGCCTGCGGCAGGGCGCAGACGGACCTCTCCGGCGCGAAGGACGGCTATGACCGGGAGCGGCTGAAGCAGAGGGCGGTGAAGCTCAGCTTCTTCGAGGCCGCCCGAAGCCTCACCGGCGAGACCCCCGCCTGGGGAGCCCTCACCGGCATCCGGCCCGCCAAGCTGGCGGCGGGACTGCTGGAGGAGGGGAAGAGCGAGGAGGAGACGGACCGGATTCTGCGGGACGTGTACTTCGTCTCCGATTCCCGGCGGGCGCTGTGCCTTCCCTGCGCCAAGGCGGGACTGGAGGCACAGCGGGGCCTGAAGGAAAATGAAATCTCCCTGTACGTTGGCATCCCCTTCTGCCCTACCCGGTGCGCCTATTGCAGCTTTGTCAGCAACAGCGTGGAGAAGAGCTTCCATCTGGTGGAGCCCTACCTCCAGGCGCTGCTGGCGGAAATAGACAGCGCCGCGGAGATGGTGGGGGAGCTGGGACTGCGGGTCCGGTCCTTCTACATGGGCGGCGGCACGCCCACCACCCTGACGGCGGAGCAGATGGACCGGCTGCTGGGAAGGCTGCACGAAAAGTTTGATCTGGCCAGTGCCGTAGAGCTGACCGTGGAGGCCGGGCGTCCGGACACCATCACGGCGGAGAAGCTGGCGGTCCTGCGGAAAAACCGTGTGGACCGGATCAGCGTCAACCCCCAGTCCATGGACGACCGCGTCCTGGCCGCCATCGGGCGGCGGCACAGCGGGGACGGCATCCGCGCGGCCATGGAGCTGGTAAGCGCCGCAGGCTTTCCCCATGTGAACATGGACCTGATCGCGGGACTGCCGGAGGATACGCGCTCGAGCTTCCGCCGGACGCTGGACGAGGTGATTTCCTTCGGTACGGACAACATCACCATCCACACCCTGTCTCTGAAAAAGGGCAGCCGCATCACCCTGGAGGGCACCCGGATTCCCACGGTGGAGGAGGTGGCCGCCATGCTGGACTACGCCGCCTCCGCCCTGGGCGCCGCCGGCTTCTCCCCCTACTATCTCTACCGGCAGAAGTACATGTCCGGCAGCTTTGAGAACGTGGGCTGGTGCCGGCCCGGGGGAACCGGGTGGTACAATATCTACATTATGGAGGAGCTGCACACCATCCTCAGTCTGGGGGCGGGAGGCTCCACCAAGATGGTGGACCCGGCCCGCAGCCGGATTGAGCGGGTGTTCAATCTGAAATATCCACAGGAGTATATCCAGCGCCCCGGGAAGATTGCCGCCAACCAGGAGGCGTTCCGGGAGTTTTATCTACAAAAAATGGGCAAAAAAGAAAGGAGCAGCGAAAATGGCATACTCACTCAGTAAGATCAACGACGCCGTTCGGAGCGACCCTCAGGGCTTTGTTCAGGAAAGCGACGAGGGCTACAACAAAAAGATCGAGACCGCCGCCCGGAAGATTGCGGACAATCTGTCCAAATCCCGGATTGTCCTGCTCTCCGGACCGTCCGGTTCCGGCAAGACCACCACCGCCAAGAAGATCGAGGCCAAGCTGGAGCAGATGGGCATCAACTCCCACGCCGTATCCATGGACAACTACTTCAAGACCGTGGACCCGGAGACCTCTCCCCGGAACCGGGAGGGGCAGATTGACTACGAGTCCCCCTTCTGCATGGACATGGACCTGCTCAACCAGCACTTTGCTGCGCTGGACCGGGGGGAGAAGATTCTGATTCCCAAGTTCGAGTTCGCCCGGCAGATGCGCTCGGACATCAAGAGCCAGCCCCTCCAGCTGGGGAAGGACGAGATTGCCATTTTCGAGGGCATCCATGCCCTTAACGATATCATCACCGGCCGCAATCCCGCCGCCGCCAAGGTATACATCTCCGCCCGCTCCGATATTCTGGGGGACGAGGGGGATATTGTGTTCAAGCGCACCTGGCTGCGTCTGGAGCGCCGTACGGTGCGGGATTCCAAGTTCCGCGCCTGGAAGGCGGACGTGACGGTGAAAATGTGGGCCAACGTCCGCCGGGGAGAGAAGCTGTATATTTCTCCCTTCAAGGACAACGCCAGCATCATGTTTGACAGCACGCTGCCCTATGAGATCAGCGTCATCCGCGCTTTTGCCCAGCCGCTGTTTGACCATCTGCGGGTATCGCCGGATATGGAGCGTTTCGAGGAGGTCCGGCAGCTGGCGGAGGCCTATCCTCTCTTTGAGATTCTGGATGAGAAGTATGTGGCCTCTGACTCTCTGATCCGGGAGTTCATCGGCGGCGGCATATACGACGACTGAGCGGGAGGGCGGCTGATTGAAAATTGAGATAAGAAATTGTCCCTTCCGGGGACTGGCCCGCAGCGCCGGCGGCGCTGCGC
>CAJTUD010000113.1 GCA_910579725.1 uncultured Oscillospiraceae bacterium | reverse complement strand
GACGCGGAGCGGCTGTACAAGGTGTCTGAGATCACCACGGCGCTGTCGCTGGAGGCGGTACGGGGGGAGACCCGGGCCTTCGACCCCCGGATTCAGAGCGCCCGGCCCTACGAGGGGCAGATCAAGGCGGCGGCCAACGTGCTGCGGCTGGTGGAGGGCAGCCAGCGTGTGACGGAGGATTCCCGCAAGGTGCGTCTGGACTACGACGTGATGCACCCCCACTACCAGGAGCGGGTGCAGGACGTCTACTCCCTGCGGTGCATGCCCCAGGTCCAGGGCGTGTGCCGGGAGAACCTGAGCTACATCAAGCACCTGGTCACGGTGGAGATCAACGCCGCCACCGACAACCCCCTCATCTTCCCCAAGGGGGACGGGCACTACGAGTTCCTGTCCGGGGGCAACTTCCACGGCGAGCCCACCGGCTTCGCCATGGACCTGCTGACCATGTCCCTGGCGGAGATCGGGAACATCGCCGACCGGCGGTGCTTCTCGCTGTGCGACCCCACGCTGAGCTACGGCCTGCCCCTGGCCCTGGCCGGGGAGCCCATCGGGCTGAACTACGGCTACAACATCATCTGCTGCTCCACCTCCGCCCTGGCCTCGGAGAACAAGACGCTGTGCTTCCCCTCGGTGTGTGACAACATCCCGACGAAGGCCAACCAGGAGGACCACGTGTCCATGGCGCCCTGGGCGGCGCGGAAGGCCCAGCTGGCCATCAGGAATCTGGAGAAGATTCTGGGCATCGAGCTGCTGCTGGCGTCCCGGGGGATCTTCATCTCCTCGGAGAAGCTGGGGCAGTTCAAGCTGGGCAAGGGCACCCAGGTGGCCTATAAGCTAGTGACCGACCGCGTCGCGTTCCAGCGGGAGGACATCTACATGGGCGACCAGTCCAAGGCGACCATCGGGCTGGTAGAGTCGGATGAACTGCTCAAGGCGGTGGAGGCCGCGGTAGGCGAGCTGTAAGAAAAGCGGACAAGAGGGACAGCCGGACTGGCGTGGGAAAGGGCCGGCTGTCCCCCGGCGTATTTAGGAGTTGAACGATCATGTCGGAAAAGAGCTGTGAGATCAGCCTGCGGCTGAACGGCCGGGAGCGGCGGTTTCGCGTGGAGGAGCGGGAGACGCTGCTGCGTGTGCTGCGGGAGCGCGCGGGGCTGACAGGCGCGAAAAAGGGCTGCGACCTTGGTGAGTGCGGGGCGTGTACGGTGATTCTGAACGGCCGGGCGGTGAACTCCTGCTGTGTGTTCGCGGTACAGGCGGACGGCGGGACGGTGGAGACCATCGAGGGGCTGGGGACGCCGGACAAGCCCCATCCGCTCCAGCGGGCGTTTATCGACGCGGGGGCCATCCAGTGCGGGTTCTGCACGCCGGGGATGATACTGGCGGCCAAGGCGCTGCTGGACCGGGAGCCCCATCCCAGCCGGGAGGCGATCCGGCGGGCGCTGTCGGGGAACCTGTGCCGGTGTACGGGCTATGAGAAGATTGAGCGCGCGGTGGAGCTGGCCGCGGAGGCCATCTCCGGCCTCGTGGAGAAGGGGGGCGGAGAGGCGTGAGCGGGGAACGGAGCTTTCAGAGCGTGAATCAGCCGCTCCCCCGGCTGGAGTCGCTGGAGAAGGCCACGGGGCGGGCGAAGTATACCGACGACCTGCGCCTGCCGGACATGGCCTACGCGGCCCTGGTGCGCAGCCCCTACTCCCGGGCCAGGGTGAGGGCCATCGACGTCAGCGGTGCGGAACAGATTCCCGGCTACCTGGGCTGCCTGCTGCCGGAGGAGGTCCCCCAGGAGTATTTCAACTGCTCGGGCAACCCGCCCTCCCCCCTGCTGATGAAGGACGAGCTGGTGCTGACCCGGGAGCCGAAGGTGCTGGGGGACCGGATCGCCTGCGTGGCGGCGGAGACGGAGGAGGCGGCCCGCGCGGCGGCGGACGCGGTGCGGGTGGAGTATGAGGTGCTGACGCCCTATCTGGATGTGAGCGGCGCCCTGCGAGAGGGCGCGGAGCCGCTGCAGCCCCACATCGCGCCGGACAACATCATCCAGCGGCGGGAGGTGAGCCAGGGGGACCGGGCGGCGGGGGAGGCCGCGTCGGAGATCATTGTGGAGGACCACTTCTCCACTCCCCCGATGCAGCACGCCACGATAGAGCTGACCAGCTGCCTGTGCGACTTCAGCGACGGGGTCCACCTGACGGTGTACAGCACGTCCCAGACGGTGTTTCAGGAGCGGCGGCTGACGGCGGAAATTTTGGGGATCAAGGAGTCGGACGCGCGCTTCTCCAAACCCATGGTGGGCGGTGGCTTCGGCGCGCGGCAGCAGCTCCACGCCCAGCATGTGGCGGCGCTGATGTCCAAAAAGCTGAGGCGCCCGGTGAACCTGTCCTACACCCGGGAGGAGGACCTGTACTCGGTGGCGCGCCACGGCTCGGAGGTGGACCTGCGGATCGGGGCCAGCCGGGACGGGAGGCTGCGGCTGTTTGACACCACCTACCGCCTCAACGGCGGGCCCTACACCACCCACACCCCCACGGTGGTGGCGGCGGCGGCCCGGAAGCTGCAGTACCGGGTGCCCAACTACTTCTTCGAGGGTCTGAGCGTCTATACCGACCACATCACCGGCGGAGCGTTCCGGGGATACGGCAACACCCAGCTGACCTTCGGGCGGGAGATTCTGATGGACCGGCTGGCCCAGAAGCTGGAGATGGACCCGGTGGAGCTGCGGCTGCTGAACCAGGTACAGGTGGGGGAGTGTTTCCCCTGCGCCAGCATCCCGGTGAGCAGCAACAACATCGCCGGCTGCGCCCGGCGCTGCCGGGAGATCCAGGCGGAGATCGACGGGAAGAGCCCCCTGGTGGACAACGAAGAGGTCCGGCAGGCCTGGGGAATCGCCTTCAGCTGCCACGGCTCCGGCCCCTCCTCCAAGGAGGGCCTGAGCTCGGCGGTGGTGATCCTCAACGACGACGCCACGGTGCAGCTGCTGGTGGGGTCGTCGGACATCGGCCAGGGCAGCGAGACGATGGAGAGCCAGATCGCGGCGGAGTGCCTGGGCGTCCCCCTGTCCGACGTGAGGATCACGGCGGCGGACACCAGGGTGACCCCCTACGACACCGGCACCTTCGGCAGCAGCCAGACCTTCATCTGCGGCAACGCGGTGACCCGGGCCTGCGCGGATTTGAGGAAAAAGGTGCTGGCCCAGCTGCGGGCCATCCGCCCGGACAGCCAGGTGGAGGAGCGGGGGCGGGGCTACCTGGTGGACGGCGAGCCCCTCAGCTTCCGGGAGGCGGCCCGGGAGGTGATGTTTGACATCCGGGGCGGCGTGATGATCGGCAGCGGGACCTATAAGGCGGAGGCCTGTCCCAACCCCTTCTCGGTGTGCTTTGTGAAGGCGGAGTACCACAAGAAGCTCAACGCCATCCGGCTGCTGGACATCATCGAGGTGGTGGACGTGGGCACGCCCATCAACCGCCTGACGGTGGAGGGGCAGCTGGAGGGCGGGATCGCCCAGGGTGTGGGCTACGCGCTGTACGAGCGGCTGGAGATCAACCCCCGGAGCCGGCGGACGCTGAGCTCCGACCTGCTGCACTACCGGATCCCTCAGATGGCCGACATGCCCCAGACCCATGTGGATATGGTGGACAGCTACGACCCCTACGGCCCGCTGGGGGCGAAGAGCGTGGGGGAGCTGGCCACGGTGCCGGTGGCGCCGGCCATTGTGAACGCGGCGCGGCGTGCCAGCGGGCGGGAGATCAACAGCCTGCCGCTGTGCGACCGGTTTGTCATACTGCCCAGCCGGCGGAAGGAGGAAGACGGATGATGGTCAAAACGGTAAAAGAGGCGCTGGAGGCCGGCCCCGGCACCTATGTGGGGGGCGGGACGGACCTGATGCCGCTGCTGAAAAACCACGCGCGGGACGACCGGACCCTCATTTTCCTCCACCAGGTGGAGGAGCTGAGGGGGATCCGGGAGGAGGACGGATACGTGTACCTGGGCGCGGGAGAGACGCTGTACGACCTGTCGGTCCACCCGCTGGTGAGAAAGCGCCTGCCCGCCGTCGCCCAGGCGGCGGGGGTGACCGCCTCCCCCCAGATCCGGAACATCGCCACCCTGGGCGGCAACATCATGCAGGACCGGCGGTGCGTCTACTTCAACCAGAGCCGGTTCTGGCGGGGCGGGCTGGAGCTGTGCTTCAAGACCGGGGGAGCCATCTGCCACCAGATCCCCAACTCCCCGGTGTGCCGGGCCATCTACTACTCGGACGCGGCCACCGCCCTGCTGGTGTACGAGGCGGAGGCGGAGTGCGTGGAAGAGGAGCGGCGGAGCTGGGTCCCGGTGGCGGAGCTGATCCGCCG
>CAJTUD010000112.1:4212-4461 GCA_910579725.1 uncultured Oscillospiraceae bacterium | reverse complement strand
AGTGCCAGAAGGGCATCCATTGTGCCGGGCATTACATGGATGACTATTACATCATCATGCCCGATGTGGAGCAGCTGAAGGCGGTGATCCGGGAGATGGTGCGCCGGTTCGAGGCCATGGGCATCCGGGTGAACAAGCGCAAGTGCAAAATCATCCCTTTGACAAAGCCTTTCCGCTGGTGCAAGGCCCGGTTCACCCTGACGGAAACCGGGAAGATCAAGGTCAACGGAAGCCGGGACGGGATCAAAC
>CAJTUD010000112.1:0-4185 GCA_910579725.1 uncultured Oscillospiraceae bacterium | reverse complement strand
ACCGGGAGTTCAAGGATGGCAAGCGCCCTCTGAAGGACGTGGAGCAATACATGAACTGCCAGAGCGCGTACTATAAGAACTTCAACGACCATGGGCGGCTGCTTCGTCTGCAGCGGCTGTATCATGCTATCTTTTTCGGAGGTGGACAATGTTCAGGATCACAAAAAACGGGGCCAGCGTCGGCATGATCGAGGCCCCGACCTACATCAAACAGCACAGCAATGGCAGCTTTGTCCTTTGCCCGGAGCCGGAGGCTTCGGGCATTGCCTTTGCCGGTTCAGTTTATCATCTGCTGGGCCGGGAGCCGTTAGAGAACGCAGAGACTGTGGCTCTGGAGGAGATCGACGCCGGGCGGGAGATTGCTGAGGCCCAAGAAGCCGTGACCACATCCGCTCGGCTCACCGGGCAGATTTCCGTGGCGGCCAGGCTTTATGTTCAGACCGCCGCAGACATTCCGGACGCCGCTGCTTTGGAAATGCCCAGCCTTTTCCGTACCTGGGTTGAGGCATTGGCTGAGGGGAGCCTGCTGGCACAAGGCACTATCATAAACGATGGCAGCACTCTTTATCGTGTGGTCCAGCCGGGGGGCGTTACTCCGCAGGAACACCAGCCGCCTCACGGGGAGGGTATGCTGGCCGTGTACCGTCCTATCGACGCAACCCACGAAGGCACCCAGGACGATCCCATCCCTTATGTGTTCGGTATGGACTGCAGGCAGGGCAAATATTATAGCCTGGCTGGGGCGTTATACCTCTGCAAGACGGATATGCCTGCCTGCGTCTGGCCACCTGACACGGCGGGCCTGTGGCAATGGGAAGTGGCATAGACCATGGAGCATAACAGCTATATCGCCAGGAGGCGGGCCAGGTTTTCAGGCATCGGCGGCATCCCGGTAAATATCCCCTACGGGACGGCGCTGGAAGCCAGAGAGGGTTTCATCCTTTTTAAAGGGCGGCCCGTGTGCGCGGTCACCAGCCAGAACGCCTACGACCATTTCAGCCAGAACGATGACGGCTGTGGCCGGGAGCGCGGGACGCTGGTGGCCGAGATTATCTCCTGCCTGGAGCGGCGGGATGATGGCTACCAGGCCCGCTGGGATAAGGTGTGGGGCGATTCCCTGTGCCAGAAATACAGAAGGCCGGAGCATGAGGACTTCTGGCTGTGGAACTATGATTTTTTCAATGCGCCGGTGGTGGACCTCCACCACATCGCCCGGCTGATCGGGGCGCGGTAAGTTCAGATAGAAAGGCTGCTCACAGAGCGGCCTTTTTATATTGCCTTTAAAAGCCGTTTGAAAGGAGGCGGTGGCCTATGTCCCACTGATGGTTGACGGGTGCTGGAGCGGGGACGGCGCGGCTTCAGCGCAGCCCAGGGAGCGCCGAGAACAACGAAAGGAAGATGCACATGGAAATCTATGAGATCATCGGTAAGCTGCTGGCCGCCTTTGTGGTGGGCCTGGTTGCCTACCTGGTGCCGAAGGCCAGGGCCTGGTTTGTGGCCAACACTGACAAGACCGCCCAAGAGCGGATCAACCAGCTGGTCACCGCTTTCGCCAGGGCAGCGGAGCAGCTGTTCCACGACACGGACCCCTCCGGGGCCAAGCGCCAGCAGTTTGTCAGGGAACAGCTGTCTGCCCTGGGCATTGAGATCACCGAGGCCGTTATTAACATGATCGAGGGCGCGGTGTGGGAGATCAACACGGAAACCAAGAAAGCCCAGGTGCAGGCCAAGGAGATCGTTTCCGCGAATGTGGACGCCCTGGCAGAGGCGGTGACGCAGGAGGTGCTTGCCCGACTGCCGGGGCAGATGCATGAATAAACGGCCTGTTTCCTATCTCCAGACCGACTCCCGGTGGGCCAAGAAGCCCTACCGAGTGCCGGGGGAGAGCAGCACCATCGGGGACTCCGGGTGCGGTCCCACCGCCGCCGCCATGCTGATCGAAACGCTGACCGGCAAGACCTACACCCCGGAGGACGCCTGCGCCTGGTCTGTCGCCCATGGGTATAAGGCCCTGAAGGCGGGGACCTATTACAACTACTTCGCCCCGCAGTTCGCGGAGTTTGGCATCAAGTGCTGGCAGCTGTCCTGGACCAACGGCTACCACAACCCCAAGGCCAAGGTCCACGACCAGGCCCTGGAGTATCTGAAGCAGGGATACTACCTGATCGCCCTGATGAAGAAAGGCACCTGGACTGGCGGCGGCCACTTCGTGGTGGTTTGGTGGGCGGATAATAAAATCCGCATCAATGACCCGGCCAGCACCAGGGACAAGCGCCTGAACGGGGACCCGGCAACCTTCCGCAACGAGGCCGCCTACTATTGGGTGGTGGACGCCAGGGCCTACAACAACGGCGGCGGGGCCTCTCCCGCAGTGCCGGAGTACAGCACTTATACCGTGAAGGCCGGGGACAGCCTGTCGGCCATTGGTGCCAAGACGGGGGTGGACTGGAAAACCATCGCCGCCCTGAACGGTATCAGCAGCCCTTACACCATCCACCCCGGCCAGGTGCTGAAGCTGGCCGAGAAGCCCAAGGAGGACGATGACATGGACCAGGATAAGTTCAATAAGATGTTTGAAACGGCGATGCAGCAGTATCGCCAGAACCTGCGGGATAACGACTGCGGCGAGTGGAGCCGGGCGGCCCGGCAGTTCGCCGTGGACCAGGGCATTTTCGCCGGGAGCGGCACCACGGCCTCGGATGGCCAGCCCAACATGATGTGGGAGGACCTTCTGACCCGTGAGCAGTGCGCCCAGGTGCTTTACCGCTTCGCTCAGAAGTTCAACCTGGTATGACCGTCACCATAGGCGGTAAGAGGTCCCGGAGCCGCAAGAAAACCAAGCGGACCGACTACTCCAAGCAGATGATCACCGATATCCGGGCGCTGCTTTGGGTGGTGACGGTGGGTGGGCTGCTGCTGGCCGCCTACTGCATCCGCACAGGTTACACCGGGGCGCTGCCCTGGTTGAGTGCCATGGTGGGGCTGCCCTGGACCGCTCACGGTGTGGTCTGCTCCAACTATCTCAGCATGGCCAAGTCTGACCACAGGCGGGGCGGAATCACCTTTGAGAGCGCAAAGGCAAAGGACTTCACCCAAGTGGCCGAGGAGGGCGAAAACAGCCCCCCAATTTAACAACATAGGGGTGCGGACAAGCCGCACCCCTCCTGTGATTTATCCGAGGATAATGCCCCTTTAATCATTATCAGGAGGGATAGATCACATGGAAAGCTGTATTGGATGGATTGGCGGCAAACGGCTGCTGCGGAAAGCCATCCTGGAGCGGTTCCCCACCGATGAAGTGGGGCGTTATATCGAGGTGTTTGGCGGGGCTGGATGGGTACTTTTCGCAAAGGAGAAAAAATCCGGCCAGTTGGAAGTTTATAATGACATCAACGGGGGCCTGGTAAACCTGTTCCGCTGTGTGAAATATCACTGCGGCGAGGTACAGAAGGAACTGGACTGGCTGCTGACTTCCAGGGAGCAGTTCTTTGACTGCCTGGCACAGCTGGATACTCGCGGCCTGACCGACATTCAGAGGGCGGCGCGGTTCTTCTATACGGTTAAAATCAGCTTCGGTTGTGACCAGCGCACCTACGCCACCAGTTCAAAAACGATTGACACCGCATCAGCGTATCTGGAAAAGATTAAGGAGCGCCTGCGGGGAGTCAACATCGAACACAAGGACTTTGCTGACCTGATCCGTGTGTATGACCGCAAAAACGCGCTGTTCTACCTCGACCCGCCCTATGTTGGCACGGAGGGGTATTACGACAGCCCCTTTAAGATGGAGGACCACCAGCGTTTAAAGACCGTTCTGGAGGGCATCAAGGGCCGTTTCATTTTGTCCTATAACGACTGCCCGATGATCCGGGAATTGTATTCCGAGTATCGCATTGATGGTGTGAGCAGAAAAACCACGCTGGCAGGCAACGGAGACAACAACCAGCTTTTTGCCGAGGTTATCATCCGCAATTTCTAACCGTTTTCGTTGCGTTCTCACAAAATAATCACAGATATACACCTTGCTGGTAGAATGTCCCTAAAGGGGCATTTGTGATGATTAAAAACCATCTATCGCGCATCCTCGGAGAACGCAGGATGAAGCAAGCGGACCTTGCCAGGATTACGGGCATCAGGCCGACCACAATCAGCGAACTGTACAACGAAGTCGCTGAACGTGTCAGC
>CAJTUD010000111.1 GCA_910579725.1 uncultured Oscillospiraceae bacterium | reverse complement strand
GCGGCATCGAGCCGGCGCCCACCGTCCGCCGCCCCGCCAGAGAGCAGCCCCGGGTGGTGACGGAGGAGATGGACGTGAGCCAGGGCAAGCTGTGCATCGGCTGCCGCACTTCCAGCGGGGACCGGGCCGCCACCATGCTGATGAACGCCATGTTGGGCGGAGCCACTACCTCCAAGCTCTTCGTCAACGTGCGGGAAAAGCTGTCTCTGTGCTACTACGCCGGCAGCACCTATCACCGGCTGAAGGGACTGATCACCATATCTTCCGGCATCGAGCCGGAGAACTACGCCCGGGCGGTGGAGGAAATCACAGGACAGCTGGAAACGCTGCAAAGGGGCGAGTGGGAGGATTGGGAGCTGGAGGGGGCGAGGCAGTCCCTGCTCAGCAGCCTGCGCTCCGTGGAGGACTCCATCAGCGCCATGGAGGATTTCACCGTGGGACAGGCTGTGTCCAACGGCGAAGAAACCGTCCCGGGCCTCATCGCTGCCATTGACGCCGTCACCCCCCTGCGGGTCCGGGAGGCCGCAGAGGCGGTGAAGGCGGATACCATATATTTCCTGAAGGGAAGGGAGGAACGGGCGTGAAGGAGATGGAATACCCCCGGCTGGGGGAAAAGCTGTTCCGGAAGAGGCTGTCCAACGGTCTGGAGGTGGTGACGGTCAGCAAGCCTTACCATGCCAAAAGCTATGCCTTTTTCGCCACGCGGTATGGCGGCATGGACCTTCGCTTCCGGCTGGACGGACGCTGGCAGGACACCCCCGCCGGTATCGCCCACTACCTGGAACACAAGATGTTCGACATGGAGACGGGCAGCGTGATGCAGGAGTTCGCCCGGAACGGCGCGTCAGACAACGCCTTTACCAGCAACGCCATGACCGCCTACTACTTCACCTCCACGGTGAACTTTTATGAGAACCTCCGCACCCTGCTCCGCTTCGTCTCCACACCCTATTTCACTCAGGAGAGCGTGGAGAAGGAGCGGGGGATCATCGCCCAGGAAATCCAGGAGACGGAGGACGAGCCGGACTGGCGGGTGTACACCAATCTGATGGGGTGTCTGTACAAGGACAGCCCCGCCCGGATCCCGGTGGCGGGCTCGGCGGACAGCATCCAGCTCATCAGCCCCCAGACCCTCTATGACTGCCATAAGGCATTCTACACGCCGTCCAACATGATTCTGGTCTGCGTGGGCAATCTGGACCCGGAGCGGGTGGCGGCGGAGGCGGAGGCCATCCTGCCCCGGGAGGGCGGCAAGGCCATTGAGCGGGACTACGGCCGGGAGGAATGCCTCTCCCCTGCCAAGAGAGAGGCCAGCCAATCCATGGAGGTTTCCATGCCCATGTTCCTGGCGGGCTACAAGTGCCGCCCCCAGGAGGGGGGCGAGGCCTTCCTGCGCCAGAGCATCATCGGGGACATGGCCTGCGACGTGCTCTTCGGCGCCAGCAGTCCCCTCTTTACCCGGCTCTACGAGGAGGGCGTCATCAACGGCAGTCTGGGGGGCAGCTTCGACATGCTGCCGGGGGCCTTCTACCTCTACGTGGGCGGCGATGCGGAGGATCCCCGCCGGATTTTTGACGAGATCACCGCCCAGGCCCAGAAGCTGGGCCGGGAGGGCATTGACGAGGACTTCTACCGGCAGATCCGCCGGGCCGCCTACGGCGGGATGATCCGCAGTCTCAACTCCTTTGAGAACATCGCCATCAGCCTCTCCGAAGGGTACTTCTGGAATTTTGACTATTGCCGCTTCCCGGAGGTCTTTGACGAGATTGCCAAGGCGGACGTGGAGGAATTTCTGCGGGACAATATCGCGCCGGAGCGGGCCGCGCTGTCCCTGATCTATCCCCCGTCCTAAGGGGCGTACGCTTCCCTTTCAGGCTGACAAAAAGCCAGCCGGGGCTCTCGGAAAATTCGCCGCCGGCAGGCGGCAGCCGGAATCCAAGATCTTTTCCCGCGGCGTGTACGAGAGAAAAACACTTTGCGGGGGGGAGCCCGGGCTCCCCCCGGCGGATCACTATATCCAAGGAGAAATAACTATGTACGAATATGCGAGAACCGACATGCCCATCAGCTTCCCCGGCCTGTTCGGGGATTGGTCCGTCAACCCCTCTCCGATTGCCATCCCCATAGGAAACGGCATCCGCTGGTACGGCATCATCATCTGCGCGGGGCTGATCCTTGCCGTGTTGTTCTGCTGCCGGCAGGGGAAAAAGTACGGCATCACCGAGGACAACGTCTACGACATGATGATCTGGCAGATTCCGCTGTGCATCATCGGTGCCAGAATCTACTATGTTCTGTTTTATCTGGATCTGTACCGCACTGCGGACGGTGGGTTCAACTGGGGGAAGATGATTGCCGTATGGGACGGCGGACTGGCCATCTACGGGGCGGTCATTGTGGCCTTTTTTGTGCTGCTGGTCTTCTGCCGGAAGAAAAAGCTGTCCTTCGGAGCCTTCGCCGATCTGGGGGTCATGGGACTGCTGATCGGACAGGCGGTAGGCCGGTGGGGCAACTTTGTCAACCGGGAGGTCTTCGGCGGGGAGACTGCGCTGCCCTGGCGGATGCGGGTATGGGTGACAGCCTCTGAGTACATCGAAGTGCATCCCACCTTCCTGTATGAGAGCCTGTGGAATCTGGCGGGACTGGCGCTGATTGTGTTCATCATTGCCAAAGCCCGAACCTTTGACGGGGAAAACACCTGTTTCTACTTCATCTGGTACGGCCTGGGCCGGGCCTGGATCGAGGGGGTGCGCACAGATACGCTGAAGCTGTTCGGCTGGGAGCTGTTCGGACAGCCCATTCGGGTGAGCCAGCTGCTCAGCGTACTGTTCGTCATCGCGGCGGCGGCGGTGCTGATTGTAAACAAGCGCAGGCACCCCCACGGTCAGGAGGCGCTGTTTGTCAACCGTCTGGCGGCGGCCGTCCCCGCCGCGCCGGAGGATGAAGCGGAAATTCCGGAGAGCGAAGAAAAGGAGATCTGACATGAAAAAAGGCGTTTTATATGGAGTGGGCGTAGGGCCCGGGGATCCGGAGCTGCTGACTCTGAAGGCCCAGCGGATCATTTCCCAGGCGGATACCGTCGCCGTACCGGACAAGGGCGCGGGAGAAAAGACAGCGCTGCGCATCGCCTCGGCGCTGGTGGAGAGCAAGCCTCTGCTGCTGTGCGACGCGCCCATGGTGAGGGACCCGAAACGGCTGGAGGAAGCGTACACACGCAACGCGGAGCGGATCATCGGGGAACTGGACCAGGGGAGAACGGTGGCGTTTCTGACCCTGGGAGATCCGTCCATCTATTCTACTTACCTGTACACCCACCGGCGGGTGGCTGCGGCAGGATACGAGGCGAAGATCATTCCCGGAGTCCCCTCTTTCTGCGCGGTGGCGGCGGCTTTGGGAGACGGACTGTGCGAGGGCAGCGGACGGCTGCTGGTGGTCCCGGCCTCCCACCGGGATATGAGCGACTGTCTGGATGTGGACGCCAATCTGGTATTCATGAAGGCGGGACGGGAGATCGGCGCACTCCGGCAGGCCCTGGCGGAGCGGGGACTGCTGGACCGGGCCGCGCTGGTGGAAAACTGCGGCATGGAGGAGGAGCGGGTTTTCCCCAAATTTGCCGACGCACCAGAGGACAGCGGGTATTTCTCCGTGGTGGTGGTGAAACGGGATGGGACATAAGCGCTTCCCGCTGTTTGTGGATCTGACCGGCCGGACCGCCGTGGTGATCGGCGGCGGTATGGTGGGGCTGCGGCGGGCGGAGGCGCTGCGCGATTTCGGGGCGGCGGTGACGGTGGTGTCCCCTGCTCTGGCATCTCCGGCGGAGGGCCTTCGCCACATCCCCAGAGGCTATGTTCCGGGGGACCTGGCGGGAGCGTATCTGGCCGTGGCCGCCGCCGGCGATCCGGCAGTCAACGAGGCCGCGGGACGGGAGGCCCGGGAGCTGGGGATTTTCTTCAACCGGGCGGACTGTCCGGAGGACTGCGATTTCTTCTTCCCCGCTCTCTGCCAGGGCGGAGGAATGGTGGCCGGACTGGCCGGAGACGGGTCGAATCACCGGAGGACCGCGGAGACGGCCCGGATGATCCGGGAAATTCTGAAAAACTGCGAGGAGGACACATGAAGCTGCGCGTGGGAAGCAGGGGCAGCCATCTGGCGGTGATTCAATCGGAGCTGGTGATGGACGCTCTGAAAAGGGCCCGCCCGGAGGTGGAGCTGGAACTGGTGACGATGAAGACCACCGGAGACAGAATATTGGACCGGCCTCTGGATCAGGTGGGAGGCAAGGGTCTGTTTGTGAAGGAGCTGGACGCCGCTCTGCGAGAGGGCCGGGTGGACCTGACGGTCCACAGCTGCAAGGATCTGCCTGCGGACCTGCCGGAGGAGCTGCCCATCGCCGCTTTTCTCCGGCGGGAGGACCCCCGGGACGCGCTGGTGCTGCCCGCCGGGGAGCGCGGAATCCCGGCGGACAG
>CAJTUD010000110.1 GCA_910579725.1 uncultured Oscillospiraceae bacterium | reverse complement strand
CGATACCAGCAGACGGTGGCGGCAGGTGACTAAGCTGCCCAGGCCGTTCCCCCAGTATCTCCCTTTTACCCTGCGATACGGGTGTTTGCGGTGTCTCCCGCGTCTACGGCGTTACCAGCGCCGGACAAGCCGCCCAGGTGTCGCTCGTACCTTTGATGTGATCGCTTTGACGGGCAGGGAGCGGAAAGAGATCACCCCCTTTACTCCGGCCCTGGCCCGCAGGCAGTCTTGGCGATTGGATGGCTGATGCAGGATTCATCACTTGCATACTGAATATGAGCGGGAGTTTGTCCCGCTGTTTGTCAAGGTGCTGGGGGATTGTGCGTCAGGGAGCAAGCTGGAAGATGATACTGCTGATCGTAGCCAGATCGTCACCATCAAGCTGTTCGCTCAGTTTAATGAGCAGATTGATCTGCTTTGAGTTGAGCGTCTTACGGTAGGGATAGTAGTTATCCCGAACTTTGACGCCTCCACCATAGCGGCCACGGACAGTTTCAAGCGGGTAAGAACAGATAAGCGCCGTAATGTCCCGCCGGATTGTCATCTTGGAAACATTGAACTCATGCGCCAGATTGTCGTATGTATCGTGCCTTCTCAGGCACAACACTTCTAACAGGCACTGGCGGCGTTCGGATAGGCTCATGCCCCCACCGCCCTTCCGTTGCTCTCTGCCTCCCATGGTAAACGGTAAAGTGTTCGCGCCGAGAACACATAAGAAAAGTTCTTGCAGAAATTTCTGTGTGAATGGTATTTACTCATTTGTTACCTCCAAAAATCCGAAAATGGTTAGGTTCAAATTCAGATTTCCGAGGGCGGAGCGCGGGGAGCATACTGTCGCCAAACAAAGTTTGATATTTTTCTTGTTTTTTTGAGAAAATTTACTACTTGAAACCAGTATGGGTAAATTTCATTGGGACAACTCGACCGCTTTCGGCAAAATTCCCTTGATTTTGATAGGGAATCCTGCGGAAAACAGTCGAGAAAAAAACAAGGCGCAAACAACCACAAAGTCGTTTGCGCTTTTTGGAAAATATAGAGCGAATGGGAAAGCCGTCTGTGGCATCTTGCGGTTTCAGTCCGCATAGTCAAATCCTTTTATCGCAGTTTCTCCGGCTAAAAGATATAAAAAAGGCGGCAAGGGATTTCTGCTCCCTTGCCGCCTTTCGCAGCTTGATACACCGGATTCAAACAGTAGAAAATGTCACTATTATTAAAGTTTTTTGGGATTACTCGCCTAGTAGAATGGCCATATGTGCCAGGGTCGCGCTGTCGTGGCTGAAAAACTCGTCCCGCAATCTATCCTGGCGCTGCTCATTATGGAGCATATCACGGCTGACATTGACCAGAATGTGAAACAGTTTTTCTTTTGTTGGAGTTTCCCCGCACCCCATCACGGCGGCGAAGCGGTAAAAGCCGTACAGATTGCATAGCGCCACATAGCTTTTCCAGAGTGCTTCTTTACTTCTTAACATAGGAAATGTGGTATAGAGCATCACCGCTATCATGAGATTCTCGAAGAAATACTCAATATCTCCCATCCCTGCCCGGAAAGACGCTTCAAAAGCAGAATAGCGTTCTTCATCGCACCGAATATTAACCTTGTCACTCTGTGTGGACTGATTCAGCTCCAATATATTCGGAAGAAGTCCTCTGCCACAGACGCCATTAAGCATAGCAATGGCGTTTTTTGTATGCTGCAACAGATACATCGGTCGATTCCCCGGCAGGGAACTCAGGGCCTCCTTTGCCGCATCCCCCCGTGTCAGAACAGCAAAGCGTTCAATCCACCGCTCAAGCTCCGGTTTTTCCCAATCCATATCCCGCAGTTCCTGGAGCGCCAGACCCAAAAGAAGCATCCTGTGCCGTATGGACAACGCCCGGTTTTGCAAAATATCCACGCACATGGCGCGAATGTCGCCAAACCAAGGTCTAAGGTTATGGGAGGTCATATCAAACTGGAAAATTCCTCGTTCCGATTTTGGCAGTTCCTCCTCGATAAAATCCACCCCATCGGGCAGGTTCCACAGCAGCTGCAAAACACCCTCACAACTGGGGGAGAGGGCATACTCAAAAGCAGCGGGAGTGCAGCGCTTTTCCATACGCGGATATTGCCTGCACACCTTGGGCAAAACCTCCTCGCCACAGAGTTTTTGCAGAGAGCATTTTCCATCTGAATCATGCAGCGGACACTGGCCCGCTTCATCCAGTTGAAACTTGGCATAGAGATTGCCGGATGCCTTCTTCATTTCCTGTGCCGACAGGCGGCGGACCGTTTTATCCAGTTTTTCCTTGAACTCCGCCGGGGCTTCCAGCCGCCGCAGTTTCAGATAATCCTTTTTATTAAACCAGATGTTCCAATCGCAATCACAGCAGTTGTCCTGACAGGCACCCATGATACAGCAGAAGTCCTTGTAATAGACCGGCATCAGGGCGGTCCTAATCGGAATGCGGATTTTGTCTCTTGTTACCTTGTCTTTTTCAGGCATCGTTTTGCCCCTTTCTCATGAGAAAGGGGGGCGGGCATATGCCCGCCCCCCACGTTCTTTTACAGCACCGCTCAGGTATAAGCGGGAACGCCGCCCAGCACAAAAGCGACCTGCTGGTTCAGAGGGATCGTACCGCTGACATCGGGGGCTGCGAAATGCATGGTGACGGACCTCTCGGATTCGTTGCTGTCAACCTTGTCCAGCGTATAGCTGTGCTCGACCGAGCCCAACGAAATGAAGCCGAACAGCTTCACCTTGACGCTGTTATCCGTGTGGATGTGCTTTTTGAACTCCGCCACATTGACTTCCTTGAACACCACGTCAATGGTAGGCTCACGGCTGATCACAAACGTTTTGAGGAAATTCAGCCTGCCCTTCGGGCCGAAAAGGCTCTCGACAGAGAACTCACTGCCCAGCAGCTTGTAGCCGTCCGCATTGTCGTTCCCGGTATTCTCCTGGATCTCGCGCAGGATGTTCACCGCATACCAGCCCAGCTTATTGTCTGAGGACAGAGACAGCGGCATCACACCCACAGTGGTCAGGCCAGGATAGGTGATGTCGATGGAAAAGTTCGTTTTCTCAGATGTGAACTCGCTGACATCCACCTGCGAGGAGTGAGACGCCGTAATGTTCAGCAGGCCCACAATGGGAATATGCACATCGCCTTTCCCTTCCACATGGACTTTGCAGCCCGAGGATGAGAAGGAATCGCCCGACAGATGGATCTTCAGCGCGTTGCTTCCTGTTCCCAAACTGCCGATCAACTGGTTGGCTGTGGGCAGCTTATCGAACGCCACATAGTAGGAAGCGTCCCCCGTCTGGAGGCCGCCGTTCTTTGCGGTGGGCGCGGTGGCGTTCTGGATGGCGGCATTCAGGACCGCCGTGGCCTGGGAGGCGCGGGAGTGGAGCTGGTACGCCTGATTGGACATTTCGATATAGGTTGCCAGCGCGTCTTTCAGCGCGGTCAAATAGACAGGCAGATTATCACAGGTCTCCGTGACCGGACCGTACTGCTCCGTAAGCTGGTTAAACACATCGGCGATCTTCCCTCCGGGAGGGACCGGGTCGGTAAAATGGAAGCCGGAGTCGGTGAAGGCGCTCAGCACAGAGGCGATCTGCGCCTCGGCAGCCTCGTCCCACTCGTTGAGCTTCTTCTGCGTCGCCTTGGAAAAGACAAAAGCGGTGCTTTTGAAAACCTGGCGCAGCAGATCAGACAGCTTCTGGGCGCTGACGCTAACGATCCCATCCTTATCCGTCTGGATGGTGGAATTCAGCGTGGAGAGGGTCTGCTCATTGTAATAAGCGTTCGCTCCGTAGGTGATGCCGTAATTGAACCCGGCGGGGCAGGCGGCGGCGACAAATTTGCCGTCCAGCTTTCCGGGCAGGGCGGATGCCGCCTTTTCCGAGAGCAGTTGGTTAAATTGTTTTTGAAGGGGAAGATTTGTACTCATAATTTCACCCATTTCTTTCTATCTTTTGACTTTGGCAAGGACCTGTCTGTCCCGCTTGTACCGGTGCGGACAGATTCAACCGTAGCGCACTAAATTCAGTCTGCTGCTCAGCAAGGTGCCGGAAGCCTTATAGGCCGCAGTCCGGCCAATGTTGGAGTAAAAAATATATTCCTCCGCCGCGATCTGACGGGAACCGGATACGATAAAGGCAATCAGACGGACATGGGTGCCGTCCTCAATGCCAAGCTCTTTCATATCCACGGTCCGTTCCGCCGCAGTATAGATATCCGCGTACTCTGCGGGTTCCCAGGTTTTCCAGCTTTCCTCGCCCCCCGGCCTGTAATTGACATGGAGACGGCAGATAAAAGCGCCCTGGTTCATCAGCCTGAAATAGCGGATTGCTCCCATTTCCAACGTAATACAAGCTCCTTCCGTCTTAACGCGAGTCCCTGCCTAAAAGTTCGGGGCGGGACCGAAGCCCCGCCCCTTGTACTAACTCTCTGCTTTGTTTAATTCCACTATCGGGATTAGCCCAGCAGCTGGAGCACGCCCTGGGGCAGCTGATTGGCCTGGGCCAGCATGGCCTGGGCGGACTGGACCAGGATGTTG
>CAJTUD010000109.1 GCA_910579725.1 uncultured Oscillospiraceae bacterium | reverse complement strand
CCTCCACCTATGACCTGTGGTATCAGCTGCGGGAAGAAGTGCTGCGGACGTACCGGGATGACCTTCCAGACCGGCTCCCTCTCTCCCGGCAAACGGAGTTCAAGCGGATAAAGAATGTGGTGGTAGAGGAGGCGGCGCGGCTTGGTGAGCATACCGAGGTGTTCACGCCGGCGGATATCCAGGAGCCGCCCCAGGCCGGCGAGGACGACGGCCCCGAGCCGGAAGCGGAGTCGGAAGGTTCGGATGTGCCGGAGGAGGCCAGCGAAGCGCCACCCGCCGTGGTATGGAGTGACCGATACAAGCGGGCGCGGTCTTTTTTGTACGGAGATGACGAGACGCCCCAGAATCACGAGCAAGCCTGCCGCCTCTTCATGGAGGAGGCCCTCGACGGCAACGCCTTGGCCATGCATGACCTGGGTAGGATGTTTGCGGACGGCACTGGCGTGGAGGCTGACGCGGAGCAGTCCCATGCGTGGTACGCCAAGGCGCTCTCCGCCTTCCAGACCGTGGAGAGGCAGCGCCCCAGCCGCTATGTGGAGTACCGCATCGGCAAGATGTACGCCGGGGGGCTTGGGACAGAGCAGGATGACACTGCGGCGGCGAAGTGGTTCTCCCAGGCGGCAGCGCGGGGCTACCAGTACGCCCAATACTCTCTCGCCGGGCTCTACAGCCGGGGCAAGGGTGTGCCGCAGGATGATGGAAAGGCGCTGGAGCTGTACACACTCGCTGCGGCGCAGGGGTTCCCCTACGCCGCCTGGGAACTGGGAAAACGATACTGTGACGGGATCGGCTGTGCGGCGGACGGGCGGCAGGCCGCCCGGTATTTCTCCGCGGCCTATGACGGATTCCGGACGCTGGCAGATCAGCGCCCCGATGACCGGCTCCAATACCGCATCGGCTGGATGCTACTCCATGGCGTAGGGACAGAGCGGGATGAGACCGCCGCGCTGGAGTGGCTGGAGAAGTCCGCTGAACTGAAAAACACCTATGCGGAGTATCAGATGGCAAAGCACATCCTCGCAGATCCCTCTGCCAAGCTGGAGCAGACTCGTCAGGTGGTGGGCTGGCTGACCCATGCGGCGGAGGCCGGACTGGACTGCGCTCAGTACGCCCTCGGAAGGCTGTACCGTGACGGCGGGCCGGTGGCGCAGGACATGACCCAGGCGGTGATCTGGTTCTCCCAGGCAGCCGAGCGGGGCAATCAGTACGCCATGTACGCCCTGGGCAAGCTGCGTCTGGAGGCAGACGATCCCGCCGCCGCCCGGCGCTGGTTCCGACAGTCCGCCGATCTTGGAAACCAGTTCGCGCAGTACCAGCTGGGCAAGCTGCTGTTGTGCGGCGATGGCGTGGCAAAGGATACAGCGGGCGCTGTCCGCTGGCTGACGGAGTCTGCGGAGCAGGGAAACCAGTACGCCCAGTATGCCCTCGGAAAGCTGTATCTGCTGGGCAAGGATATTCCCCAGGACAGGGAGTCCGCCGTCCGCTGGTTTACATTGGCGGCGGAACAAGGTAATGAGTACGCCCGATATTTTCTCGACCACATGGACGACTCTCCCTCCCTCTTCGCCAGCGCCACCCGGCTCCTCCACCACATGGGCCGCATCTTCCAGGAGCAGGCCCTACCCCCCAGCGGCGGGATCTCCTTTGTGGACAGTAAGCTGAGGAGAAAGATCAGAGAGAAGAAGATCGCCATGGGCCACAAGCCCGACGACCATGAGGAGCCAGTCCAGCAGCTTCGATAGCCGCCGCTCCAAAAGGGCTCCAAAAGTCTCGCATGGGGGCGCGGCCTCTTGCGCGAAAGGGCTCTCCCGTGTATAATGGTCAAAAGAGATCCTTACAGGAGGCCGCCACATGGAGCTGAAGTTTTCAAGTGACCTTGACTCCGCCAAACGTCTGGACGAGATCATGAACTCCTATTCCGGACGGGATCGCGGTTCGATTCTGGCGGATGAGCACTCCATGGTGGTGACGCTTGTCCTGCTGGAGCATGGAAAGATTACTGTCACGGAACACACCTATTCATACGACCAGGACATCCAAAGTGACAGCGAGATGATGGAGGTCTATTCGGAGCTGGTGCGGGAAACCCGCTGGAAGCGGTTCGCACACACAGAGATCGAAAGAATACGCATCAACGCCCTCCGCCAGATGCGGCAGGAGGGAAAGCCGTCCTATGATGGAGAGTTCATGTGCTGGCGGGAGGGCCGGGTCTTTGCCCACTGCGGCAACCTCGACCTGCCACAGCTTCTGCTCTACCTCGCCAGCCATGAGCAGGCGGAACGGTTCTATCTTTTTACCTACCCCTACTGGACGGAGGATCACACAGCGAAATACTACCGCTTCGATCTGTCCGAAACCGCCATCAAGGGTGCGGGGATCTACCGTGAATCCATCCGTAGAAAATTGCGGCAGGTGTCCGCAGCCAGCGTTGTCCTCCCTTCATTCCCCCAACAGGAGGACGATCCAGCGTCCCCGTCATAAGAATAAGAATACCAAAACCGATCAGAGCCAGAGCGCCGCAGACACGGCGCTCTGGTTCTTGCTTTTATCTGGAGGTGAAGCAAGTGCCCTATATCCATTTTACCGAGGAGCAGAAGCTCCGGGCCAGCGAGGTGGATCTGGTAGAGTTCCTACGCCATCAGGGGGAGAAGTTGATCCGTTCCGGGCCGGAGTACCGCCTGGCCAGCGACCACAGCGTCACCGTCCGGGGCAATGGATGGTACGACCACGCTGTGAAGGAGGGCGGCGGACCTATTTCCTTCGTCCAGCAGTTCTATGACCTCTCCTACCCCGAGGCCATCACCCGTCTGCTGGGCGGGGAGCAGGGAACCGTCTATGCCTCCGCCCCAAAGCAGGAGGAGAAGCCCAGGAAGGAATTTGCACTGCCCTCTGCCGGCCGGGAGATTCGGCGGATGTACGCCTACCTGCTCAAGCACCGATTCCTGGACCGGAACGTGGTCAATGCCTTTGTCCGGGCGGGACTGCTGTATGAGAGCTGTGAGAAATTCAAGGACAGAGAGTACCACAACGCCGTCTTCGTCGGTAAGGATGAAAACGGCGTCCCGCGCCACGCCCACAAGCGCAGCCTCAACAGCCTCGGCAAAACCTTCCGCATCAACGTGGAGGGCAGCGATCCCCGGTGCAGCTTCCACTACACCGGGACCAGCAACCGCCTCTATGTCTTCGAAGCGCCCATTGACCTGATGTCCTTCCTCTCCCGCTATCCCCGAGGCTGGCAGGAACACAGCTATGTGGCCCTGTGCGGAACAGCGGAACACGCCATGCTCTGGATGCTGGAGCAGAACCCCGGCCTTCGCGCCGTCTGCCTCTGCCTGGACCATGACGAGGCGGGCATCGAGGCCAGCGGACGGCTGGCAGAGATCCTCCATGAACACGGATATGACGATGTAGGGATGATCCAGTCTGAATACAAGGACTGGAACGAGGATCTCAAGGCCCGGCGTGGGCTTCCCGCTCAGGAGGCGGAGGAGCATCCTCAGCTCACCGTCGCTCCAGAGGTCTGCGGCAGGATCGGAGTCTACATGGAGGAATGCGTCATTCCAGACCGGGTGGGCCGGGAGCTGGCTGACGCACTCCGTGGGTATGAGATGAATACCCGCAGGAACTATCCGGAGGCGGCTGTGACCTGTATCGAACTGGCCTCCGCGCTGGCTCTGTACGCCTATGGACGGGAGCTGCGCCAGATGGGTGAGACACGCTCCGGGGAAGAACTGGTGGAGGAACTGCGAAGCCGCATCCATCCCCACCAGAACCGGAGCAGCCTGAAGAACCGCATCAATGAATTGGTAGAACAGGCTCAGAATGTTTTGGAAAGGGCCTCCACGCCCGGCATCCGCAGCGAGTCGGAGAAACGGGGGCTGGCGGAGAGCTGGCTGGAGCTGGCGCTGTCCTGCGCCAAGGTGTCCGTCAAGTATGAGGCGGACGTTTTGAAACAGCAGCAGAAACAGGAACAAGCGGCATTACAACAAGAGATGGGGTGAATTTATGACGCCGCAGACGATCATGTTAATTTTACTGGCGGGCGGGATGCTTCTGCTCATCGCCGCCGCCACGCACTTCTCCGGAAGTGGGAATCTGGACAACATCAAGTCCAAGACGGTTGGCGACGGCCAGCATGGAACCGCCCGCTGGGCCAACAAAAAGGAGATCCAGCAGACCTACCGGCACATCCCCTTCCATGTGAGCGAGTGGCGCTCCGGAAAGAACCTGCCCAAAGCGCAGGGGCTGGTGCTGGGCTGTGTCGGGAAGAAGAACGCCGTCACCGCCCTGGTGGACACGGATGACATCCACTGCGTGCGCTTCGTTTCTTGACAATCTGCGTAGAAATACGCAATAAAACAAGACAGATTTCGCAAGGAATCTGAACTCTATGCTTGATTGGGCAGGGGAAGTGCCTGCTAACCCCGGTGTGACGGGTAATCAAAACTCTAATACTCCGACGTGCGCCTATAGTGTCATATGGGACGTACGGAGCTCGGTGAAGAGCGGATACGTGGTCTGAGACGGCCATGCCCGCAGGAGGCTATAAATCGGTCATGTCCAGTATGTTTTGTTGCAACCGACATATGTCCTGAGTGTACGGC
>CAJTUD010000108.1 GCA_910579725.1 uncultured Oscillospiraceae bacterium | reverse complement strand
GTGTTGTAGTTGCGGTACGCGTTCATCGCCGCAATGTTGTGTTGGATTCTCATGGATTGTGACTCCTTTCGTCTATTAATGTGCCCCAGAGCATCCTTTTACCAGGGCACAGATCGTTTTGCACCGTCTCTCCCGCCTGCCGCGGCCGCAGCGCGCGGGACTTCCGGCGCGGAATATATTTCAACCGGCCTAGGACCGGCAGAAATCCAAATGGGGTTATCCCGCCTCCCCGTTTTCCTGGGGCCTGGGAAAAATAAAGTCCAGCTTTTCCCGCAGCACCCGGACCTCCGGACTGTCGCCCATCCGGTCCAGCGTCCGGCGCACATCCGCCAGAGCGTCCTTTTTCGCGCCGTTCCAGGGGAGCTGCCGGACATACTGGGGCGAGGCGTCCACCACGCAGGCGGGCCTCTGCCCGCCGCTGCGCTCCAGCACCGTTCCCCGGACAATGGGGACCTCCTTGGGCGCGTGGATCATCAGGTGCACCCGGTCGCCGTAGAGGTGGTTATATTGGACCACCGTGTCGCTGCCAACGGTGAAATACTCACCGGCTTTCATCGAGATGCAGAGCATAGTCAACTCTCCTTATCCTGTTCCGGTCCCATCCTGCGGACCGCCCTCCGCTCAGACAGCGGGATTTTCCGCCTGCTCTCTGCGCACCGCCGCGGTGTAAAACGAGGACTTGGCAAGTCCGCAGGCGTCCGCCGCCTGCTGAAGCGTCATTTCCCCCTCCCGCCAGGCCCGGTGCAGCTCTCCGAAGCCCTCCGGCAGCGGCGGCGCAGGCCGTCCGAACCGGACGCCGCGGGCTTTTGCCGCCGCAATGCCCCGGGCCTGCTTCCGGCGGCGCTCCTCCTGACGGCTCTGTTCCGCCAGAGAGAGGAACAGCTCCGAAACAAAGCCTCCCAGCAGCTCCTTGCTGCTGTCGGGCTCCAGCTCCGACAGGCCGCAGGCGATTTCCCGGGCCAGGGCGCTCAGGCGGTCCCGCATCTCGTCCTCTCTCCCCGGATTTCTGGAAACACAAGGCATAAGCGCTCCTCCCTTCCTCCGGAATGCAAAAAAGGTATACGTTTTCTGCACGTCCTGTACTGACTTTGCTCAATTATTTATTCGGCCATGATTTCAAAAAGTTTAGCCTATTTTGAAAAAATTTTTAACCTGACGCGGCAATAGGCCGCTGTGCAGAAAACGTATGCTTTTTTTGCACTTATGCCGCCGAAAAATACGCAAAGAGCGCCAAACGGAGAAAACCTCCGGCTGGCGCTCTTTCTAAAATTGAGAAATCCGGCAGACAGGAACCCACATTTGCGCTAAAATGAACTGATATTCTGACAAATTTTGAGGAGGGGAGTTGGAATGTCAGGGAAAACTTACGGATACGTCCGCGTTTCCACCAGGACGCAGAAGGAGGACCGGCAGCTGGCCGCCATGAGGGAATTCGGCGTGCCGGAGGAGCACATTGTGGTGGAGAAGCTGTCCGGAAAGGACTTCGACCGCCCCGGGTACCTCCGGCTGCTGCGGCGGCTGAGAAGCGGGGACGTGCTGGTGGTCAAAAGCATCGACCGTCTGGGCAGAAATTACGAGGAAATTCTGGAGCAGTGGGCGAATCTGACCAAAGAGAGGCGGATTGCCATTGTCGTGCTGGACATGCCTCTTCTGGACACCCGGACAGACCGGGATCTCACCGGCGTTCTGGTGGCGGACATCGTGCTCCAGCTCCTCAGCTACGTGGCCCAGACGGAGCGGGACTACATCCGGCAGCGGCAGACCGAGGGCATTGCGGCGGCAAAGGAGCGGGGCGTACGGTTCGGACGGCGGCGCATTCCCATGCCGGAGCCCTTCGCGGAGCTGGCGGAGGAGTGGTGGTATGGCCGCGTCACGGCGGTTCAGGCCGGAAGGGAGCTGGGCATATCGCGCACAACCTTCAAGCACCGCGCGGAGGAGTGGGCCATGGACAAGGGACTGGGGAAGCAATAGGGGCCTGTACAGGCGGAACCGTATCCGGGGCGGAGCCTTCGCGGCGTTTCAGCCTGTCCGCCCAGGGAGGAAACTGAAACCGGAAAAACTTCTTCCGCGCCACTGCAAAAAGCACTTCCCTTTACTGACAATCTATGGTATACTGCGTCATGAAGTCTATCGTCCGCCGGTTCAGCGCAGCGTACAGCGCATGAACGAGGGAACGAGCGGCTTTTTATTCTGTCCATTGACAAAAATATCAGGAAAAGGAGCGACAGGAACGTGATGGGAAAGCAAGCGGACTCCCCCGCCAGCCGGGGGATAAAACGGAGCCTGGATAGAAAGATATTAAGAAACACCACGCTTAATATCATAATTTTGGTGATCATATGCTGCACTTTCATGGCCCTTTCCATGCAGTCACTCACCAACAATATTTTGTTGGACAGTCTTCAGCCAATGGCCCGGCAGTCGGCCAAAACTGTGGAGGCCAACATCCATATGCTGGCAGACCGCATGATGACCATTGCGGGCGACCCCAGGATGACCTCCACAGTTTCCGCCGCGGAGAACCGCAGCGCGGTGCTGGAAGAGGCGGCAGAGATTTACGAGCTTTACACCATCGCTCTGTACGGCCTGGACGGACAGCTGGTACAGGGGACCGGCAGTGCGCCGGATCGTCTGGAGAGCAGCTTTTTGGCACTTTTGAAGGAAACCGATAATCTGACCACCGATTCTTCCACCATCTATCAGGGAAAGCTTGGCATCATGATGGGGATGCCGGTGAAGGAAAACGGCGAAACCACTCTCTATTTGATGGGCGTCTATAAGTATGACACGCTCAACGACGTTATCAGCAGCATCAATCTGGGAAGAAGCGGCAGGGCCTATATGGTCAATCAGGACGGCATCGTCACCGGCCATCCGGACCAGTCCCTGGCCCTTGCCGGAAGCACATTGGTTCAGCTCAGCGGCGGCAATGAAGACGCGGTGGAGCGGGTAACGACCGGGGAAACAGGGGCAACCGAGTTCCCCATCAACGGGGAGCAGATGCTGGTGGCGTTTTCTCCCATCCGGGGAACCCAGTGGTCTCTGGTCATTCAAATCCCCAAGTCGGATTACAGCCATTTCATCAATACGGCAATGCTTGTGTCCATTCTGGCGACCATAGCGGTTCTGGTGGTTTCCCTGCTGGTGGTTCTGCGTCTGGCCCGCTCCATCTCCCGCCCGGTCAAGCGCGTAACGGACCGGATGGTGGCCTTCTCCAACGGCGATCTCCACACGGAAGTCCACCCTGTCCACACCGGAGATGAGCTGGAGATCATGACGCAGACGCTGGACGCCACGCTGGAAAGCATGAACCGGTACATATCCGATATCCAGCAGGTACTGACGCAGGTCGCGGGCGGCGACCTGCGCACCGGTCCCCAGGTGGACTATAAGGGTGATTTTGTTCTGATCCGCGGCAGTCTGTGCACGATCACCGAGTCAATGAATGAAACGCTTCTCGGGTTCCGCGCCGCCGCAGACCGGCTTACCGGCATGGCGGAACAGCTGAGCGGACAGTCTGCGCAGCTGCATCAGGCGTCCCTGGAGCAGAACCGGTCCACCGAGGAGCTGGTCCATGAGGTGACAAATGTGAAAGAGCGGTTGGCCGACGTTTCGGAAAGCAGCGGCCAGACCCGTTCTCAGACAGAGGAAATCACTCGCCGTATCCGGAGCGCCAACGAACAGATGGCCGCCCTGTCTTCCGCCATGGACGATATCAGCGCCAACGCCCAGCAAATTACAAAAATCGCAAAGGATATTGAAGATATTGCGTTCCAAACCAATATTCTGGCGCTTAACGCCTCTGTGGAGGCGGCGCGGGCCGGAGCCGCCGGAAAGGGCTTTGCGGTTGTGGCCGATGAGGTGAAGCAGCTGGCCGCCAAAAGCGCCGAGGCTGCGCAGAGCGCAACCGACATGGTCAACAATACCAAAGCAATTATTCAGACCGGCGTTATGATGACTGCGGATACCGCCGGTTCTCTCCGGGCGATTTCTGATGTTTCTTCACAGATCAGCACAATTTCGGATCAGCTGACGGCTGCAGTGCATGGTCAGGAGCTCGCTCTGACCGTTATGGAGGAGCGGATTGCCACCATTTCCGACATAGCGGACCGCAATCTGCAAAATGCGGGCGAAACGGAGTTGTCCAGCGGCTCTCTGGCGAGGGAAGCCGAGGCGCTCCAATCTCATGTTCAGAAATTTATTTTGAAGGAGAAGCGCAGCAGATGAAACGGATTTTTGCTATACTTTTAAGCCTGCTGCTGGCATCGTTGCTGACAGCCTGCGGAAACCAGACGGAGCTTCAGGACGGATATTATACCGCCCAGGCATCCGAGTTCAGCCATGGCTGGAAAGAGTACATCACCATTCTGGTTAAGGGCGGGAACATTGTCTCTGTAGAGTATAACGCAGAAAATGCCAGCGGTTTTATCAAGAGCTGGGATAACGCATATATGCAGAACATGCTCCATTCCAACGGCACCTACCCCAACGAGTACACCCGCTATTACGCAAACCAGCTCCTGGAAGGGCAGGGGAAGGGCAGCATCGATGCGATTACGGGAGCATCCTCTTCACACGGAACGTTTCAGATGCTGGCTCAGGCTGTTCTGGAGCAGGCCCGGAAGGGAGATTCCAGTATCATGTTTGTGAATACGTCCCATTAACCCCTGATCTTTGGGGTGCGGAATGTCCAAACAGGGCCGCC
>CAJTUD010000107.1:4584-4796 GCA_910579725.1 uncultured Oscillospiraceae bacterium | reverse complement strand
GAGTAGGAACGGGGCTGTGCGTTCTCATTCAGAACGCTGAACGGTCTCAATACTTTCTGGAATCATACTGCCCTTCCGGAGCCATCTGACCCTCGGAGGTCCATTGGTACATCCGCCACTGCCAGTTGGGCGCGTGGAAGCCGGAGGCCAGTAGTTCAGACGGCAGGGTGTAGGGGTACTGCCAGCAGCTGCGCTTGTGGGCGGCAGTCACG
>CAJTUD010000107.1:0-4524 GCA_910579725.1 uncultured Oscillospiraceae bacterium | reverse complement strand
AGAACAGGAAACCTTCCGTGGGGCCGCTGACATCCTCCGGCAGAGAGAAGTTGGCGTAACAGCAGGGTTTTCCGGCGCTGTTTGCTTCAAACCAAAACTCCAGCGGCATGGTGCAAGCGTATCCAGCACTGTCCTGCCACTTCAGCACTCCATCCGGTATGGTGGTACGGACGGTAACCCCCTGGTAGTCCTGGGCGACCTGGATTCCCTCCATATAGCCACCGGATGTCTCATTGGGATTCCAGTGTAGATAGGCCAGGTAGACCGTGTGGAACCCGTATTTCTCGTCCCGCACCGGAACCTCCACGGTGACAATACTGGGCATTCCGTCTGGAAGATTGCTTTCGTCATTGCGATACCCCGCCTTTTTCAGCCCATAGGCCCCCTCAAACCGAGCCAGTTCGCTGTCGTCCAGCTTGCTCAAGATGTCCTCCGGGAACCCGAGCTCCAACAGCTGGGCACGGATGGGGGAATTGCTGTCTGCCGCAGGTGTCGATGTCTGGAGATTGACGGGCAGGCGGGAGAACAGCAGCGGCAGGGCGGCGATGATCAGGAGATGAAGGCCCAGCCACACCCCCAGGGCCAGCCTGTTGGAGACGGCCATAGGAGCGGGCTGCATGGTATAGCCCGCCTGATCCAGACTTTTGCCAATTCTGCGCAGGCTCACGATCAGGCAGACCCACAGGATCAGGATGGGTCCCACCAGCAGCCATCCCTCCAGCCCAACGAGGGCCATCGGAAGCAGCAGAACCTCCAGCATGACCAGTCCTCCGGCAGCGGCGGTGCGGGGCTTCTGTCCGGCTTGATGGAATACCCCCTTCAATCCCTGCCACAGTCCGCCGACCGCAAAGACCAGAACCAGCTGAATCAAAACAGTCCACAGCGCATAGTAGAGAGGTACCGGGCCGGTAGTGGTGTTCCCCTCCTGGCCGATCAGACTGGCAAGCCAGTGATCCAGGGGCGTGGCCTGGAGCAGTATAACGGTCAAACGCAGCACGGCGTACAGGGTGGCGCAGGCGTAGGCGAAGCGGAATCCGCCGTTCTCCCGCCGCAGAGGGGCCAGGCCCAGCCACAGCAGCGCCGCTCCAACCGCCGGCAGGATGATGTTCAGACCGAAAAAGTTGAGGGTGATGGTAATAAGTGCCAGCCCCCAGCAGATTTGACCAATGGGCTTTTTCCAGGGACGGGGCGGCGCCAGTTCGGACAGCTCCGGCGGCAGCTGGGCGGAGCCTTCATAGAGCAGACGGTCAAATTCATCCATGGATCACACCTCCCAGTTCTGACTGTAAATGCTTGCGGATGCGGTACAGCTTCCCCTCCACTGCCCGGACGGTCAGGCCCGATTCGGCGGCGATCTGGCCGGTGGGCTGGTAGTAGTAATATTTGCGCAGGAACAGCTCCCGGTCCCTGCGGCCCAGCCGCTCCACCGCCGCCCAAAGGGTCCGCGCCGCTTCCGCTTTGAGAAGTGACTGCTCCGGGCCGTCGGCGGAATCCGGCATGGTTTCGTCCAGTGTGCCGCCCTCCCTGCGGCACTCATTCCCCCGGCGGCGGTTGAGGGCCGCGTTGCGGGTCAGATGGGTGAGCCAGGTGGTCAGAGCGGCCTTGCCGGGGTCAAACGTGCCGATGGAGTCCCACACCCGAAGCAGCACGTCGGACAGGCACTCCTCCCGGTCCCGCGCGTCGGGGAGGATGGGGGCGATGATGTATCGCAGCAGAGGGGTGTACGCCGTCTGGAATTGTTCCATCGCGCCATCCTGACGGGTTTGCAGGGCGTGGACCAGCTGCACATCCTCCACAATGTCTCCCTCCTTTTTCTTCGTATGTCCTACTATACACCGGAGACGGCAAAATCCCACAAAAATTTTCTGCAAAATTAAGACACAGAAAATGCCTGCCCGCGCTCTGGAGAAGGCGGGCAGGCGTTCTTTCAGGCTGCACAATGATTCGTCTGTACTCAGATGTTATCCTCGCACCACCTCGCAATCTCCCCAATCAGCTCCAGCGGGAGGGGCTTGCTGTAAGGGAGTTGGATCGTGCCCTTGCTGGTCTTGTACTCCGTCAGCCGGTCGGCGAACGCCTCCACAGCCTCCGGGCCGGGGTACAGGCCGATGTGCCGCTTGGAGGCTGCGAACTGGATCAGGTTGCGGCCCTTCCAGTAGGTGGGCATACTCCAGGAGATTTTCTCCTTGGCCTCCGGGATGCTGGCCTTGATGGCGGCGTTGATCTGCCGCAGATAGTCCTGCGCCTCCTCCGGCTGGGCGGCGATATACTCCTCAATCGTCGCCGGAGGTTTCCCGCAGTAGTGGCTCTGGTCCACATTTTTGAATGATCGCCCGCACTTGGGACATACCCACATGGCTGCTTCCTCCTATTTCCGCAGAATCTTCTCCATCGTCTTTCCCTTCGCCAACTCGTCGATCAGCTTATCCAGGTAACGGATTTCCCGCATGAGCGGGTCCTCTACCTCCTCCACCCGGACGCCGCAGACCACGCCCTTGATCAGCACCCGGTTCGGATTGGGCTGGGGTGCCTTGCGGAAAAAGTCCCCGTAGCAGAGGCCGGCGGGGCGGAACGCCTCCAGCTGCTCCGGGCTGTACCCCGTCAGCCAGCAGATGACTTCATCCACCTCGGCCTTCGTCCTGCCCTTCCTGGTGGCCTTGTCCAGCAGAAGCCCGTAAACTTTCCCGAAATTCATTTGAAACACTTTGTCGTTATTCATAATGCATGCGCTCCAGATAATGATATACTATTTTACCACATCCTATATTGTTTTGCCAAGAGTCGGCCTGAATCTTGCGCGGGTCAACGGAAAGGGTTTCATTCTTTGTTTTCGGTTACGCAATATCTGAGCAGTAAATCTGTGGCCTTCGGCGTTATATTTTTCTGCCTGTGCTCTGCTTTCTGCCGTCACGAGGAGGTTGTCGTCAAAGCCATAGGGCTAATATCATCCTCCGGCTATGTTAGAAGTACGTTGGTAATCCCGCTTGGCGGCAAAGCTCATGCCGGGCCGGTAGTTCCCTGAACAGTCCTTTGGGACTGATAAAGGGGTTTAATTCCTTGTTTACTGCTACGCAATATCTGAGCAGAAAATCTGTACTTCCCGGTGCTGTATTTTCCTGTCTGCACTCTGTTTCTGCCGCCATGAGAGAGGGCCATCCAGCTTCCTGGACGGCCCTCTTTGAGTACTATTCGCTTACGCATAGAAGTTGACGCTGTTGGGGATTCCAACGAACATACAGCAGTAGCCCCTATATTGTTTACAGCATAGCAAATTCTGTGTGGGTGCGGGACTTGTATCTCTCGGTTTTCTATGGTATACTAAAAAAGAAAAGTGGGGCGGTTAATGTGGCGAGATTTGAACTTTTTGTTTGGGACCGGTTGGGAAAGAAAGTCCCTGCCAAGGCGCTTAGAGCGACAAGAGAAGACTTGGAATTTACTGTTGCCTCACCCGTATGGCAAACGGACTGGACGACTGAGTATATTGTAGAAAGCGGATTTGAAATCTATGCGTTAAAAACCAAGCAGGGTGAATTGGTGGCCCTGGGTGCTTATGGGATTGAGGAAAATGTTGTTGCTGTCCATATCGTTTACATGGAGAGCCAAGCTCAAAGTAATCCGACCCTTTGTAAAGAGCCGAAGTACCGGGGGATCGGACGGGCGCTGGTTGCCTACGGTATCAAGCTATCTGTGGATGCCGGTTTCAATGGAGATGTGACACTGGACGCAAAAACGCCGGAGTTGGCGAAGCATTACGAGCAGAACTTTGGTGCGCTCTTGATTCCGGGGCGTAAGAGCGGCGCGGCTCCACGGTACTTGATTTGTGATGAGGCTGCCATAAACATTTTCACATCCTACTTGGAGGAGGGCTGATTATGGATGACGCAAAGTGGTATTTCACGCACGAGAGCGATGAGGACAGACTGTGGTATCGAATCTTTTTTTCCATGTGTCGGAAATTTGGGGTGTCCTGGTCCAAGGCTAGCGAAATGCAAAAAGCCTTTATTGAGGAACTGACCCGCATCAATTTTGAGCGGGAGACGGCAAAGAAAAGTGCTGTGGCGCAGCCCATCCGTGGCTTTTTTGACACGGAGATATCCGCTTGACCCACACCGTGACCCACACGCGGAAAAAAGCGGGTGGAGTTAATGGACAGGAAAGTGCCAAAGACCATGGCTCTCCGTAACAAAAATGCCCCAAAAGTACCGGAAAGCGGTACTCCCGAGGTTTCCAATCATTTGGTAAGGACGGAGAGACGGGCCCATGTCGAAATAATACTGTCAAAAACGGGGAAGAATCTTCTGCAAAACCCGGATTCTTTTTGCAAATCAGCACTTTTCCTGCCGTTTTCAATTTGGCATTTTTGGCCTGACCACATATCTGCCCACAGAGAGAAAAATCGGCCCACCTGGGAATTGTGTCCCTGGTGGGCCGTGAATTGGTTGTTAAGCCTCGATGCGCAGCTGTTGAAAATCGCCGTTATCCCATGATCCAAGCAATTCCCCAGCGGTATCCGGGCTCTCAAAT
>CAJTUD010000106.1 GCA_910579725.1 uncultured Oscillospiraceae bacterium | reverse complement strand
TTGACTTTTGTCTATTTTGCACTTATTGTTGATGCCCTTATGTGAACACTACCTATATTGATGACTATTAAAAAGCAGCAAATCAGATTTGTATAGCAAGGAGGAACTTTTTGTGAACAAGAAAGTTATTGTTATTGAAGGCTATTTAGCTGCTGGGAAATCTACGTTTGCATTGCAGCTATCCAAATCACTAAATATACCATATTTGATTAAGGATACCTTTAAAATTACACTATGCAAAAATATTCCTGTTACTAACAGGACGGAAAGCAGTGTTTTTTCAACGGTAACTTTTGATGGCATGATGTATGTTGTAGAAAGAATGTTGGAAACAAGTGCCCCTATTATTATTGAAGGAAACTTTGTCCCTGCTGGTGTCAAAAAGGTTGATGAAGCTAGTGTGATAAAACGCTTGATTAATAAATACAATTACACTCCACTGGATTTCAAATTTGTGGGCGATACACATGTTTTGCATCAGCGATTTTTAAAAAGGGAAAAAACTGCTGAACGTGGTGAAGTTAACAAATTCGGGATAGATGTGCCCTATGACACGTTCAATCAGTGGTGCCACAATCTTGACAGCTTTGATATTGGCGGAGAGACAGTGCGAATAGATACAACCAATTTCTCCAGCGTCAATTTTATGACCTATATTAAGTTAGCAAAAGGATTTATGGACAGACTATAAGTGGGCAAAGTTGAGTATAGTATTCATTCCTGTTCGTGGGGAGTTTCACTTGGTGAAATTCCCCTTGACAACTGCTCTCTTGAGAATTGTTTTAGGATACAGCCACCATTTTTGCCGCTTATCTGTAACTGTCTTGAATCATTCTTTTAAAATTATGGATTTATCTCCTATCTCGATGATTTTACCGCACCCCCCGCCGCCGCTGTACTTACGATAACGCTTTCTCTCGGATGTTCTCCCTGCTGTTCATGGGTAAGCCCTGATTCCTCCGAACCGGTCTCTTGACAAATACCGGGAAATATGGTACAAATAGGATACTTCATGAGGGAGTAGTGGCGGGACTTCCCGCGGCAAGTCAACATACTGGCCTCCGGGTCTGGCTTGCCTTAATAAACGAGACTCATGTATGGCAGAAAGCCGTGCATGGGTACAGTGTGGTCAGGCACAGTGGCGCCTGGCTTTTTCTTTTTGCCGGAAGCGGCCGGCGAATAAAAACAGACAAAGGAGAACAACGGTATGGGAGCGGCGGAGCTATTTCTGATCGGTGTGGGACTGAGCATGGACGCTTTCGCGGTGGCGGTGTGCAAGGGGCTTGCCATGCCAAGGACACGGTGGCGGCAAGCGGCGGCTATCGCGCTGTCCTTCGGTTTTTTCCAGGCCATGATGCCCGTTCTGGGCTGGGCCCTGGGACGGAGGTTTGAAACGTACATCACCAGCGTGGACCATTGGATCGCTTTCGTGCTGCTGGGGTTCATCGGCGGTAAAATGATCTGGGACGCTTTCCACGAGGAGGACGGTACAAAGCAGGAGAAAAAATTCAGCCTGCGGGAGCTGTTAGCGCTCTCTGTGGCAACCAGCATCGACGCCATGGCGGTGGGAATTACGTTCGCCTTTCTAAAAGTACGGATTCTCCCGGCCGCCGCTCTCATCGGCTGCACCACGTTCGCGCTCTCTCTGACCGGCGTATGCGTCGGACGGCGGTTCGGCGGCCGATACAAAAATAAGGCCACCCTGGCAGGAGGCGTCATTCTGTGCCTGATCGGGCTGAAAATCCTGTTGGAGCATCTGGGGATGCTGGGCTGATATTTTTTGTTTGAAGCCTGCGGGGCCTGTTGTCATTTCCTGTCTCATGTGTTATAATCAAATTACACAAAAAATGAGGAGGGCCAAGGCATGAAACTGTACTTTTTCGGAGCCGACCAGTGTGTCACGGGCAGTTGCCACTGTCTGGAGATCAACGGGAAGCGGATTTTGATTGACTGCGGCTTGCAGCAGGGGCGGGACGAGATCGACAACCATGAACTGCCCTTCGCCCCCAACACCATCGACTATATTCTGGTGACTCACGCCCACATCGACCACTCCGGACGGATCCCCATGCTTATCAAGCATGGCTTCACCGGTCAGATCTGGACCACGCGCCTGACCGCCCGGCTGCTGGAAATCATGCTGGTGGACAGCGCCTACATCCAGATGTCTGACGCGGAGTATGATAACCGGAGGAATCAGCGGGCGGGCCGTCCTTTTGTGGAACCTATCTACACTGTGGAGGACGCCATGCGCACCATGGCTTACGTTCATACCTGCGAGTATGATCAGGAAATCGGCATCTGCGAGGGCGTTACCGCCACGTTCACTGACGCAGGGCACCTGCTGGGCTCCGCTTCCATCACCATGGAGCTCCACGAGGGAAATGTGCGCAAGTCGATTGTCTTCTCCGGCGATATCGGCAACATCAACCAGCCCATTATCCGGGACCCCATCCTCCTCAAGCGGGCGGACTATGTGGTGATGGAGTCCACTTACGGCGACCGAAATCACCAGGAGGTGTGGAGCTATACCTCGGAGCTGGCCAAAGTGATTGACCGCACCTTGGGCCGGGGGGGCAACGTCATTATTCCCGCCTTTGCTGTGGGTCGTACCCAGGAAATTCTTTACTTCCTGCGCCGCATCAAGCAGGAACATCTGGTCCACTCCGTAGACGATTTCCCGGTATATATTGACTCTCCCCTGGCCAGCAAAGCCACCACGATTTTCTGCGGCGACCTGCGGGGATATCTGGACGAGGAGGCGCTGGCGCTGGTGAAGGGCGGCATTGATATGTTCTCCTTCCCAGGGCTGCGTCTGACCGAGTCTCTGGAGGAATCCAAGATGCTTAACGCGGACCGGACGCCTAAGGTCATTATTTCCGCCTCCGGCATGTGTGACGCGGGTCGCGTCCGTCACCATTTGAAGTACAACCTGTGGCGGAAGGAGTGCACTGTGGTCTTCGTAGGCTATCAGGGGGAGGGCACGTTGGGACGCACCCTGCTCAATGGGGCGCAGACGGTGAAACTCTTCGGCGAAGAAGTGGCCGTGTTGGCAGAGATCGAGAACTTCAAGGGTCTCTCCAGCCATGCTGACCGGGACCACCTGATTGAGTGGGCCAAGTCCTTCACCAGCCCCACCCATTTCTTTGTGGTCCATGGGGACCGGGAGGTAGCCCCCTATTTTGCCGACACCCTGGTCCGTCTGGGCTACCGGGCTCATGCGCCGCAGTACACGGAGGTTTATGATCTGGCTGCCGACAGAGTGGAGGAAATGGGCTACCTGCCCGAGCGGAAGGTCGCCACCCCAGGCGGAAAGGTATCTGTTCCCTATCAGCGTCTGGTGGCTACTGGCAAGCTGCTTCAGGAGGTTATCGCTCGCAGCAAGGGCCGGGCCAACCGGGACCTGGGCAACTTCGCCGACCAGCTCCGGCAGCTGATCGAAAAGTGGGAATCCTGACGCGCCGCACCCACAAAATGTATTATGAGATTCGGAGGATCACATCATGCCGCAGCTGCAAAAAAATCAACTGTACACTGTTACTGTGACCGGCTACACTGCCGAAGGACTGGGTGTGGCCCGGTTGGACGGGCAGGTGATCTTCGTTCATGGCGGCGTGCGGGGAGAGACGAGCGTGATCCGCGTACTGAAAGTACTGAAAAATACCTCTTTCGGCCGGGTGGAGGAAATTCTGAATCCTTCCTCCGCCCGGCGGGAGCCGGACTGCCCCCACTATCCCGCCTGCGGCGGCTGCGACTTCCGGCATATCTCCTATGAGGAGGAGTTGGAGGCCAAGCGGGTCCGGGTGGAGGACGCCCTGCGACGGGTGGGAGGCGCGGACCTCTCTGTGGAAGAGATTTTAGGGAGCGAAGCTGTAGATGGCTACCGCAACAAAGCGCAGTTCCCGGTCAGTCCGGCGGGGGTGGCCGGGTTTTATCGTGCCCGCAGTCATCAGGTAATCCCTGTCTCCGGCTGTCGGCTCCAGACTCCCCAGGCCAACTCCATCGCCAGAGCAGTGGAAAAGTATATGAGGGAATTTCATGTGCCGGTCTATGACGAAACGGTCCGGCGGGGGCTACTGCGGCATATATACGTGCGGACCAACCGGTGGGGACAGGCGCTGGCATGTCTGACCGTCAACGGACAGGCGCTGCCCAATGAGGAAGATCTGGTGAAGTATATTCGCCGGGCCTGCCTGGAAACGGTGGGGGTTGTGCTCAACATCAATAACCGGGACACCAACGTCGTTCTGGGAGAGGCGTATCGGACCATATGGGGGGAAGATATTCTGACAGACGAGCTGTGCGGACTGACCTTCCGGTTATCTGTGCCCTCTTTCTATCAGGTGAACCGGGCGCAGGCGGAGCGGCTCTATGAAAAAGCGATTGAGTTCGCAGGACTGACGGGAAAAGAAATCGTGTTGGACCTCTACTGCGGAGCGGGGACCATCACGCTGGCGATGGCCCGGCGAGCCCGGCGGGTGATTGGCGGGGAGATTGTGCCGTCCGCTATTGAGAATGCCCGAGAGAACGCCAGAATCAACGGGATCGACAATGCGGAATTTTTCTGCGGGGATGCAGGAGAAGTGGCGAAAAGTCTGGCAGAAAACCGGCTGCACCCGGATGTGATTGTGGTGGACCCGCCTCGAAAAGGACTGGGAGAGGACATATTTCCCGCAGTGGCTGCCTTGGGTCCGGAACGGGTGGTGTATGTCTCCTGTGACCCTGGCACACTGGCTCGGGATGTGAAGCGTTTCGCCGGAATTGGTTACGGCGCGGTGAAAGCGGCGGCAGTGGATTTGTTTCCTAGGACGAGGCATGTGGAGACGGTTGTAATGCTACAAAGAGGAAACTCGTAGAAATCCTGTGTTTTAGGCACTCTGCCCGTCATGTGGTGTTCGATGCCGCGGGCGATAAGTTCCGCAATAAGCGCATTGAGGACTATATCATGGCTTCGGTCGTTATTGATATGGAGTGTGGGAACACAAAAACTGAACAGAGCAAGGACAGGCGAGCGCCGCAGATTTTGAAAAAAGTCTGCGGCGTTTTTTCATGCCCAGATAACGAAAGGAGCGGAAAGCCATACCAGTATTCCGCGTGGAGAGGAACAATGGTTACACGGTCATGTCCAACTACCACCTGCGGAACAAGGCCCTGTCCCTGAAAGCCAAGGGCCTGCTGTCGCAGATACTTAGCCTCCCAGAAGATTGGGATTACACCCTATCCGGCTTGTGCTACATCAACCGGGAGAGCAAGGACGCTATTTATTCTGCTGTCAACGAATTAGAAGAGTATTGACGATTTGCTGTTTCAGGTGCATAAATTCTTTGCGTTCCTTCAGGCGATAAGACTCACCCTTGATGTTGATCAC
>CAJTUD010000105.1 GCA_910579725.1 uncultured Oscillospiraceae bacterium | reverse complement strand
CCTGCCGGTCCTGCCGGAGCCGCCGGGGTCACCGGAGCGGACGGTCCCACTGGCCCTGCCGGCGCAACGGGCGCAGCCGGTCCTGCCGGTCCCACCGGTCCAACGGGGCCTGCCGGAAAATATTCCCCAGGCATGGATGGCCCCACGGGTCCTGCCGGCCCCACCGGCCCCGCCGGCCCTAACGTCACAGCCACCCATACCTTTGCTACAAATTACACGGGAGGCACCGTCCTCCCCGATCCATTGCGCGACGGTCTATTGGGCGTCACGGTGCCTCTGCCGAATGTGGGGCAGAGCTCCACAAAGATTGACTTCGATAAAGCCAGCAGCGAGTTTATTTCGAAAATAGACGGATATTTCCAGATTTCCTACAACCTCAATCCCTCCACACCGTTGGTGGGCACTGCTCAGATCGTAATCAACAATGAGATCAATAAAGCCTCCGTCATGACTTCGCAGTTGGCGGCAAACCACTTCTCCGGCACGATCCTGACGCCGCTGCACAAGGGCGACAGGGTTTCCCTGCGGATGATCAGCGCCGCGCCGATCGTGCTGCCGGCTCAGTCTGCCGGGGCCTCCCTGCTCCTGCTCTGCCTGGGCTAAGGTATCGGCTTCGGAAAAAACAAAATCTGTATGAACCGCAAAAGTGAAGCCATAAAGTAGGCGTCAAATCAGCCAGCCCAAAAGAGAGCCGCAGTGCTGAATCGAATCGGCACTGCGGCTCATAAAAGTTATGTGGTTGGGCAAGACTCAGGTGCATTCCCCGGCAGCTTATGGCGGCCTATGTCTGCTCCGGCATGGATATCTACCCGCGGCTTTCCGCATTGGACACCCGCTGTTATTTCCGCTGCCGCCGGCCTTACTGGTACCTCGGCAAAGCATACCTCATTCTCTGATACTGCAGCTTGGAACACCTTCCGCTACCAGTCATAAGTGCGTGGATACCGGAATCCCATTCTCCCCCCACCATTCGCTTACCCGCGGCCCGCTCTTCCGGCACGCTTCCACTCGCCGGCGCCACTCCGCCAGATGCCCCTGCCGATTTACCCTTTGCAGGCTCCGCTCTATTGCGTATCCCCCCAAAAAATCTATCCAGCTACAAGCAGTGCCATACTATTCGAGAGTACATGGCACTTTATTGAATTCTATCGCATTTTCTCGCTCGACTCTGCCTGACACAAGACATTGGGAGGGTTTACGCTTACTGTATAAAAGCAAATAGCGAGTTATTTCAGCATAAAATATCCCTATGAGCCGATTCAAGCAAAGGCTGCTTCCATCCAATCCTTAATTTCAGAACTATTAGGCAAGGGCGCCGGGCATGGATTAAAAAAGCGTTTGTAGAACGTACAGCCACAGAATGACATTCTGTGTTCAAAGGGGATTTGGGGCGCTGTCCATAACAAGCAGACGGCAGGAAATATGAGTGTGTATTATTATTCGCATTGTTTGAGACAATGAGTTTGACCATGCAGAGATGCGGAAAAGATACGTTGTTCAAAGGCTCATATCCAAATTACGATGAAGGAGTAATCGGTCTTACAGAGCATGGCTTGAGCATCTACGCTCGTACTGGCAAACTGTAAACCGGCCTCCTGGGCGGTGGGATTCGCGTGGTAATGGAGCATACCGGAATGTGCCGGTGGCCTATCGCTCTGACGCTGAAGGAAGACGGCTTTTTTGTCAGTGTGGCCAACATTATGCTGATCCATGATTCCAGTGACAATTCTATCCGCAAGGTCAAGGCGGACAGGGCGGATACTCTCAAAATTGTAAACTTTGCGCTGACTTTCTGGCGGGAGTTTTGGGCTTACTCCGTAGAAGATGAAACCCGGCAAATGCTGAAAATTCAGAGTCGCTGGTATGAGTTTACCTTGAAATCCAGCATTACGCTTCGTAATGGTCTGATTTCCCTGCTGGATCAGACTTTCCCCGGTGCAAATAAGCTATTCGGCAAGCAGTGCACCAAGACTAGGCACATAAAGTGGGTGGATTTTGTGCAGTGATTTCGACATAAAGACTGCGTAGCGAGATGCGGCATCTGCCCTCAATGCGGCCTGAATAGAAGATTGTTATAGCAATGCGGAGAGCCGGGCCAATTACCGGCTCTCCGCTCATGGCAGAGATTGGCGATGTGCGCTGCTTTACAAGCAAAGCTGCGTTGATGGCTTTCGCCGGTATGGGTACTCCGCCGTTCCAGTCAGAAACTTTTGATTCCAAATCCAGCCATGTTTCAAAAAGTCTGATGATATCCGGTTTTGCAGCGCTGCTGCGCTGAAAAACCCCCAGATCTGTAAAATAACTTCCTTTGCAGGTTTACCGTTGCTATCTAGCACATTATTTTGCCGTAATAACAAAATTATGAGAGTCAACTTTCTATCTCCCGCAGGCGCTCCACAATGGTACGGCGGTTAACAGAACGGTACATCAACAGAGGGACCAGAATTCCTAGAATCAGAAACAGAGGTATTACCATTAAAACCGGCAGGACGGTAAATTGATAGGTGAAAAACCAGAAGGCAGAGCAGAGTGATCCCACCAGCGGTCCCAGTGCGGCGCTCAGGACCAGGGAGAGGGCGGCAGACAACATAGTATAGTACAGCCCTTCGTACACCAGCATGGTATTCATCTGCTTTCCAGTCATGCCCACAGATTGGAGCATTGCCAGTTCCCGCTTTCGGGCAAGTATGCCCGTCAGCACAGCGTTGATAAAGTTGAGCACGCCCACCAGACCAATAATCCCTGCCAGTGTGCCGCCCATGGTCAGGAACATACTCCGGAAGCCCTCGAACTCCACCGCCATGCTCTGTTTACTCTCGTAGTCATAGGTGGGCTGGACGGACTCCGTGTATTCCTTCAGGAAGTCCTCCATAGCGGTGCTGGCCGCCTCGTCAATGTTGAAAGCGTAGATCATGACGGAGCTGGTGCCGGTGTCCCGCCGGAACAGCTCTGCTCCCATCGCCAGCTTGCTGCCTCCCAGGGTGGTATAGCGGTAAGTGAGGGCTCTGGGGATCTCGATCATGGCGCAGACGGTGTACTCCTTTTCCTCATAGACCTTGGCCCGGGGAAGGAAATTCGTCTCTCCACGGTTCCAGCGGGCGTTTGACTCCTCCGCGGTGATTTCCTCCCCAGTGTCCGTGTCGACATTCACCCACTCCTTCACATAGCGGAGCGTCACGGTATCCCCCACCTTGAAGCAGTTGTCATCCTCATGGATCACTCCGTAGTCGTCGGCGGCATAGACGGCGGCGATGGCGTTCCGGCTGGGGTCGGACAAGGGGGCAATATCCCCTTCCAGCACGTTTATCTCGCCGAGAATGAAGTCCTCCAGGCCGTAGAGCTGGGCGCTGCCTACGACGGTGTCCTCACCCACATGCTCCCGGGAGGCGACAACGCTGTCCAGCTCCTCCTCGGAATAAACGATGCTGATACCCTGCCGGAGGTACTCCTCCGGCAGAAGGGCCTGGATCGTGTTCTCCTGACCGTAGACCCGGCCCCCTTCGGTGATGCCGCCCTGGGAGATGACCTGGGCGATGACTTCCTCCGGAAGTGCCTGGTCCGCCAAGCGGAAGTTGGCGCTGCTCCGGAAGTAGTCGGCGTGGCCCAGGACAAAGTCGGTGGCTACCAGGTCGGAAAGATATTTCTCCATGTCGAAGCCGTTCGTAAACGTATACACCAGGTTCATCAGCACCACCGCCAGGGTCAGGGAAATCATGGTAACGACCGTTTTACTCCTGCTCCGGCCCAGGTTGGCCCAGGCCATTTTCGGCAGGGATGCGCCGGCGGCAGCCTTCCGCTTGCCGCCCTTCTTCCCGGACTGCTGTCCGCCTTCGGTATAGCGCACCGCCTCCACCGGGGAAACCCTGGCGGCGATCCGTCCGGGCCGCGCGCAGGAGAGGAACACCGTCAGCAGGGAAAACGCCGCCGCGCCAATGAAAATCCAGGGATTGAAGGACACGAACGAGTTCTTATAGTTGAGATGGGCCATGATGACCGGCGCCAATATGTTGCCGGCGGCGAAGCCCAGAAGCAGGCCGATGGGGATGCCCGCCAGACTGAGCAGGAGCGCCTGCTGGCGGATCATCCGCTTGATCTGCCGCCCCGTGGCGCCGATGGTTTTCAGCAGGCCGTAAAACCGGATGTCATTGGTGACGGAGATCTGGAAGATATTGTAAATGATGAGATACCCGGTGAAGATGATCAGCAGAAGAATCACCACAATGGTAATGAAGGGCACGGGGTCAATGCCGTTAGAGATCCGGTCCCCGGTGTAGCCCCAGTTCACGCCGATAACCAGGTAGTTCTTTGTCCCCGCCTCGGTGCTTTGATAGCCATAATTTTCCAGCACCGCGCTCAGGTTTTCTCGAATGCCTATGGCGCTCTTGAACATGATGTCCAGATTCCAGACGCCCGTCAAGGAGTCCTCCTCCCCGTTGGACAGCGCGCAGATCTCCTCGGCGGCGGACCGGGGCAGCAGCACGTGGTTGCCGGGCGTGGCGCTGTCGTACTCCCACCAGCCGGAGAGGGTGAACGTCCGCTCTATTGTGCGGGGATGCGGGGTTCCCTCGTCCAGCGTAATGGGCATGGTAAATTGCGCGCCCACCCTGGGCTCGACGCCCAGCAGGGTCAGGACGCGGATATCCGTCGCGGCCTCATCGGTGCCCTCCCGGGGGAGCGCGCCCTCCACGGGGGTACAGAAGTAGTGGGACGCGCCGTTGGGCTCAATATAGCTGACCTCCACATGGGATATGTGAAAGGGCGGATCGTGGGGCATTCCTACAAAGAGACGGCGCCAGGAATCCTGGATCAGAGGGTCCCGGCGGAGCTGCTCCGACTGCTCCCAGCTGATATATTTGATGCTGCCATGGGCGTCGCCTCCGGCCCGGCGGAAGTTCTCCTGCTGGAAAGAATAGTTGATGGACGCGGCGATGGTAAACAGGGAGGTGAACAGCACCGTGGTCAGGGCAATTGCCAGCACTGCGACGGCGTTCCGGGCCCGGGCCGCTTTCATGGAACGAAAGCCCAGCCGCCGGATACAGCTTCCGTTGGATACTTTGATCATGCCCCTCACCCCCGTACCACAATACGGCCGTCCTCGATGCGGATGACGCGGTCAGCCATCTGGGCGATCGCCTCATTGTGGGTAATCATCACGATGGTCTGCGCAAACCGCTGGCTGGTGACCTTCAGCAGGCTCATGACGTCCTGACTGGTCCGGCTGTCCAGATTTCCGGTGGGCTCATCCGCCAGGATGATCGCCGGCTTCGCCGCCAGCGCGCGGGCGATGGCCACCCGCTGCTGCTGGCCGCCGGAGAGGTTGTTGGGCAGGTTTTGCAGCTTGGGACCCAGGCCCAGAGTTTCGATGATCTGGTCTGTATAGCCCTTGTCCGGCCCTCTGCCGTCCAGCTGAATGGGCAGGACGATGTTCTCGTACACGTTCAGCACCGGCACAAGGTTGTAGTTCTGGAACACGAAGCCGATCTTCCGCCGCCGGAAAATGGTCAGCTCCTCGTCCTTCAGGGTGGAGAGTTCCCTGCCGTCCACAATGACGGAACCGCCGGTCGGCCGGTCCAGCCCGCCCAGCATATGCAGCAGGGTGGATTTGCCGGAACCGGACGTGCCCACGACGGCGGCAAACTCGCTCTTCTCCACCGCCAGGTCCACGCCGTCCAGGGCCCGGACCTCCGTGTCGCCGGAACCGTATACTTTCCGCAAGCTGTGGGTTTCCAATATAGCCATACGATTTACCTCCATAGCG
>CAJTUD010000104.1 GCA_910579725.1 uncultured Oscillospiraceae bacterium | reverse complement strand
TATGGGGAGATCCGAAGGGAGCCGCTCCGCAGCCCGCTCCAGCGGCCCCAGTACCGGTTCCGGCAGCGCCAGCTCCCGGGCCAGAGCCATGATTTTCTTCCGGTCCATCGGCCCTATGCCTCCGTTCCGGCAATGCTAATGCCAGTCAGGCGGACGGCGTAGGGGCCGTCATAGCTGGCGGTGAGATAGCGCTCGGTGGAAAAGGTCAGATGCTTCTGCGCCTCCAAAATGCTGCCGTTGACGGAGCCGCCTGTCACCGGCGTGACCGTGTCCCCATCGATCAGATAGGCCAGACGGATCTCTCCGCCAAAATGTCCGCTCATGGCGTCCATCTGGAAGTCGGAGAAGACGACGGCCCACAGGCAGGGACCTTTCTTCAGCTCCGCGAAGGGTACCGTCCCGTTGGCACAGGCCACCTTCTGATAGCTGCCCGTAGGTTTCACGTCCAGATAGCGGCAGAAGCGGTTGGGCCCGTGGTATGCCTCCAGCTTCCCCTCCCGCAGCAGGGGCATGTCCGCCATGGGAATGCCCTCCGCGCTGTAAGGAATGGTGGCGCACAGGTTCACGTTCAGGCGCTCTCCGGCGGTTCCCTCTCCCTGCACATCTTCCCCCCGCTGCCAGGTGGAGTACTTCGCGTACACCGTCGATGCGGAGGAGCGCTGCACGTAGTAGGAGAGCACCTCCGCCACGGCATTTCCGCTGAGCACCAGATCACAGTCGCCGCTCCTGAGAACCCGCCGGGCCCGGGCCCGGTCGCGGACAAAGGTCAGAGCCTCCTCCACCTTGGCGGAGAGGGCCTGCTCGTTCAGCTCGCCATACTCAAAGGTGTTATGGATCTCCACGTCCTCCGGCTCCCGGCATTGGACTACAAACTCGCCGTTGATGTTGACGTCGGTGTAGGACACGTCCGTCCCCTCGGAGGAAAGAATATGTACCTGTTTGCGGACGGCGAACAGCTCGGCGGAGTTGACAAAGGCATCCTCCCGGGTATCCGGAGCAAACAGAGCCTTCGCCATCTTCCCGGCGCTCCGGGCCAGTGGCGCCTCCGCCAGTTCCCCGGCTTTTGCCGCCGGAGGCGCCTTTACCGCTTCGGTCAGCTCGTAGGGGGGATTGGCGGCAAACCGGGCGGCGTAGTACGCGTCCTCCAGCTCCCGCTCAAGTTGCTCTTCCTCCATGGAGGAGATCAGGTTGACGGAGGTGAAGCCCCGGCCGCCGCTCTCCACATCCCGGAACACCGTCACCTCGTACTTGCGCACATCCTTGATCCTTCGGGTATCCAGAGCCTGACGGACGAAAAACAGCTCTGCCGTCTCCTCCGCTGTTTCGTTGATCCGCCACATGGAAATTCCGCACTTTTTCAGCGCGGCCTGAATTCTGTCAATCATCTTTCCTACCTCCCGGTCAGCCCAGACGAATCCGGGCCTTCATATAGGGCCCGCCGTCGGAGACCTTCACCCATTCCTTGTAGCCCTTGCCGCACATGCCGCTGCCGGAAAGCTCCGGCGTCCGGCTCATCATCGTGACGGATTTCAGCAGATCGGGCACATAGCCGGTGAGCACGATGGGGGAGAAAAGCTTCCCCGTCAGCTTTCCGTTCCGAACCTCCCGGGCGGTCGTCACCATGCACTGAATGCCCCAGTTCTTGGGATCCTCCATGCCGCTGGAGGGCATCTCCAGCAGATAGCCCTGCTCCACGGAGGCGATCATCTCCTCCACCGTGGCGCTGCCGCCCTGGAAATAGGTGTTGGTCATGCGGGTATACGCCTTGCGCTCATAGCTCTCCCGGCGGCCGTTGCCGGTGGGGGCCACGCCCAGGCGGGCGGCGGACAGCGCATCGCACATGCCGGTTTTCAGCACGCCCTTGTCAATGACGATCGTGTCCCCGGTGAGAGTTCCCTCGTCGTCGAAGAAGGCGGTGGCGGTCTGCTCCACCGCGCTGCCGTCGTGCATTGTCACCAGGGGACTGGCCACGTATTCCCCCACAAACTCCTGGGCCAGGGCCCGGTCCTTGACGAACATGTCCATCTCCACACCGTGACCGAAGGCTTCGTGGACAATCATGCCGGTGGTGTCCGGGTCGCAGATACACTCGTACTCCCCCGGCTGGATGGGCTGGCTCTCCAGCAGCTCCAGAGCGTCCCGGGCCACCTTCTCCACCCCCGCGTCCATTTCCTCGAGCACCTCCGCCCCACCCAGAATGGAGCAGGGGTGATAGGCCATTTTGATCTCCTGCCCCCGGCTGGCCAAAGCGAGAACGGAGCCGGTGGTCCACGTCACCGTCTGGTCCAGGTCCCGGTGCTGGGAGAGAAACAGCTTCCGGCAGGAGCGGTAGGACACGCTGGCCTGGGCATCCAGAATGCGTTCGTCATAAGACAGAATCTTCTCCCGCAGGGCGGTAAGCTTTGTCACAATGGCCTCGTCCCCCAGCTCCCGGGGGTGAATCTGAAAGGCGCTTTCCTTCTTCAGCTCCGCCGGCTCGTCCGCGGGAACGGGGGTGGGCAGAGGGGCAAAGCCCTCCAGCGCCTGGTTCTGCTCCTCCAGCCGGCGGGCCACGACGGCGCAGATTTCCGGAATTTTCTCCTCTGAGAACTCGTTGAAGGAGTATTCGGCGCAGCCTACGCCGTCAAACACCCGGACCACAAAGCCTGTGCCGCCGCATCTGCCGGGAACGGCGATATTGACGCCGCTGCGGCTGACGCTCCACAAGCGGCTACTGTCCGCCACCGCCAGCACAGAGGCATAATCATAGGACTTTCGCAGAGCGGAAATCAGCTTTTGCAGGCCGGGCTTGACCCGGTCAATCATTTCAAACACAGTAGAACCTCCTTTTCTTTATATCGGACAGCGCATCCGCTTTCCGCGCGGCGGAAAGCAGAAGGAGGGAGCAAGACCGCTCCCTCCCGGACACTGCCGCATCAGCATCCGCCGTTATTGGTCAGCGCCTCCAGAATATTGTAGCGGTCCATGTTGAATTCCTTCTTCATGGCCAGCGCCTCTTCCATATCCATGACGATCATGCGCCCCTCCTGGGTGGCAATCACGCAGTTGCCTACGTTCTCAGAAACGGCCTTTACCGCCATATAGCCCATGCGGCTGGCAGTTTCCCGGTCTCTGGCGGAGGGCGCGCCGCCCCGCTGGATATGTCCGAGCACCGTTACCCGGGGATCAATGCCGATTTCATCCTTGATCTGCTTGCTGATCTCCATGGTGCTGCCCGCACCCTCGGCCACCACCACCATGTAGTGAGTGGTGCCCGCCAGACGGGCCCGGCGGATCTTCTCCACCACATCCCGCTCGAAATCCAGCTCACGCTCGGGAATCAGAACCGCAGTGGCGCCTACGGAGATGCCCACATACAGCGCCAGATAGCCGGCGTGGCGGCCCATGACCTCCACCACGGAGCAGCGCTCATGGGACTGCATGGTGTCCCGGAGCTTGTCGATGCACTCAATGGCGGTGTTGCAGGCGGTGTCGAAACCAATGGTATAGTGGGAACAGCCGATGTCGTTGTCAATGGTGGCGGGAATCCCGGCCACCTGGAGCTGATAGCCCACCTCCGCCGCCCGGCGGGAGAGATCCAGCGCACCCCGGAAGGTGCCGTCGCCGCCAATGGCCACAATGGCGTCCAAGCCCAGCAGCTTACAGGTCGCCAGAGCCCTGTCCTGGCCGGAAACCACCCGGAACTCGTCGCTGCGGGCAGTATACAGAAGAGTGCCGCCCTTGTTGATGATATGGCTGACGCTGGAGGTGTCCATACGGACAAAATCGCTGGAAATCAGACCGTTCCAGCCTCTGCGGATGCCCACGCAGTCGATTCCGCGGCTGATGGCGGAGCGCACCACCGCCCGCAAAGCCGCGTTCATGCCCGGCGCGTCGCCGCCGCTGGTCAGCACGCCGATCCGTTTTACCTGTTTCTCCATTCTGTATGTCCTCCGAATTCCATAGAATAGTGGGGCTGCCGGTACGATAGAGCACAAAAGCCCGTATGGTTTTACTATACTTCCCCGGGCTCCTTCTGTCAAGTTTTTCGCCGGAAAAATCGGGGCTCAGCGCCCATGCTCCAGCTTCCTCTCCGCGTACAGCATGTTCCACCAGAAGCAGTAGGCCCGCCAGCTCCCCGCGTCCCCGCAGAGAACCGTCAGACTCTCCGCCTCCGGGTGGTCGTAGAGCACGTCCGTCACCGCCCGGAGCACAACCTGGGCCGCCCGGTCCATGTCAAAGCCATAGGCCCGCCGGGTGTCAAAGCAGCTTATGGCCAGCGCCCGCTCCCCCTGGGCCAGACTCCGCAGCAGCCCCTCCCTGTACCAGATGGCCAGATCCTCTGCCGAGGCCAGATAGATCAGCGGCATGGGCAGATTCTCCCTCCGCTCCAGAGTCACTTTTTCCGTCATGACATTTCCTCCTTTTCCATTTGCCGCCGGGCCCGCCCCATCACGTAAAAATAGCTGGGCACCAGAATCAGGTCCGCTCCGAACCAGGCCAGAACTTCCGCCCACATTACCCCGGTCTCTCCCATCACCGCCGGCAGCAGCAGCGCCCCGCCGGTGCGCATGACAAACTCCGAGACGCCGGAGGCCATGGGCAGCAGAGTGTTGCCCATCCCCTGGACGCAGCTGCGGGAGACATGCAGGACATACAGAACCGGCAGGCACGCCGACATCAGCCCCAGATACTTCACCGCCGCCGCCAGCGCCGCCTCGCTCTGCGCCGCCTCGCCGGAAATAAACCAGGAGAGGATCCACCGCCCGGCCCCCAGCATCACCGCCGCAACCGCCGCCGAGGTGGCCAAGGCAATGACCATTCCCGCGCGCATTCCCCGGGAAATCCGGTCCAGCTTTCCTGCTCCCAGATTCTGCCCGGCATAGGTGGTCATGGCGTAGCCGTAAGAGGTGGCCGCCATTTCCAGCACGCCGTAGAGCTTGTTTGTGGCGGTATATCCGGCAATGAAGGCCACGCCGAAGCCGTTGACAATGGTCTGGATGATCATACCGCCAACGGCAATGATGGTGTTTTGCAGAGCCATGGGCAGCCCCAGCATCATCAGCCGGCCGCAGAGAGGCGCGCTGAGGCGGCAGTCCTCCCGCGTCAGCCGGAGTACCTCAACCCGGCACAGCCGCCAGATGCAGCACACCGCCGCCAGACACTGGGCGATCACGGTAGCCGCCGCCGCTCCCTGAACACCCCACCGGAGCTCCTTGACAAACCAGAGATCCAGCGCAATATTGGTCAGCGACGCGGCAGCCATGGCAATCAGCGGCGTCCGCCCGTCCCCCAGGGCCCGCAGGGCCGCCGCCGCGAAATTGTAGGCCGTCACCACCGGCAGCCCGGCGAAGAGCAGCCGCAGATAGGCCATGGAAACCGGCCGGATCTCTTCCGGCGTTTTCAGCAGGATCACCACCGGCTCCGCTGCGGCCTGACTGCCCGCCGTCACCGCGGCGGCGAACAGGACCGAAAGGAACACGGCGTTGACCAGCGCCTGACGCAGCCTGCCATAATCCCCCGCCCCGAAGCGCTGGGCCAGCAGGATGGAAAAGCCCTGGGTAAAGCCCTGGATGGTCCCCAGCGTCAGCCAGTTAAGCCAATCCACGGTTCCCAGCGCCGCCAGAGCGTCCACACCCAGCACCTTTCCCACCACGGCGGTGTCCACCACGGTATACATCTGCTGAAATATATTCCCCGCCATCAGCGGCAGAGCGAACAAAAGCAGTAGCTTCCAGGGGCTCCCTTCTGTCTGTACTATGGACGCTTCCCGCTTTTTCCCCTCTCCCCCGATCCTCTCCAATCAGCACGCCTCCCTTCCTACCACGGAAAAATATTTGCCGCTATTCTATCATACGCTCCGGCAAAATCCAAGTACATTTTTCTCTGGTTTTCCCCCTCCGGCAGATAAAACCGGGGACCGGGCGGATGCCCGGTCCCCTTTGCGTGTGAAATTGTGCTTTGTCCAGCGA
>CAJTUD010000103.1 GCA_910579725.1 uncultured Oscillospiraceae bacterium | reverse complement strand
TGACTTTTGTCTATTTTGCACTTATTGTTGATGCCCTTATGTGAACACTACCTAGGCTATACCTACCTATACGGCCCCGACGTAGAGCGGGACTATCACAGCCCGCTCTATGAGGATATCCTGCTGCCCTGCCTGCGGCGGGTCAAACCCTCCCTGCCCCTGGAAGCCCTCAACGAAGCGGTCTACAAGCTGCAAAACTTCGAGAGCGGGACGCTGCTGCAAAAGAACATGGTATTCATGGACTACCTGCAAAACGGCGTGCCCGTCAAATACTTCACGGACGGCGAGGAGCGCTCCGCCCTGGTGTACCTCATCGACTACCAGGACCCCGCCAACAACGACTTCACCATCGTCAACCAGTGGACGGTGGTGGAGAACTCCGAGAAGCGTCCGGACGTGGTGCTGTTCATCAACGGACTCCCGCTGGTAGTGATGGAGCTGAAATCCCCCTCCCGCGAGGAGACGGACGCCTCGGCGGCCTACCGGCAGCTGCGCAACTACATGCACGAGGTCCCTTCCCTGTTCGTCTATAACGCCGTCTGCGTTATGAGCGACCTGACCGTCTCCAAGGCCGGGACCATCACCTCCAGCGAGGACCGGTTCATGGAGTGGAAAACCAAGGACGGCAGCTATGAGAACACGGCATACGCCCAGTTTGATACATTTTTTGAGGGGATATTTGAGAAAACCCGGTTTCTGGATATTCTCCGGAATTTTATCTGTTTCAACGCGGACGGTCAGAACACATTCAAGGTCCTGGCGGGGTATTACCAGTATTTCGCGGTAAAAAAGGCGGTGGCCTCCACCCAGCACGCCACCGACGGCAAGGGCGGCGTATTCTGGCACACCCAGGGCAGCGGGAAATCCCTGTCCATGGTGTTCTACGCCCACTATTTGCAGCAGGCTCTGGAGAGCCCTACCATCGTAGTTCTCACGGACCGCAACGACCTGGACGATCAGCTCTACGGCCAGTTTGCCCGCTGCAGGGAGTTTCTGCGGCAAACGCCCCAGCACGCCCGGAGCCGCCAGCATCTGCGGGAGCTGCTGGCTGGCCGTCAGGCCAACGGCATTATTTTTACGACCATGCAGAAGTTTGAGGAGAGCGGCGAGGCGCTGTCTCTGCGGCGGAACATCGTGGTAATGGCGGACGAGGCCCACCGGGGGCAGTATGGGCTGACAGAAAAAGTGGTGGTGAAGCGGAAAGAGGACGGCGAGCTGGAAGCCCGGACAGTGACCGGCACCGCCCGGATCATCCGGGACAGCCTGCCCAACGCCGTCTATATCGGCTTTACCGGCACGCCTATTTCCTCCCAGGACCGCAACACCCGCGAGGTGTTCGGGGACTACATAGACGTATACGATATGACCCAGGCGGTGGAGGACGGGGCTACCCGGCCGGTCTACTACGAGAGCCGGGTCATTCATTTGAAGCTGGACGAGACGGCGCTGCGGCTGATCGATACGGAATACGATCTGATGGCGGAGAGCGCCGATCCGTATGTGATCGAAAAGAGCAAGAAGGAACTGGGGCAGATGGAGGCCATTCTGGGGGCGGAGCAGACGATCCGCTCTCTGGTGGACGACATTCTGGATCACTACGAGAACTACCGCGCCCATCTGCTGACCGGGAAAGCCATGATCGTGGCGTATTCCCGGCCTATCGCCATGAAGATATACAAGCGGATATTGGAACTCCGTCCGGCGTGGACGGAGAAGGTGGGCGTCGTTATGACCCAGGGCAACAACGACCCGGAGGAATGGCGGCAGATCATCGGCAACAAGGCGCACAAGGATGAACTGGCCCGGAAATTCAAGGACAATAATTCGCCGATGAAAATTGCCATCGTGGTAGACATGTGGCTCACGGGCTTCGATGTGCCGTCGTTGGCAACGATGTACGTCTATAAGCCCATGACCGGACACAATCTGATGCAGGCCATCGCCCGTGTCAACCGTGTTTTCGGTGACAAGGAGGGCGGACTGGTGGTGGACTACGTGGGGATCGCCGCCGCGCTGAAGCAGGCCATGAGCGATTATACCAGCCGCGACAAGCTGAACTATGGAGAGACGGATATTGCCAAGGCGGCATATCCGAAGTTTTTGGAGAAACTGGCGGTTTGCCGGGATCTGTTCTATGGATTTGATTACTCGGCCTTTGCGGAGGGAGACGATTTGGCAAGGGCAAAGACGATCACCGGCGGCGTGAACTTCATTCTGGGAAAGAATATTGCTGAACGGGATCTGCCGGAAAAGGAACGCACACAGTACGTTTTTGTGAAGGAAGCGTTGCTGTTGAAGCAGGCGCTGTCGTTGTGCGGCAGTCTGGTGGATTCGGCGGCAAGATTTGAGGCCGCCTACTTTGAGGCCGTCCGGACAATGGTGGTCCGTCTGACGATGGGCGGCAGCGGGAAGAAACTCACACTGCCGGAGGTAAATGAGCGGATCAATGAACTACTCAAGCATAGTATCAAAAGCGAGGGCGTTATCAATCTGTTTTCAGACGTTCACTCCTCGTTCTCTCTGTTTGATCCAAAGTTTTTGGAAGAAATCGCAAATATGAAGGAGAAGAACCTGGCGGTGGAATTGCTGAAAAGGCTGATCGCCGAGCAGGTGGCAGTATACCGGCGGACAAATGTCGTGAAATCTGAAAAGTTTTCCGAGGTCATCCAGAGCGCTATGAACCGCTATCTCAACGGAATGCTGACCAATGAGGAGGTCATTCAGGAGCTGTTGAAGCTGGCCAAGGACATGGCGGCAGCAAGCGCGGAGGGGGAAGCGCTGGGGCTGAACGCCGAGGAACTGGCCTTTTATGACGCACTGACCAAACCCCAGGCGATCAAGGATCTTTATGAGCATGAAGAACTGATCGCTATCACCAAGGAATTGACCGATCTCCTGCGAAAAAACCGCACCATTGACTGGCAGAAAAAGGAGAGCGCCAGGGCGGGAATGCGGCGGCTGGTCAAACGGCTGCTCCGGCGGCATGAGTACCCGCCGGAAGGAATGGAGGATGCTGTTCAAACGGTGATGAGCCAGTGCGAGATGTGGACGGATCAAGCGCCGCTTTGATTATCATTACTGCGTAATAATGCAATAAGCTCATCTTTAATTTTGTACCGGCACACCCCAAACCCCATTCCATCTCGTACTATGATCGTCTCTGGGATTGCTTTCAGATGTTTCTTGCTGAAGCTGGTTCCGCCAAAGTAGGCATCAAAATTCGCCACAGGCAGCACGACCCAATCGCTGTCCTCCGGCTTGTTGGCGATATAGTAGGCAACAAGCGTTTGCACAATCTCAAACGGTATCCCGCTTGGCACAGCAACCCTGAGTTTTTCTAGCAAAACCGGAGGAAGTTCCGGCCCTCCCTGCCGTAGCGGGCCAAGTTCCAGCGCATCAGCGATCACATCGTCGAACCGCAATGTCCATGCGCCCTTGGTCTGCGGGGAGAAGATGGCCGCCTGAAATTGCAACACTTTATTCCGCCACGCCGTATCGAACTTTTTCTCAATGACGACTGCCTTGTCTAATGCGGTTTTTCTTACTTTCTCTAGATTCTCCCGGATAAACCCTGCCACAGAGTGGACATGGCGGCAAAACCATCCCACACCGTCTTCACCAACCAAATCAGGAAACTCCTGGTGCAAATTTCTGAAATCTGTTCTGAACTGCCACGTCTCCTTGGGCGTGGCAGTTTTTTTATCCGGCACACTGCACCATGCACACAGTGCCCGTCGGGCGTAGTCAATGCGGCTACGCGGGCCTCCTTGGAGGATCGAGCCATCTGTTCCGTGAAAGAGATACCCTCTGGCAAGGATCGTCAGTACACGGGCCAGCCTCTCGAAATCCAGCAGTGTGTCAAAAGTAAATCGGCCCAAGTAGGTCGTATCATTTTTCCCGGCGGCAGTATACGTTACTGCCCCAGTATACTCCAGAAATTCCTGCCATTCATTCAGCATAATCCACCTCTCGCCGCAGGACATTTTTTTCAATCTGGTCGATCAGAAGCTCCCACAGCAAATCCCGTTTTCCATCTGCAACAACATACCGCACCGCCAAAGCAGGCCGCACGATCCCATCCAACAGCTTCCGGCATCTGGCGGCCACAGTATCTCGGTAATTGGCAAAAGGCTGGTCAATGAATGTCTGCATCATTGCTATAAACGCAGGAGAATCGGTCTCCCGAAGCAAATGTTTCCTATCCTGTGCTGTATTTTCATCGTCAATATCGCAGATCAGGTCGCCCAAGACCCGGAAACCGCCAAAGTGGAAATCAGAGAGCAGATCGTAACAGGCCGCAAACTCTGCTTCCGGGAGTTGCTCCAAAAGGAACGTTTCCCGCTCTGCCGCATCCATGAAATGCCAGCACTGCTCCCGTACAGTCTGCCGTAAAGCGGTGACCCGTTCCGGCTCCAACTGCTGAAAGAGAGCGTACAACTCATCGGAATCATATACATCTTCCTGACCTCTGGCATAGAGGATACGATCAATATCGGACTTCCTCTGCTTATCGCGGATCGGCACACGGCTGGCACGGATGCGAGATAGGCACGCTTCATAATCTCCCAGCAGATCAGAAACCGCAGAGAGAGTATCCTTGTCCAGCCGTTCCTTCCAGTCCGGGGCCTGAGCAAAAGTAAACAACTCGCTGTCCGCTGCGGGCTTCGGTCTGATTTTCGGCGTATTCTTTTTCAACTGGTGCGCCAGATACGGAAACCGCTCCACGTTGGAATCCACCTTGTCCCAGTCTACCGAATCAAAAAACCGTTTGATTTTTTCTGCGTGAGTAGGCTCATACCAGGCCCGCCGGGTCTCCGCCGCTTCCACGAGATTTTTATACCGCAGGAAAACACTGCGCTGAACCGTCCGCTTTCCCAAGTATTCCTCCAGGTCAGGCCGCACGCCGCTCTTTGCTGAATCGATCTCCAGTCCAGTGAGGATCGCCAATGTCTCCGTTTCCTCCCGGTATTTCTGTTGTTCCTCCAGGTTTAGATTTTCATTGTAGGCAATGATGCTGCGGTCCAATGCGGCATTGCAGATCTGCCCTACACGGGAGGAAAACGTATCCCGCACCACTTCAAACCGAGCATACCAGTCATTGGCGTCCCGCAGTTGTGGTGTTTCTGTGGGAATCATCAGCAATGGAAGATTGTTGTGGTTGGAAAGATCGTATTCATAGTTGCGCCGGACACAGGCGTTCAGAATTGGGGCGGCGATGGTCTTGATCATATCCCCGTCATAGTCCGCCCCACCTAAACGCTCAGATGCCAGCATGTGGGAATCCACCATGACCACGTCGGTAAGATGCCCCAGATAGTGGTTACGCAGACGGTCTGCACTCTGATAGAAAGACAGCTGCCACTCTTCATTTCGGGCAATGTGCGGGTTGCGCAGCAGGGTGCAGACGTCGCTGTGTTCATAAGCTGCACCCGGCGCAAAAAAAGATTCTCTGGTGAAGTGATCTGACATGGATGCAGCGAAATAGGTGCTGTTTCTACGCGTCCGAACATTCTGCGGAAGCAGCGGGCCCGTCATAAATTCCAGCAGATCCCCTGACAAATACCGGTTGTCTCCTGCGACGATCAAACGCCCCACGGCATACTGTTTCAAGATACGATCCGCCATGCTATCCAGTTTCTGTGTGTAGATCGGCTCATGAATGAACAACGGATTTTTCTTCAATACACTGGCGAGAATATACGCTTTGCTCTTGTGGAAGAGACTTCTTTTATCCAGCGCCTCCAGAAAATAGTCCTGCCGGAATTGTTCATTAGCGCAGAAGTTATAGTAGGCAGTCTCCGTCTCCTTGGCCAGCCATTGGCGGGTATTTTCCGCAGGACTGCGCTTCCATCCGTCCGGTAAATCGCGGGGCCGGAACTCCTCCTCGCGGATGGAGACTGTTGTCAGGAACTGGTAATTCAATTCTGGTTGCTTATGGAGTTGGATTCGCCTTGAAGCGTGTCCTCGTGCGACAATCTCGGATATAGGGCGGTAATCAGTTTTTGGGTGGTCTGTCTTGTCATGGTTTCCTCCATTTCCGACAGCCAGCCCCACTATTCCGTAGGTTTATTATACCATAGGGCGGGGCTGGCTGTACAGTCTTTTTTGCTACTTTATGTCGAAAAATATCACACTATTTTATTAAGGCTTATCGCATTATATAGCGTGGGCGGCTGTTCCCCCGGCTGCGCTTTCCGCTTCTAGCACTTTCATCATCTTGTCGGCGGCGGTGGCGGTAGTGCCTTGTTTGAAATAGCCGGAAACCACAAGGACGG
>CAJTUD010000102.1 GCA_910579725.1 uncultured Oscillospiraceae bacterium | reverse complement strand
GAACGGTTAGCGACGGCATTATCAAAATTGCCGGAGTTAAGGCAAGAAGTTTTGTTGCTATATTACTTCATCGGTTATCGTGATGAAGCAATCGGCAGGCTGTACGGGCGTTGCAGAAGTACGATAAACCACAGAAGAAATGTTGCGCTGAAACAGTTACGGAAAGAATGGGAGAGATTGAAACATGAGGAATAAAAAATTGATACCTTTTGAGGTAATCGAAAAAGCCGTTGCCGGAGAGCCGGAAGCGGTAGACGCAGTATTGCGGCACTACACCGCACACATCAAATATCTGTCTATGTATAAGGGGCATATCAATGACGATACACAGGATAGGTTAAAGGCAAAACTGGTTGAAGCCATATTGAAATTCCGCTTCGACCGATAGGAAGTAGCAAAGACGGGAAAAGCTGTCAAGGGTAAACTTCGCGCTACGCGCCCTTGACAGCTTTTCCCGCCTTTGCTTGTGGGTAGTCAAGAGGACGAAATCAGTAGACTGCTTTCGCCCTCAATTTATTATGGGGATTGTTACGCAGTAGAGGGCATTTTGTTATTGATTTATGCGGCTTTGTGAGCATTGAAATGACGGGGCAAGGGTTTTATATGTCTGCCTTCAAAAACGGCGTTCTATTGCGTAACAAAATGAAAAAGACAGGCAAGAAACGGTTTGTTTCTTACTTGTCTTTTTCTGCACCCTGTATGGCAGTTACCCTATTTCAGTTTGTTACTTGATACTGTTTTATGAGTAGCTGTATTATGGATGCCAGTTTTTAGAGTTAACCGAAGAGGATCAGGAGAAAATCACGCGGAACATCTTTGCGGTCCAACGCCAGAAAAGAGGCGTGTCTTGAAAAACGGTGTTCTGCGGCAAGGACATGGCGGAAAAAGGCCCTCTGGTTGGGTGCAAACAGCACTTGGTGCCGTCAAAGGAGGATAAAAATGCTGGAAGCGGAACTGAAGGCGTCCCTGCATGGCATGCCGGTAGAAGCGCTGCTGAACCGCGCATTGACCCAAGGCTTTGTACCGGCGGGAAAGGTCCGGGAACGGGATATATATTTCAATGGAAGCAGCCGGGACTTCCGACGTACGGATGAAGCACTGCGCCTGCGCAGCGTCTGGAACCTGCCCGACGGTCCCCGGGAGAACCTGCTGACTTACAAGGGACCCAAGCTGGATCAGGTATCCAATGCCAGAATGGAATATGAGACGGCGGTATCTGACGGCGAAACAGCAGAAAAGCTTCTGGAAGCCTTGGGCTATCAAACGTTTGCGGTGGTAGAGAAAATCCGCCGGACGTACCGTTTGGCGGATGTCTCTCTGTGTCTGGACGAGGTGAACGGACTGGGCAATTTTCTGGAGCTGGAAATCCTGGTCCAGACGGAAGACTGCCGGGAAGCGGCTGTGAACCGGCTGTTGGCCCTGCTGGACAGGCTGGAAATACCCCGGGACCGGCTATCCCGCCGGTCCTATCTGGAGCTTCTGGCGGAGAAAGCCGGCCAGCAAGGAACCTGAAGTATAAAAAGCAAAGCAGCAGAGGAAGACTCCTGTCAGGAATCTCTCCCCCTGCTGCATTCTTTTGATGGCATTTTTCAACCGGCGGCAGAGTCTTAGCCGAAGCGGTTTCCGCTGAAGGCTTCATAGGCAACGCAAGGGTGCGTACAGCGCGTCAATACTCCTTGCCGGAACAATCGCCTCAGATGCGCCGCGTCTATTTTCCTGCATAGGGATACTTTTGTCCATTGACCTGTTCTAGACTTTCCCCAGCCGCCGCAGCATGGTTTTCTTTACCGCCCGCAGAATGTTCTCATATCCTGTGCAGCGGCACAGATGGCCGGAGAGAAGCTTGCGCAGCTCCTCGTCTGTATACTCCTTCCCGCTTTCCAGAATCTCCACGGCGGTCATGAGAAAGCCCGGCGTACAGAATCCGCATTGGATAGCGGCCTCGTCGATAAATGCCTGCTGGATATCCGCCAGCTCTCCGTCGGGAGCCATGAGGTCCTCCGCGGTGCGGATGTTTTTTCCGTCTGCCCAAGCTGCCAGATACAGGCAGGAGTTGAAGCATTCCCCGTTGATAAGAACATTGCACGCCCCGCATTCGCCCACCTCGCAGCCCTTTTTCACACTGGTAAGCCGAAAGTCGTTGCGCAGCATGTCCGTCAGAGACGCGCGTACATCCACCATCCGCTCCACGGTTTTGCCGTTGATGGTGCAGCGGATCAACTTGTACTGATTGCTCACGCCAGTTCACCTCCCGCCAATCGGATGGATTCCTTCAGTCCCCGCTTTGCCAGCTCCACGGCAATGTGTTCCCGGAACGCCTTACTGGCCCGCCAGCTGTCCCGGGGATGGATGTCCTCCAGTACAGCGGAGGAGAAAGCCTCCGCCGTCTCCTCTGTCAGGGATCTGCCCTGGGCGGCTGCTTCCGCGTGGGAGCACCGCAGGGGGATGGGGCCTGCCACGCCATAGGCGATCCGCGCCCGGACAATGGATTTTTTGTCTTCGCTGAGAACCACGTTCACGGAGCAGCCGGTGGTGGCGATGTCCATGGCATTGCGCATGGCGTATTTAATATAGTGTCCGAAACAGCTTTCATAACTCGCCTTTGGAATCAGGACGGCGGTCTGAATCTCGTCAGGACGGATGTCCACTTTCCCAGCGGAGATATAGAAATCCTGAATCGGAAGCTTCCGCACGCCGTTCCCGCCGGTCAGTTCAACAACCGCATCCCAAGCAAAGAGGGTGGATGCAGAGTCGGCGGAGGTGACGCCGTTGCAGGTGTTGCCGCCGATGGTCCCGGCGTTGCGGATCTGAGGGCCGCCCACCATGTCCACAGCCTCCCCCAGAACGTTGATGTATTTTTGAATAATTGGGTCCTTGGTGATATGGCTGAAGCTGGTCAGCGACCCAATACGAATGGTCCCGTCTTCCTCCAGGGCCACACCCCGGAGCGCGTCAATACCGTAGATGGAGATAAGCTCCTTCCCGGCCCGCTTGCCCTCTCGCATCTGGACCAGCACGTCGGTGCCGCCGGCGAGAATCTGGGCTTGGGGGTGCTCTAAGCGCAGGCGCACCGCGTCCTGGACGCTCTGGGCCTCGTAAAGCGCTTTCAAATCATACATGGAACATTCCTCCTAGTAAATGAGTGGATCGGCCGCATACACGACACCGGACGCGTCCGGCCTTATCCGGACCAGGAACAATCCCTCAAATGAAATCATTAAAACTGCGAAAGGATGAGTAGGAAATCCGTAGGGAATCCCAGGTCAGGCAGATGACATTTCTGCCTCCGGCCAGCGCTGTCCCGACCGCCCAGCGCCTGAGTCCCGGTTTCCCCGTGTTTTCCATCTATAGCAGCCCCTCTGCTTTGAACCGGGCAAAGAGCACATGGGGCGTCATGGGCGCGTTATTGACAGCTACGCCGGTGGCCTGCAAGACCGCGTTGCGGATGGCCGGGGCAGGGGAGCAGGCGGGGGGCTCCCCCAGAGCCTTGGTGCCATAGGGGCTGGTGGGCTCCGGGTTCTCCACGAACAGGGCCTGGAGATGGGGATGGTCCATGAAGGTGGAGAGCTTGTAGTCCAGCAGATTGTTGTTGAGGGGCTTCCCTGTCCTCTCGTCGAAGAGCAGCTGCTCGGAAAGTCCATACCCGATGCCCATGGACATGCCGCCGTGGACCTGGGCTTCTGCCAAGGCGGGATTGATCAGCTTCCCACAGTCGTGGACATTGACAATGTTCAGAAGCTTTACCTTGCACATTGGGATGTCCACCTCCACCTCCGCAAAGGTGCAGCCGAAGGAGTAGGCGTTGTTTTTGATCTGATATGTACTCTCGGCGGTGATATGCTGGCTGTGGGTCAGACTGTAAAGGGCCTCCGTGGCCAGTTCACCAAGGGTCATCAGCTCCCGGCCGTCGGTAATCCGGACAATCCTGCCGTTAATCAAATCCAGATTCTCTTTCATCTGCCGGGTCAGCTCCACGGCATAGGTGAGAATCCGGTCCCGGAGAAGCTGTGCCGTCTGCCGCAGGGCGAAGCCGCCGATATAGGTCTGCCGGGAGGCATAAGCGCCGGTGCCGAAGGGCGTGACGTCAGTGTCTTGAGTGGAAACGATATGCACATCCCCGAAGGGGATGCCGATGGCATCCGCCGCCATCTGGGCGAAAGCGGTATCGCAGCCCTGTCCGATCTCCGTCTCGCCGGTCTGGACCTGGACGGAGCCGTCCTGGTTGAGCACCATCCGGCAGGAGGAGGACTCCAGGGAGATGGGCCACACGGCGGTGTTATACCAGAACAGAGCCATACCTACGCCCCGGCGCACCGGACCGGTCTGGTTTTCATACTCCTTCCGCTTTTTCTCATAGCCGATGGCGGCCATGCCCTTGTCCATGACCTGGCGGAAGGTGTCGTAGTAGTTCTCATTTTTGCTGAAGGGGTCCACATAGCCCTGGGGCATGACAATCTGGCGGCGGTACTCCGAAGGTTCCCGTCCCAGAGCGCGGGCCACATCGTCAATGTGGCTCTCCCCTGCCCACATGGCCTGAGGGATACCGTAGCCTCTCATGGCTCCGGCGGAGGGCCGGTTGGTGAAAACCGTGTACGCGTCTCCCTCCACATTGGGACAGGGATAAATTTGTGGGAAGGCGCCCATGCCTTTAGCCACGATGCCGTGGCCGTGGGAGGCGTAGCCTCCCTGGTTGGAAAAGCATTCAATTTTCCGGGCGGCAAAGCTGCCGTCGGGGCGGACCCAGGAGATGATGTGAGTTCGGATAGCGTGGCGGACCCGGTTGGAAACAAAGGTCTCTTCTCTGGAACAGTCCACCTTCACCAGACGGCCTCCCAACCGGGTAGTCAGCCAGGCACACAGAGGCTCGTAGAGAGCATCCTGCTTGTTGCCGAAGCCGCCGCCGATATAAGGCTTGATGATCCGCACCTTGCCCCAGGGGATGCCAAGAGCCTGTCCGCATACCCGGCGGACAATATGAGGAATCTGCGTGGAGGAGGTGACGGTGATTCGGCCGCCCTCCATATAAGCGGAGCAGACATGGTTTTCAATGTGGCAGTGCTGAACGGTGGGAGTGTCGTACCAGCCTTCCACCTTGATCAGGCCCGGCTCTTTGCAGGCGGATTCGTAGTCGCCGGTGCGAATCTGGGTGTGAGCCAGAATATTGCCGGGGTATTCCGTATGAATCTGGGGCGCGTCCGGCGCCATGGCCTGCTGTACATCCAGGACAAAGGGATATTCGTCGTATTCCACCTGTACCAGTCTGGCCGCCTGGGCGGCCGACACCTCGTCCTCGGCAACTACCACGGCCACCTCGTCGCCGTAATACCGGACATGACGGTTGAGCAGCAGCCGGTCGGCTACGTCCTGATGATGGGGATCGGTGGACCAGGGGTGCCCTGCGGTGGGAAAGGGAAGATCCGGCACATCAAAGCAGGTGAAAATCTTCACCACGCCGGGAACCTGCTCCGCCTGGGCGGTGTCCACCCGTTTCACCATGCCGTGGGCAATGGTGGAGTGGATAATCCGCGTGACCAGAGCGGAACGGTCGCAGAGATCGTCGGTGTATTTCGCCCGGCCGGCGGCCTTGTCAAAGGCGTCCACACGGAGCATGCTCTGACCTACGGTTTTGCTCATACGGCATCATCCTCCTGTCTGTTCGGTCTGGAAAAATTTCGGTTAGAAAAACAAAATTTTCGCAAAATCCAAGAGATTTTTATTATTATATCACAGTCCCAGCCTGCTGTATAGGACAAATATCGGCAGTCGTTATCCTAAATATTATATAACGATATGGTTGACTGACAGAGGATGGATCGGGTATACTATTTCCGGAAGGAGCTGAGATGGCGGTGCAGATTGGCTGTGTGGTAATGGCCGCCGGGGATGCCCGGCGATTCGGTGATAACAAGCTGGCGGCGGTTTTCGACGGAAAACCGCTGATCCTCCGGGCGCTGGAGGCGGTGCCGGCGGAGGCGTTTTCCACAGTGGCGGTAGTTACCCAGTACCCCGAGGTGGAAGAGCTGGCAAGGCGGTTCAGTTTCTTCCCGGTCCGAAATCCTCATCCGGACTGGGGCATCAGCCACACCATCCGGCTGGGGCTGGAGGCGTTAGGGCCCTGCGGCGCTGCGCTGTTCCAGGTGTCTGATCAGCCCATGCTCAGGCGGGAGACGGTGGCGGCGGAGGTGGCTTTTTTCCGTAACCACCCGGACAAGCTGGTAGGGCTGGGTCACAATGGTGTGAGAGGGAATCCCTGCATCTTTCCGGCGGCGTACTTCCCGGAGCTTCTGGCGCTGAAGGAGGACAGAGGCGGCAGCTCCGTTATCCGGCGGCACAGGGAAGAGTTGCTGCTGTTTGAAGCGCCCGCCCGGGAGCTGGAAGACGTCGACACCCGGCAGGCCCTCCGGGCTATGGAGGAGCGGTGCAGGCTGGTATGACAGGCTGTTCCCAGCACTGCGTCGCAGCATATTTTCCGGCAGTGCCCGTTTCCCAACAGGATCCGCATCAAAGCCGCCCGGTTTTTATACCGGGCGGCTCAGCCTGTCGAAAAAAGGCCTGTCTGGCTTCATAACCAGACAGGCCACAA
>CAJTUD010000101.1 GCA_910579725.1 uncultured Oscillospiraceae bacterium | reverse complement strand
TCTCCACCGCCTGGGCGGCGGCCGCCGCGTAGGGGTCCCTGGGCCCCATGTCCCGGAACGGGGCCCGCCCGGAGCGGATCATCTCAATCCGCCGCCGGACCGTCTCTCTGCCGAAGGCCATCATGGCCAGCTCCCCCCGGGTGAGCACCGTTTCCGGACGCAGCGTGTTGTCCTGATAGGCGGCGCACCAGCCCAGCCCCAGCAGTCTCCGGGCGGCGCGTCCCGCCGGGCTGTCCGCCGTCACATCCCGGAAGGGGGCCCGCTCCAGCAGCTCCGAGACGGTGATCACCCGGTAGCCGTGATCCGTCAGCAGACGCAGCTGCTTTTCCAGGCTGCCGGCCACCGGCGTGCGCCGGTTCCGGTTGAACCCATCCTTCTGGGCGATGATCTGTCCGCAAAAAGCGTCCGGGTCCTCCAGCAGCAGCCGCTCCACAGGCCGCCAGGCGGCCTCCACCTCCGCCTCGTAACTGGCCAGCGGAAGCCTCCCCCCGCCATCGAAGCCGGCGGCCAGATACTGGTAGCCCATCAGGGCAAACGCGTCGAAGCTGGTAAAGCCGCCTTTTATGCCGTCCACGCACCGGGGCGGGCGGCTCAGGCGCAGAGGATAGCCCCAGCCCTCTTCCATCAGCCGGTGCAGCCGCCGCAAATCCTCCAGGACCGCCTCCAAATCCGGCAGATTTTTCCGGCTGCCGTAGAGCAGCGGCGTCCAGCCGGAGAGAATGTGGGCGTAGCTGTGGCCGGCAATTTCATGTCCGCCTGCCAGCAGTCTGGAAATCAGCTCCGGACAGTGGAGCGCCCCGCCCTGGCGGTCCTGGCAGAAGTCGGGATAGTGGTCGTAGGCCAGCCCGTTCCAGAAGGGGGAGCCCGGCTTTCCCGGCTTATCCGGGTAGCTGCCGGAGGTGTCCCCGATTACAGGAAAGGTGCCCTTGGCCCCGTATCTCTCCAAAATCTCCGCCAGAACCAGGGTCAGCGGTTTTCCCCGGAAGTGGTCCGGCTCGGCCGGCAGGCGGCAGGGGCCGTCGTCAAACGTCATGGCGCAGACCCGTTCCTTCACCGCCACCCGCTCAATCCGGCGTACAGGGGACAGCCAGACCGGCTCCTTTTTCTCCCGCCTCCGGTTTTTCCTGAAGTCCGCAGTCCTTTTCACAAAGGGCATGGGTGCACCTCCCGTTTCAAAAGGAACTCTCCCCGCGCCGCAGGAAATTCTCCGGCGCGGCGGCTGTTGTTTTCCGCTCATATAGTCGGCTATAGTATACTACATTTTTTTCTCCGTAACAAGCGGCCTGTCCCTCCGGGCGGAAAAAAATCCACTCCGGCAGATCAGAAGCAAAAATCGGAGCATCCTACAAATTCCGAACCTCCGGCGGTCCCAATTTTGTCGCCGCCGCGGCGCTCCCTTCACGGGCTGTCAAACCGCCCTGCAATTGTTTTCCGCAGGCAGACAAACGCCGGCTTATCACAGAAGCGCCAAAAAGCCGGAGGAATTTTCAGCTCTTCCCCAAAAATTTTCAGCTTGACAAAAAAACAATACGGGGGTAAGATACGCCCATATTGAACATCGCAAACGGCAATGATGGAGAGAAGTAGCCAGGAAGGCCACCTGACAGTGAACGGGGGGAGAGTGGAAACCCCGGGGCGGGCGCCGGGTGAATAACACTCCGTAGCCTTGAACCGAAGGGACGCCCCGGGGCGTTTGAGTAGGGGATACGGGAACGGCCCGTTACCGCCGTCAGGCTTGTTAGAGCTGAAGTGACCGCACTGCGGTAAATTAGGTGGCACCACGGATTCCGGCGATTCGTCCTAAAATTGATATTTTAGAGACGCCGGTTCATTCGGAGGTGCTTTTTATGTGTTCCATCATGGGCTATACATCTGCGGACATTTCCCTGTCCCGTCTGGAGGGGGCCTTCGCGGCCACCAAAAGCCGGGGGCCGGACGGCAGCCGTTCCCTGCCGCTTCCCTCCGGGGCCCTGCTCTTCCACCGTCTGGCCATCATGGGGCCCGAGCCTGCCGGGATGCAGCCCTTCACCGCGCCCGACGGCAGCGCGGTGGTGTGCAACGGGGAGCTCTACGGCTTCCGGAAGCTGAAGCGGGAGCTGGAGGGCAGGGGGTACGCCTTTGCCAGCGGGTCCGACTGCGAGCTGCTGCTGCCGCTGTGGCGGGAGCGCGGGGTGAAGATGTTCGGAGAACTGGACGCGGAGTTTGCCCTGGTTCTCTACGACGGGCCGTCGGACAGCTTCCTTGCCGCCCGGGATCCCCTGGGCATCCGGCCCCTGTATTACGGCTACAGCCCAAGCGGCCATATTCTCTTCGCCAGCGAGCCCAGAAGCCTGCTGGGCCTGACGGGGAAGATCATGCCTTTTCCGCCGGGGCACTACTTCCAGAACGGCCGCTTTGTCTGCTACCGGGACATGGCAAAGGCGGAGCAAATCTGCGGGGACAGTCTGGAGACGGTGTGCGCCAATATCCGCGAGAAGCTGATTGCGGGGGTGGAGAAGCGCCTGGAGGCGGATGTGCCGGTGGGATTTCTTCTTTCCGGCGGCCTGGACAGCTCCCTGGTGTGCGCCATTGCGGCCAGAGCGCTGGGACGGCCGGTGGAGACCTATGCCGTGGGCATGTCCGCCGGCGCCATCGATCTGAAGTACGCCAGACAGGCAGCGGCCTATATCGGCAGCCATCACCACGAAATTTACATTACGGAGCAGGATGTGCTGGACACCCTGGACGAGTTGATTTATACTTTAGGCACCTATGACATCACCACCATCCGGGCCAGCATGGGGATGTACCTGCTGTGCAGGGCCATCCGCAGGCAAAGCAGCATCCGGGTGCTGCTGACGGGGGAGATCAGCGACGAGCTGTTCGGATACAAGTACACGGACTTCGCGCCGTCGCCGGAGGCGTTCCAGGCCGAGAGCGAGAAACGGATCCGGGAGATTCACATGTATGACGTGCTCCGGGCGGACCGGTGCATCTCCGCCAACAGCATGGAGGCCCGGGTGCCCTTCGGCGATCTGGATTTTGTCCGGTATGTCATGAGCGTGGACCCGGCTAAAAAGATCAACGTGTACGGAAAGGGAAAATATTTGCTGCGCCGCGCCTTCGAGGGGGACTATCTGCCCCCGTCCATTCTCCAGCGGGAGAAGGCCGCTTTTTCCGACGCGGTGGGGCACAGTCTGGCGGACGGCCTCAAGGCTTATGCGGAGCGGCGCTATGGGGAGGATTGGAAAGCCGCCGCAGGGAAGTACGGCTGCCACGCCATGCCCTTTACAAAGGAGTCCTTGCTCTACCGGGAGATTTTCGAGAAATACTACCCCGGACAGGCGGAGATGGTGGCCGGTTTCTGGATGCCCAACAGGGAGTGGGAGGGCTGCGATGTGGACGATCCTTCCGCCAGAGTATTGAGCAACTATGGCGCGTCAGGGGAGTAGTCTTCGCCGCCTCCGGCAGCGAAGGGGAAACCAGGACGGGAAAAAACAGGGCCGCGGCCTCCGGGGCTGCGGATTGAAAGGAGCATAACGATGGCCAAGGACAAAGTAACAGAACTATTCGGCAGCATGGTCTTCAACGAAGACGTCATGAAGCAGCGCCTCTCCGCCACCTGCTACAAGGCATGGAAAAAGTGCGTGGCGGAGGGCACCCCTCTCTCCCTGGAAACCGCCCACGAGATGGCGGCGGAAATGAAAAACTGGGCCATGGACCACGGGGCCACCCACTACACCCACTGGTTCCAGCCCATGACAGGCGTCACCGCCGAGAAGCACGACAGCTTCATCACGCCCGAGAATCCCAGTCAGATTCTCATGAGCTTCTCCGGCAAGGAGCTGGTCCGGGGAGAGCCGGACGCCTCCTCCTTCCCCTCCGGCGGCCTGCGGGCCACCTTCGAGGCCCGGGGCTACACCGCATGGGACCCCACCTCCTTCGCCTTCATCAAGGACGGCAGCCTCTGCATCCCCACCATCTTCTGCTCCTACAGCGGACAGGCTCTGGACAAGAAAACCCCCCTGCTGCGCTCCATGGAGGAGCTCAGCCGCCAGGCGGTAAGGGTGCTCAAGCTGTTTGGGGACAACGACGTGAAGAAGGTCATCAGCCAGGTGGGGCCCGAGCAGGAGTACTTTCTCATCGACAGGGACGTGTTCAACCGGCGGGAGGACCTGGTTCTCACCGGGCGCACCCTCTTCGGGGCCAAGCCTCCCAAGGGCCAGGAGCTGGAGGATCACTACTTCGGCACCATCAAGCCCCGGGTGGCCGCCTACATGAAGGAGCTGGACGAGGAGCTGTGGAAGCTGGGCATCCTGGCCAAGACCAAGCACAACGAAGTGGCCCCCGCCCAGCACGAGCTGGCTCCCATCTACAACGACGCCAACACCGCCTGCGACCACAACCAGCTGACCATGGAGATCATGAAGAAGGTGGCGGGACGGCACAACATGGTCTGCCTGCTCCATGAGAAGCCCTTTGCCGGGGTCAACGGCTCCGGCAAGCACGACAACTGGTCCCTGTCCACCGACACCGGCCACAATCTCTTCAAGCCCGGCTCCACCCCCAGCCAGAACGCCCGGTTCCTGCTGTTCCTGGCGGCGTTCATCAAGGGGGTGGACGAGTACCAGGATTTGCTGCGCTGCTCCGTGGCCAACCCGGGCAACGACCACCGGCTGGGGGCCCAAGAGGCTCCCCCCGCCATTATTTCCATCTTTTTGGGAGATGAGCTCACCGCCATTGTGGACGCCATCATCCACGGCACCAAGTATGTGGATCAGCGGATGAAGAGCATCTCCATCGGCGTGGACGCCCTGCCCCCCATTCCCCAGGACACCACCGACCGCAACCGCACCTCCCCCCTGGCCTTCACCGGCAACAAGTTTGAGTTCCGGATGCTGGGCTCCAGCCAGTCCATTGCCGGCCCCAACGTGGCGCTCAACACCATCATGGCCGAGGAGCTCAGTCAGTTTGCCGACGAGCTGGAGGGCGCGGCGGACTTCAACACCGCCCTTCACGATCTGGTCCAGCGGGCCTTCATCGAGCACCAGCGGATTATCTTCAACGGCAACGGCTACGAGGACGCCTGGGTGACGGAAGCCAGAAAGCGGGGTCTCAGCAACCTCGCCTGCACTGCCGACGCCCTCCAGACCTACATCCAGCCCAAGCACATCGAGCTGTTCAGTAAGCACCGCGTTTTCACGGAGGAGGAGCTGCGGGCCCGGAACGAGATTCACCTGGAGAACTACTGTCAGGTGGTGGGCATCGAGGCCCGGACCATGATCGACATGGTCAAGCGGAGCATCTTCCCCGCCGTATGCGCCTTCTCCGGAGCCACCGCCTCCGGGGTGGCCGCCAAGAAGGCCGTACTGGCGGACCTGGACTGCGCCGATGAAGAGGAGCTGCTGCGCCGCCTCAGCCGCCTGTCCGCAGAAATGATGAGGCAGTGCAGGGCGCTGGAGGAGGCCATGGCCGCGCCCAAGGGCAAGGACGCCTACGAGGCCGCCCACTACTACCGCTGCACCGTGTTCGACCGCATGGGAAAGCTCCGCGCCGCCGTGGACGAGCTGGAAACCATCACCGCCCGGGAGGCCTGGCCCTATCCCGGCTATACCGAGCTGCTGTTTTCCGTTACATAACAAATCCGTCCGGAGGGGGAGAGACAGGCACAGGCCCGTTTCTCCCCCTCTGCTGCGGCTTTTGAACGAATTCACTGCTGCTCCGCCGGAGCCGCGGGTCCCCGCTCAACGGCCCGCTTGGCCATGATGGCGGCCTGATACCTGGGAATCAGCGCCATGGGCTCCTGTCCGCCGGTGATGCCCAGACGCACCGCCTCCGCCAGCTCCTCTTCCGCCCAGTCGGGGACCGTCTGGGTGTTCAGGTAGCCGCTGAGAGCGTCATAGATTTCTTTCCCGGTCATGATGTCCTCCTCTTCCTCGCTGTCAAAGGGTCTGATATATGCCTGCACCAGCGATTTGCTCCGCTTTCTGCGGTACACGCCGCCGCCGTTGTTCTGGCTGCCCGCCTCGCCGGGGGAGGTGTTGCCCTCCAGGGCGAAGATGCTTTCTCCGGCTTCCCGGTCCACAATGCCCGTGTGGCCGAAGGTGTAGATCACAATGTCCCGGGGCCGGGGGCGCTCCACGATCTGCTCCGGCCGGTGCGTCCGGTACCAGCCCAGCAGGCCGGAGCAGCTGGCGGTCTTGTAAGGCAGCGGCAGCCCCGCCTGGGCGAAGCACCACTGTACGAAAATCATGCACCAGGGCTGGCCGTCCAGGCCGTACCAGACTCCGTAGGGCGTCCGGTTGCTTCCCGCAGGGCTCTCCGTCCGGCCCAGCTCCCCCCGGGCAATTGTCAGAGGATCCTTATCCATTGCCGCCCTCCACTTCGGGTTCCACCCCTTTTTTTGTTTGTGTGCCAAAATAAAACGCAATGATAACCGCGTAAATGGTCATGAATTCCTGGGAGATGGCTCCCCGCAGCTCCATGATGGAAAACACCGCCGTCAATGCCAGCGTCACCAGGGATTTCACGCTGAGCAGATTGCTCAGCCGCCTGGAAAGTGTCGCTCGATGCACGTTGGCTCCTCCTTCTCCGGCCCGTCCGCCGGTCCTTTGTATCCCCCTCGCTTCCAGCGTATGCGGCGCGGGGAGGTTTGGTTACGCCGGGTGGGGAGCCATTTTTCCGGTACTTTCGGACAGCGCAGAGAGAGACAGGCGTAAACCTGTCTCTGCGTGTCACAAAAGTGGCTGTGCCACTTTTGTGAGGAAGGGGGACCGGGCCGAGTTCGGCCCGCAAAGTACTTTTTCGACGTACAC
>CAJTUD010000100.1 GCA_910579725.1 uncultured Oscillospiraceae bacterium | reverse complement strand
TTTGTGGCCTGTCTGGTTATGAAGCCAGACAGGCCTTTTTTCGACAGGCTGAAAGGCAGGTGCGGCAATGCCGCGCCTGCCTTTGTTGCAAGTATTCCCTTCCGCCATCCGTCAGGACGGTAACTATTATGCCTGAATCTCCTCCAGATGGATGACCCACTGGTCCAACCCGCGGAAGATATCCGATGGACCAGGCGCGAGTCCCTCCACCACATCCGGATGGGTCAGAACGGAATAATTTCTAAAGCAGACCGGTGCAAAGGGCGCAGCCGCCTGAAGGTGACTGTACAGCCGCCTGGAGGCATCCGTCTGATCCTCCGAAGAGAGATAGAGCTCAAGCAGAATGTCTGTTACATCGTTGGCATAACCGCCGTAATTAAGGGTCCCCTCGGTTCCCGACAGATCCGTCAGATCCCAGTCGGCAGTCAAACGCACCTCTCCAAAATACAGATCAAACTCCCCGGCCTCCAGCGCAGCCAGATACTCTTCCCAGGGCAGTTCCACAACGTTGATTTTCCAGTCCAGACGGGATAGCTCTCTGGCAATGAACCGCGCACTGGCCGCCCGGAAGGCGTCGTCCCCGCTGACCAGCATGGTGAGCTCCTTCCGCTCCCCGGTATCCTGTCCGGCGGCGCGGAGTGCGCTGAGCAGCTCGTCTTCGCTGTACGCCTTTTCCAGGTTCTTGGGATAAAGGGGCGAGGAGGGCGGCACAGGGAATTGAGCCGCCTGCACCAGCTTTGCCATCTGCGCGTCCGCCAGAGTCTCCCGGTCAATTCCCCGGCTGAACAGGGCCCGGAGGGAAGCGTCAGAAAAGAGCCGACCCTCGCCGACGTTGAACCCGATGAACTGCATAACGGCGGTAGGCTGTCCGGTGGACTGTGCCTGACCGCTGGCCAGAGAGGGGTCATCGGTGGGATCCACCGGCAGCAGTTCCACCTGCCGGGTAGAGAACAGATACAGCGCGGTTTCCTGATCCTTGGCGTGAACCAGCGGGATGACGTCCACCGGCAGGTGCTTCCCCTGCCACCAGTCCTCCCGGGCCTGGAGCCGCTCCTCTCCGCCTTCCCCAGAGACCAGATAATAGGGCCCCGTTCCCAGCGGAACCCGCTCTCCGGCGGTGCTCTGCCGGACGATGGGGATATCCAGAAGCGCCGGCAGCCCCCGGTTGGGCGCGGCCAGGGTGATAACCACTTGCCCGCTGCGGCTGGCCGTCACGTTCGTCACATTTCTCAGCCGGTAGGCGTACCGCTCCGACTCCCGGGCCCGCTGGAGCGTCTCCGCAACGTCCCGGGCGGTCAGCGGCGAACCATCGGAAAAGGTCATGCCCTGCCGCAGAGTCAGCGTGCAGACCAGCCCTGTTTCATCCCACGCCCAGCTCTCACACAACAGCGGCACAGGCTGGAACGCTTCATCCAGACGGAACAGCGGCTCATAGAGCAGCGCCGCCGCAATCTCCTGGATCCCCTCGCCGCAGGAGATAGGATCCAGCGTCTGGTTCCGGTGATAGGGCAGGGAAAACGCGGCGGGATATTCCGGCGCAGGCTCCTCCAGTTCCTCCGGGGGCTCCTCCGGAAGGAACGGCTGATACTCTTCCCATTCGCCGTCCAAGTCATCCGGCTCGGTCAGATCCCCGCAGCCGCTCAGCAGAAGCGCCGCCGTCAGAAGCGCCGCCAGAAACCGCCTCACAGTCCGTCCTCCTCCCGCCTTAAGCCGATAAGCGCCCCCTGCACGCCCCGGCGGTCCCCGGAAACCCGGTGGCTCCAATACAGATCGGTATGACAGGCAGTGCACACGGGAGAGATATCCATACGCCCCTCCTGCACCCCTGCCTCTCTCAGCCGCCAGGCGTTGACTGCCTTCAGATCCACAGTCCACTTCTCCCCTCTGGGGGAAATGTACTTCTCCGCGCCGCCGCCGAAGGCTGCTCGCATGGCCTCCGGCACATCGTCATGGGTTTCAAAGCAGCAGGGCCCAATCCCCGCCCCAACCGCCACCCGGATATGCTCCGGCTTTGCGCCAAAGAGCCGCCCCATCTCCCGCACCGTCTTGGCAGGCAGATCCAGCGCGGTCCCCCGCCACCCGGCGTGGACCGCGCCCACACAGCGGCTGACTGGGTCGTGGAGCAGCAGGATGATACAGTCCGCCGAAAAAACCATCAGGTTCAGCCCCGTCTCGTTGGTTACAAGGGCATCGGCGGTGTAGTCCGTGGTCACAAACAGGCCCTTGCCTCGGTCCGCGCCGGTGACATGGCGGACCGTGTCCTCGTGGACCTGTCTGGACTGAACCACATCGCCCAGAGCTGTCCCCAAGGCCGCACAGAAGCGGCGATAGTTCTCCCGGACGTTTTCCTGCCTGTCCGGATCGGGGCCGCTTCCCCGGAAGTTCAGCGAGGCGTAATCCCCACCGCTGACCCCGCCCAAACGGGTGGAAAAGCCATGGACCAAGCCGGAAGCGTCCAGAATGGACGAGGTATGATAGACCACGCCGCCGTGGTCGTGGGTAAGAAACGACATAGACGCCTCCTAGTTCAAATAGTCTTCCCGCAGCAGGCCGCACCAGTAGAGGTCCAGCCATCTGCCGTCCCGGACAAGACAGTGCTTCCGGAACACCCCCTCCTGCCGGAGGCCCAGCTTTTTCATGAATCCCAAGGAACGGACGGCATCCTCCGTCTCCGCCATAACCTTGTGGACCCCTCGGACCCTGAAGAGATGGTCCATCAGAGCAGACACCGCCTCATATGCATAGCCCCGCCGCCAGAAGCTCCGGTGAAAAATCCAGCCCAGCTCGTAGATGCCGGGTTCGTCAATCTGCTTGCAGAGAAGATATCCGATGAGCCTCCCATCCTCCTTCCGAACAGCGGCGCAGGCTCCAGGCGGGTCCCGCTCCACGCAGAAGGTCCGGAGAAATTCCCGGGCCTCCTCTTCTGTGTAAGGCGCCACGTGCTCCATGGTTTCAGGGTCCCCGAAAATCTCCCAGAGGGCGTCAAAATCCTCCATGGTAAAGGGTCGGATCACCAGCCGCGGCGTCTCAAGATATGATTCCATACCGTCTCCTTCCTTATGACCGAATCCGGGAGGCCGCCGTCAGAGGCAGCCTCCCGGCAGAATCCATTCCACATGGGTATCCCATTTCCGGCAGTAATCCGCGATCTCCACAATCACCTCGTCCTGGCAGTCGAAGGTCAAGGGAATGGCAAGGCCCACCTCCCGTCCGTACCGCTCCAGCCGCGCCGGCAGTCCCTCCAGGTCCATCCCCGGGCGGTAGAGATCCTCGGTGTAGTCCTCCACGCCGTAAACCTCGAAGGGCCCAGGGGAGGTCCTTCCAATCAAAGCCCCGGGCCTGATCGCAGGTGAGATGGGCGTCCACGCAGACGCAGTCCAGCTCCAGGATCACCTCGCACCAGTGTCCCACCGTAATGACGGGAACCGGGAAGCTCTCCACCCGTTATTCCCCGTCCCGGACAGAACCGTGGAGGTTGTACCAGTCCCACCGGGCGGTGTAACCAGCCTCGGCCAGGGCCTTGCTGATGGACTACCCCCGCCGGTACAGTACGCCATATACGCTGTTGAGGGTCTCCCATACTTCCATACTCACGCATCCCGTCCGCAGCACTTTTTATATTTCTTTCCGCTGCCGCAGGGACATGGATCGTTCCGTCCGATCTTCTGGACCTTCCGGGGCTGTTTTTTCACAGTGCCGTCACCCCGGCCTTCTGTGATGCTGTTGGCCACTCGCTCCCGCTTTACCGTCTGATCGCTCTTGATCCGGACAGAGAACAGACGTCGGACCGTTTCTTCCTGAATGGCGGAGACCATCTCCTCAAACATATGCAGGCTTTCCCGCTTATAGGCATCCACAGGGTTGGACTGGGCATAGGCCTGGAGCCGGATACCCTGACGGAGATCCTGCATGGCGTCGATGTGCTCCATCCAGTACTCATCCACCACTCTCAGCATGACCACCCGCTCCAGCTCCCGCATATCGGGGAACGCGTCGTTGGCCTCCTTGGCCTTGGCAATTTCCGCCTCTTTGGCGGCGTAGGTCTCCATGGCCTTGTCCGTAAACAGCCGGACAAAGTCCTCCTCGCCAGTGGCAGCCGCCTCTTCCTGCGTCAGCTTCACCGTGTACTTCGGGAAGAAGGCGCCCTCCAGGGAGGAGAGCATGGTCTGGTAGGCATCGTTGTCGATACGCTTGTTCTCGCTGAAGGCGGTGTGGACCGTCTCGGAGATAATGTGAGAGATGAAGCCGGCGATTTCCTTTTGCAGATCGGCACCGTCCAGCACGTTTTTACGCTGGCCGTAGATGATTTCCCGCTGCTTGTTCATCACATCGTCATACTCCAGGGTGCTTTTACGGGCCTGGAAGTTCCGGGACTCCACGCTGGTCTGGGCGTTCTCAATGCCCTTGGTGAGCATTTTGCTTTCAATAGGCATATCTTCCCCCAGATCCATCCGTTCCATCAGTCCCGTGATCCGTTCTCCGCCGAACAGGCGCATGAGATCGTCGTCCAGACTCAGATAGAACCGGCTTTCGCCGGGGTCTCCCTGGCGGCCGGCGCGGCCCCGGAGCTGGTTGTCGATGCGGCGGGAGTCATGGCGCTCGGTGCCGATGATGAACAACCCCCCAGCCTGACGGACCTTGTCCGCCTCTCCGGCGATTTCGGCCTTGTGCTTTTCCATATATTCGGCGAACTTCTGCCGGGCGTTCAGGATTTCCTGGTCGTCCGTCTCGGCAAAGCCGGTAGCCTCGGCAATGAGTTCGTCGGTAAGGCCTTCCCTTCGCAGATCGTTCTTGGCCAGAAACTCCGCATTGCCCCCCAGCATGATGTCGGTGCCGCGCCCAGCCATGTTGGTGGCCACGGTAACAGCCCCCAGCTTGCCGGCCTGGGCCACGATTTCAGCCTCCTTCTCATGGTTCTTGGCATTGAGGAGGTTGTGCTTGATGCCCTCGCGGGTCAGGAGCTTGGAGAGGGTCTCGTTCTTCTCAATGGACACCGTACCCACCAGCACCGGCTGGCCCTTGGCGTGGCACTCCTTGATCTGCTCAATGACCGCCGTGTACTTGGCTGCCTCCGTCTTATAGACCACGTCGTGATCGTCCTGCCGGATCATGGGCTTGTTGGTGGGAATTTCGATGACATCCAGCTTGTAAATGGAACCGAACTCCTCCTCCTCAGTCAGCGCCGTTCCGGTCATGCCGGAGAGCTTGCTGTAGAGGCGGAAATAGTTCTGGAAGGTGATGGTGGCCAGGGTTTTGCTTTCCCGCTCCACCTTCACCCGCTCCTTGGCCTCGATGGCCTGGTGGAGGCCTTCGCTGTATCGGCGGCCGAACATCAGCCGTCCGGTAAATTCGTCGACGATGATGACTTGACCGTCCTTGATGACGTAGTCGGTATCCTTTTTCATCACGCCGTGGGCTTTGATTGCCTGATTAATATGGTGGTTGATGGTGGAATTCTCCGGGTCAGACAGATTTTCCACGTGGAAGAATTCCTCCGCTTTGGCGATTCCCCGGGCAGTGAGGGTAGCGGTGCGCGCCTTTTCATCCACCACATAGTCCGCGTCGATGTTCACGTCCTCCTCGGCCTTCTCATCGGTCTCGGCGATCACCAGCTTCTTCAGCTGGCGCACAAACATTTCCGCCATGTCGTAGAGTTGGGTGGACTTCTCTCCCATGCCGGAGATAATCAGCGGGGTCCTGGCTTCGTCGATGAGGATGGAGTCCACCTCGTCCACAATGGCAAAATTGTGCCCCCGCTGAACCAGCTCGCCGGCATAAAGCGCCATGTTGTCCCGCAGGTAATCGAAGCCCATCTCGTTGTTGGTGCCGTAGGTGACGTCGGCAGCGTAGGCCGCTTGACGCTGAGCCTTGTCCAGACCGTGTACAATCAGGCCCACCGTGAGCCCCATGAAACGGAACACCTTGCCTACCCATTCGCTGCCATATTTGGCCAGATAGTCGTTGACGGTGACGATATGGACGCCTCTGCCCGTCAGGGCATTAAGGTAGGCCGGGAGGGTGGCCACCAGGGTTTTGCCCTCGCCGGTCTTCATTTCGGCGATGCGCCCCTGGTGAAGCACCACGCCGCCCACCAGCTGCACCCGGAAAGGCCGCTGGCCCAGCACCCGGACGGAGGCCTCCCGCACAGCGGCGAAAGCCTCGGGCAGGATATCGTCCAGTGTCTCGCCGTTTGCCAGGCGGCCTTTGAATTCCGCTGTCTTGGCGGTCAGCTGGGTATCGGAGAGAGCTTTGTATTCCGGCTCCAGGGCCTCGATTTTATCCACAATGGGGTAAATCTGCTTTAGTTCCCGCTCGCTGTAGGTTCCAAAGATCTTTGTAATAAAACTCATTCGCGCAACGCTCCTCTTTTGTAAGAGTGAAATTTCAATACAACAGCACAATTTAATAGTATAACATAATTTTTATGATTTGCAATGGGAAAAATAAATGCGCCTTGCTTCTCGAACAATTCTTTTGAAAAATGAGCCTGTTTTCATCCGGAAAACGCATTTGAACGCAGCCCTACCTCTTACCATCGCCACTCCAACAGTTTACCCCAAAATTCCGGCGCAGAGATTCAAACCAGCATGAAATCCCGCAGTTGACAGACCTGGAACGAGCTGGTATTCTTATACGTAGCCTTTCAGGAAGGGAAACGCGGCCGTACAGGCCGCGTTCCGCTTCCCGGCGGAGCGTCACCCCCGTCCTGCGTCATTTTGACCGCCGGACTTTACCGATTTTCAGGTGTACCGGCTATAATATAAAACAGCAGCCTTGTCAAAGGCTGCTGTCAGCCTGTCGAAAAAAGGCCTGTCTGGCTTCATAACCAGACAGGCCACAAAGTT
>CAJTUD010000099.1 GCA_910579725.1 uncultured Oscillospiraceae bacterium | reverse complement strand
AGACCTTCCGTTTGCGGACATTCTTGATCGCGGTCAGCTCCAAAAAACGGCGGAAGTCGGGGGTCAGGTCAATATCCGGGTTATCCCAAGCAAAATGTATCGCCTTGGTTCTCACCCGGTTCAGCAGGGCCACGTTGTCCGGGGTGATGAGCCGAATATCCAACCCCTGTGAGAAGTCCACATAGGCGCGGCTCTCCGCAAGCTGCAAAATCAGCTTTTCATGGTCGGGACAGGCCAGAAGGTTGGCGTCCAGCAGCTTGATCTCCTTCTGGCCGTTCCAAAACTCAGCGAGGTCGGCCACCTGGATGCTCCGCCGTCCCTCCTTGTCTGACACCAAACAAAATCCGCAGTTTCTCGGACAGCCACGGCTCAGAAAGCCGTAGGCGGTGTCAGGAAACTGCGGATATAAGGTATAGTCCGGGCGGGTATGCTCCACTTCGTCCGGGAGGTTGGGGCCGAGGCCGTAGCCCGTGCCGCCGCAGACCACCTCGCCAGCGTTGGCGACGGTGATCGTGTCCTTGGAGTAGGTGTCGGTGAACACCCGGCTTTTATAAACCCGGTCATACCGGCCGTCCGGCCTCCACCACTCCACGGGATCGCCCCGCGCCTTGTGGTAGGCGGACAGCTTCATCAGGCACAGGTTCGGCCAGTTGTGGGAATCCACATCACATAAACCGATTCTCATGTATCACACTCCTTCAAAAAAGTTGTAAAAATCAGGGCAAACGGCCCATTCCATAAAAATGCTGCTGCCAATAATTACTGTTGATGTTGGCATAGGAGATGGGGTCCCCACAGTGAATCATCTGCCCGTTGCCCACATAGATGCCCACATGGGTCACGCCGTTAGGGTTCGGCGCATCGTAGGTGTGCCAGAAGAAAATGAGATCACCGGGCTGGGCGTTCGCCATGGATACGGGGGTGCAGATGTTATAGAGGCCCTGCGCCCCCAGCCGTCCCACATTCCATCCGCTGTGATTGATGACCCACGAAACGAATCCGCTGCAATCAAAAGAGGTAGAGGGGGAACTGCCGCCCCAAACGTAGGGATAGCCGAGGTACTTCTGTGCTTCTTCCAGCATGGCGGCGTAGGTTTCGTCCGTGACCGGCTCCCCAGGGTAGGCGGGTATCTCCACGCCGCCCGGTGTGCCGGGAATAGCCCCAGCAGTTGAACCGTCATAGCCGGTGTCCACGAAATAATAGGGATTCAGGTATTCGCCGTTCAGCATGATTTCCAGGTGCAGGTGCGGCCCGGTGCTGTTGCCGGTACTGCCCACAGCGGCAATCACATCCCCTCGCTTGACCTCCTGGCCCGCGCTGACGGAGAGGCTGGAACAGTGGGCATACCGGGATTGATAGCCCTTTTCGTCCTCAATCACCACGCACAGGCCGTAGCTGCCAGCGTCCCCGGCGGAAACCACCCGCCCGTCATGGATGGCCCGGATGGGCGTACCCTGCGCCACAGCAATGTCCACGCCCCGGTGCAGGTTCTTTTCCCCGCTGATGGGATGGACCCGGTAGCCGTAGCCGCTGGACACATAGCCCAGCCATGGAAAATCAAAGGGGTTCCCATACGCCTGCCGGTTGCCGAGGGTCTGCTGATACACGTTGTAGCGGTCGGTCTGCTCACCAGGGGACAGGCTTCCGGCGATAATGCTGGAGAGGGACCGGACAGTCAGTGTGGTTTGCAGAACATACCAATCATAGGGGTTGCTGTTGCCGTCATAGCGGGTTTCCACAATGACCTCCCGCGTAAGGGTGTACTGCTCCCCGAACAGCCGCGCAAGTTCCGCCTGGACCTGTTCAAAGGTGAAGGCGTTGAACATGGTGGAGAGATAGCCCATCAGTTCATAGGGGTTGTGGCTGATCTCTCCGATGTTGTAGCGGTATTCGTCATAGCCGGGGTAATTTTCCTCCGTTTTGTCAATGTCTATCTGCAAATCCGTCTCCATTTCCGTGTAGTAAAGGTCCGAATTGCAAATATCCTGCTCATTCGCTATATAGGACGCTGAAATATAGGAGGACTGGAACCCGGAGAGCATAGCAGTACAGGAGGTCATGCCAGCGGAGAAGAACACCACCACCATGGCCAGCATTGCCACAACCAGCAGCAGCGATTTTCGTGCCGCTACATACTGCTGGACCGCCCGGACGATCTGCCCGGTGGCGTGGACCACGTTTTGGGTAAAGTGCGCCGTCTGCTTCGCCTCATGCGCAGCCTGGGCATACTTTCGCTTGATCTTCTGCTTCTGCATCCATTTGGCGAGGGCGTTTTTGCGCTGTAATTCCGGGTTATCCCGGAGGGCGGTCTGCCATGCAAGCCTGACATTTTCCTTTACTGCCCGCTTCTCCGCTTGGCGCAAAGCGCGGTAGGGCTTGGAGCGGCGGCGGTTCCTCTGCCAGCGCAGCATACGCCCCACGCCCTGCTCCATAAATAATTCGCTTTTGTGGGTGGCCTCCAGCGCCACATTGTCCCGCTCATGTTGATGAATTTTGCCGTGGAGCTTCATCACCGCCGCCGTTTTCGCCATGCCAGCGCCACGGACGGGGAGAGAAGGCTTGCGGTACTCCGGTAAAACCTCCTGCTCAAAATGGAGATGGCGGCGGGGTTTGCCCGTCTCACCATCCGGCTCCGGCTGAAAGGACAGGCGGCGCTTGGTGGGGAGATTGTCACGGGCCTGCTTCACCTTCTGCTCCGCCCTTTCCACCCGGCGCACCGCCTTTTGATACTTCCGACTGGGCGGCGGGGCGTCCTCCTTCAGCACGGGGGGAGGGGCACTGTCAGCGGCGGGGGGTGGGTCCTCGAATTGCAGCCGGGGCCGGTCTGTTTTTCCAGCGGCGGAGTGGGCGGCGAACTTTGCCGCCTGCCGCTTCTTATAGGCCCCACGATCATCCCGCGCAGGGGACGGCCCTTCTGCTGGAGGGCTGTCCCGCTGGCGAGTATCGCCCTCGCCATCCGCAGACGGCTCCGCCTGCTGACCGTCCTCCGGCTGGGCGGTATTGGCAGCATGGTCCATGACCTGCTGCTTCTTCATCTTCGCCCTGCCATCAACGGGGATTTTGCCATCAGAAGGGGGCTGTTCGCCCTCCGCATCTTTGAATTGCAGCCGTCCCCCGCCCTCCACCGGGCAGGGCGGACGCTTTGACGGAGTGGGACCAGGGGGCCGGTTCTGCATGGGAGCATCCCCAGCGGAGCGCATAGGGGCGGGCTGACCGTCCAAAGATCGGGCCGCGTCCGGGGTGTGCTTTGCCGCCTGCCGCTGCTTGGATTTTTTACGGTTCTTCCGCTTGCGGCGCTTCCGGGAGGCTGGCGGCGGGGATGGGTCCTCGCTGGCGATAGGAGCGGCCATCATGGGCGCGTCCGCCGCCATCCGCATGGACGGAGTGTCCGGCATGGGGGCTTCCGGGACGCTGGTGGGGGCCGGGGTGGCATAGGCCGCTTCCTCTGCCGTCTGCTGGACGGGCCGGGGCTGTTTCCGCCGTTTCTTGCCAGAGGAAGTGGAATCGCCGCCGCTCCGCTGAACCGCGCGGTGGCCCGCCGCCTGTTCCTGGGGACGGGCCGGACCGAAGGATACATCCGCCGTCCGCTGGCTGACCCGCTTTTCCTCGCCGGTAGCCATGTTCTGCTCCACCAGACCGTCCCGGCCCAGCTTCTGCACCGTTTTCGCCCTGGCTTGGAACCGTTTGCCGCTCATAGAGCCGCCTCCGGGGTCTTATGCTCTTTATCCGGCGCGGGGGCGGGCTGGGCAGCGGCTTCCGCCCGTTTCTCCGCCAATGCCTGCCGGATGGAGGGCTTTTTCTCAGCCTGACGCTCCGCCCGCGCCTCCCGTGCGGCCTCCGCCGACAGCTCCAAACTCTCCATCCCGCCGATAGCGGCGAGGGTGGCGTTGTTCATGCCGGACAGCAGCTTTTGTGTGGTCCGCATGGGAGCCAGCACCACGGACTGAAAACGCCCCTCCTGCCCGCCGTCCACCGTCTGCGTATCCTTGCCGGTCATGGCGCGTCCGGCGTTCTTCAAATGACCGCCCACGCTCCGCAGCTCATGGCCGATGTTCTCCACCTTTTCAATGTTCTGTTTCGTATCAGCGATCATGCCGCTGATCTTCTCCTGCAAGGATTCCAGCACATTTTTGACTCCAATGGCGGACACGGCCTTATCCAATGCGGTCACACCCGCCTCCTTGAAATTTTCCACAGCATTTTTGGCGCAATCCGTGATTCTCTCCCGCAGATCATCCAGAACCTCCCGCGCCTGATCTACCTTGTGCCCCAGGGCTTCCACCATTCGGCCAACAGCCTTTTTCGCTGGGGATTCCTGGGTCTGGGCAAGCTGCTGGCGGACCTCCTGCAATTCCTGGGATACAGCCTCGAATTGCCGGGTCATGCCGTCCATGTAGAACATCAGGAGAGACAAATCCTGCGCCTGCCCCTGCCGGGTGTTTTCCTCCAGCAGCTTCATAAACTGCTGAATCGTCTCATTACTCTGCAATGGGTCTATGGGTCAGCACCTCCTTTACTGCGCCGCAAGGTCCTCCAAGCGGGTGGTCATGATTTCATACAGCTCCGTATCCTTCGGGAAATGGTCCACAAAGGGGATAATGACGCTCCCGAAGAACAAAAGCCCCTCGCCAGCGTTGGAGTTGGTCACATAGCCAAGCTGGTGAGGGGAGATATTGAGCTGCTTCGCCAGGATTTGCCGGTCGCCGCCCGCCTGATTGAGCATATACACAAAGTCAGAGTTTTCAAAAATGTTCTCAATTTCGCGGGAAGAAAGCAAATCCTTGACATTTTGGGTAATTCCGGTGGGGATTCCGCCCCATTTTCTGAACCGTTTCCAAATCTCCACCGAGTAGGCGGCGGTCTGTTCCTCCCGGAGAAGCAGGTGCATTTCGTCAATGTAGAGGCGGGTGGACTTGTGGGCCTCCCGGTTCTCACTGACCCGGCCCCACACCTGGTCCTGGACTACCTGCATACCGAACTTTTTAAGCTGTTTCCCCAGCTTCTTAATCACATAGCACACGATCCGGCTGTTGATTTTCACGTTGGTCCGGTGGTTAAATACGTTCAGACTGCCGGAAACGTAAATTTCCAGCGCCGTGGCAAGCCGCTGGGCCTCCGGCTCCGGCTGCTGGCAGAGAAGCGCGTGGAGGTCCCCCAGCACCGGCATTTTCTCAGGCCGGGGGTCTTGCAGGTACTCCCGGTAGACCATATGGACGCAGCGGTCCACCACCGTTTTCTCCACCGGCTCCAACCCGGCCTTGCCGCCCACAATCAGCTCCATGAGTGAGAGGATGAAGTCGCTTTTCAGCGTCAGGGGGTTATCATCCTCCGAGTAGTTGAGGGTTATGTCCATGGGGTTGATGTACTGGTCGGAGGTGGGGGAAATGTCGATCACCTGCCCGCCCAGCCGCCGGACCAGGGGCGAATACTCGTCCTCTGGGTCGATAATGGCAATATCGTCCGTGGTAATCAGGAAAGCGTTGGTGATCTCCCGCTTGGCGGAGAAGGACTTGCCGCTTCCGGGAGTACCAAGGATTAGCCCGTTGGGGTTTTTAAGCTGCTTGCGGTCGGCCAGAATCAGGTTATTGGAAAGAGCGTTCAGGCCGTAGTAGAGGGCTTCACCCTGCATAAAAAGCTCCTGGGTGGTAAAGGGCACGAATATGGCGGTACTGCTGGTGGTGAGGCCCCGCTGAATAGCGATCTGGTTGAGGCCCAGGGGGAGGGAGGACATTAGCCCCTGCTCCTGCTGGTAGTCCAGCCGCCGCAGGGCGCAGTTGTACTTTTGGGCGATGCCCGCCGCCTGGAACACGTTGTTCTCCAACTTCTGCCGCGTCTCCGCCGTGTTCATTACCAGCATGGTGACGAGGAACATCCGCTCATTCCGGGATTGCAGGTCCTCCAAAAGCGTCTTGGCCTCCGCGCCATAGGTGGCGAGATCAGAGGGGATGATGTCCATATCGTATCCGCTTCTGACGGCCTTTTTCTGCTCCTCAATGGTCATTTTCTGCAAATCGGTGATCTTCCGCTTCACATTTTTAATGGCCGCGCTCTGGTCAATGGACTGGATATGGAGCGTGACCACCATGCTGCTTTCCAGGTCCAGGAAGTCCGCCAACATCCGGTCGGTCAGCTCCGGGGCCAGGATTTGCAGGAAGGACATTGCCCCGTAGGTCCTGCCGATCTGGAACATCCGGCCATTCTTGAAGGTGAAGCTGTCCGGGGCGATGAAGTCCTTGCTGGAAAGGCCGGTCTTGCAGATCGCGTCCCAGGCGAACCGGAATTTCTGGTTGTCCGCTGGGTGGAACATCTTATGGAGGACGGCCAGCCGCTCATAGCCATTGAGGGAGTGCGCCCGCACCCCCAGGGTCTTGAAGTTAGCCAGCACGTCCGCCTCGATACGCTCCAGCCGGGGCTTGGCCTCCTTCAGACTGTCCGCCTCCACGCCGAAGGTGATGTACTTGGTCTTGGTCAGGCCGTTGTTGCCCTTGGAGAGCTGGCCTTGCAGCATATCCGAATATTCCTCCCGGATGGAGTTGAAGGCGTCCGCCTGATCGGGGATGTGGATGGACTGGCGCTGTTCTTCCATATCGGCGGGTTGGTTGAGGAAGGACAGCTGGAACCGGATGGAGCTGTCAAAGTAGTTGAGGAAATCGCACCAGTTCTCAAAGATCAGGTTCTTATCCTCGTTCTGCGCCAACTGGTAGTTAATGTCGTAGAATTGGACCTGCTTGGTGAAGAACCGCTCCGACACCACGCAGATACCGTCCCGGCACATCTCCCGGTAGGGGATGGTCTGCTGGGCAGTCCGGGGGATTTTGCCGTCTCGCTTGGCCTTCTGGACGGAAGCGGACAGCCGCCGCTTCTGGCGGCTGGTGAGCTTGGCGTCAGGGGTCAGGCGGATGGTGTCCCGCAGGTCGGCCTTATCTTTTTTGTGCTGTCTTTTTGCCGCTTGCAGATTTTTTGCTTGCTTTTCCTGCTTTTTTTGCAATCGCATGAACCTCCTTTTCATGATGATTCAGCCGCTCCATGGCGGCATACAGATTGTCGGTCTGGTACGGGCGGACCTTGGGGGCGAGGAACTGTGCCCGGATGAAGTGGCCCAGCACCTTCTCTAAGGGCTGGCCGTCCTTTTCGTAGATGCCGAACAGGAAGAAGGGCAGCATCAGGCC
>CAJTUD010000098.1 GCA_910579725.1 uncultured Oscillospiraceae bacterium | reverse complement strand
CGGCTATCTGGCCGCGGCGGCGGAGAACGGCTGCGATGCCTTTGTCACCTCCGATCTGAAGTACAACCAGTTTCTGGACGCCTGCGCGGCGGGCATAAGCGTGCTGGACGCGGGGCATTTTCCCACGGAGGACGTAGTGTGCCCCGTCCTGATAGAGTACCTGGAGGAGAAATTCCCCGGGGTTCCGGTCACAAAATCAGCCTCGCATACCGAGGCGGTTCAATATTACGTGTAAGGAGGACAATCCCATGTCCGGACATTCCAAATGGCATAATATCCAAAAGACCAAGGGCGCGGCGGATGCCAAGCGTTCCCAGGCCTTCACCAAAATCGCCCGGGAGATGATCGTTGCGGTGAAGGAGGGCGGCAGCGGCGATCCCAACAACAACTCCCGTCTGGCCACCGTCATCGCCAAGGCCAAGGCGGCCAACATGCCAAACGACAATATCAAGCGCACCATCGACAAGGCGCTGGGCTCCGGCAATACCGACAACTTTGAGAAGGTGGTTTACGAGGGCTATGGCCCCTGCGGCGTGGCCGTCATTGTGGAGGCTCTCACCGACAACCGCAACCGCACCGCCCCGGAAGTGCGCCACCTTTTTGACAAATACGGCGGCAATATGGGGGCCACCGGCTGCGTCAGCTGGAGCTTTGACCGCAAGGGCGTGATTATCATCGACAACGAGGAGGGGGACCTGGACGAGGAGGCCGTGATGATGGACGCCCTGGACTGCGGCGCGGCGGATTTCGAGGCCGGCGGGGACGTATTTGAGATCACCACCGAGCCCGACGGCTTCAACGCCGTTGCCGCCGCTCTGGAGGCCAAGGGCTACGCCTTTGCCTCGGCCGCCATTGAGATGGTTCCTCAAAACTACATTAAGCTCACCGGCGAGGAAGACATCAAGAACATGTCCAGGATGATCGATCTTCTGGAGGACAACGACGACGTGCAGAACGTCTGGCACAACTGGGAGCGGGAGGACTGACGGATGAGATCCGCTATGGGCCGCCGGGCCCTGTACATCACGGAGACCGCCGTGATGACGGCGCTTCTGATCGTCCTTCAGGCGGCCGCCAGGCCCGCCGGGCAGTACGTTGCCGGAACCTGTGTCAACGGGGTGCTGGCCCTCTCGGTGCTGGCGGTGGGACTGTGGAGCGGGATCACAGTGGCGCTGCTGTCCCCCTTCTTCGCCTTTCTGCTGGGTATCGGGCCACAGCTGCTGCCCATTGCGCCCTCCATTGCGGTGGGTAATCTGGTGTTCGTGCTGCTGCTGAGCCTTCTGGCAGGAGGGAGGGATCTGTCCCCGTGGCGGAAGGGCGCGGCCTGGATCACGGCGGCGCTTGCCAAGTTCGCGGTGCTGTACCTTCTGGTGGTGAAGCTGCTGTGCGCAGTGCTGCCGCTGAAGGAGCTTCAGATTGCCGTGTTTACGGCCATGTTTTCCTGGCCCCAGCTGGTCACAGCCCTGGCGGGCGGCGGCGTCGCGCTGCTGTTGGCCCCGCTTCTGCGGCGGGCGCTGAAAAGATAACTCCTGCGGGACGGCTTTCCAAGCCGTCCCTTTTTTGCGGTTTTTTCAAAATATGTAACCTGCCCGGTGCGGACGGTGTTTATAGAGGTGAAGACGTTCGGATTTCATCGAAAGGAGGTGCGGCCATGGAGGACGGACAGATTGTGGACCTGTTTTTGTCGCGGAATGAAGCGGCCATCCAATGCTCGTCGGAAAAATATGGCCTCCGTCTGCGCGCCCTGGCGCTGCACATCGTGGGGGAGACGCAGACCGCCGAGGAGTGCGAGAACGACGCCTATCTGGCCGCCTGGAATGCCATTCCGCCTCATGAGCCCCGGGACTATCTCTACGCCTTTCTGGCGCGGACTGTACGGAACATTGCTCTGAATCGCTGCCGGAGCCAGAGCCGCCTGAAGCGGGATGCCTTTGTTGCGGAGCTCAGCCGGGAGATGGAGGAGTGCATCCCCGCCCCGGACGATTTGGAGAGCCGTCTGGATGCCCTGGCGCTGCAAGAGGCGCTGAACAGCTTTCTGGGGACGCTGGGGGAAGAGAAGCGGAACGTGTTCCTCCGGCGGTACTGGTATCTGGATTCGGTGGAGGAGATGGTAAGGCGGTTTGGAATGAGCCAGAGCAAAATCAAGACGATGCTGTTCCGGACCAGGAATCAGCTGCGGGAATATCTGCGGAAGGAAGGTTATGCAATATGAGGGGAAATAAGCTTTTGGACAAAATGGAGCTGGTGGATCCCGCCTATGTGGCGGCTGCGGACGCCGCGCCGGAGACGCGGAAAAAGCGCCGGACGCTGTGGCAGGCCGCCCTGGCGGCGTGCGTCTGTCTGATCCTGCTGGCAGGGACGGCGGCTGCGGTCGGCGGGGGCGGAACCTGGCTGGTGGAGATGTTCGGCGGCCGGGGAAGCGATGAAACCGGGTACGAACTGGGCGTTGATATGGACATCATTCTGGTTTCCCGGATGTCGGAGAATTTGGAGGCGGTCAGCGAGGCGATTGTCCGGCAATTTGAAACCTGCCAGCCCTTTGACAGCTGGTTGCCCGGCCATTGGATGGAGAAGAATTTTTCAGCGGACGAGGCATGGGCGTTTATCGGTCTGGAGTCTCTGCAAAAACCTGCCTGGGATCTGGAGGAGTGGTACAACACGCTGAACGTTTACGGCGACAGCGAGGGGAAGATCGACAGGATTCTGATCGATACGGGCTATCAGACCGGGGAGATTCGCCTGCAAGCCGGGGCGGAGATCAAAACGGAGAATTTTGCAGGCGAGCTCCACGTGCGGTCGGTGGGAGAGGAGGGGACCAGCTTTGCGGAGACCTTCCTCTCCACCCCCGGCGGAAACAGATGCCAGGTCATTTTTTCCAGCGCCAACGAGCGGGGCTGGCTGGGGCTGACGGGCTATCTGGTGGAGAAGGGCGTGCTCTACCAGCTGCATGTGTCTTATCAGGAGCAGGATGCCGCCCGGGCGGAGGAGCTGCTGCGCCAATGGGCTGACCAGTTCTGACCCTTGCCAACAGGCGGCGGAAATGGTATAATGCTCCCACCAAGAAAAAGGGAGCGTGGTCCCATGGAAATCCTGCCGCAGAAAGAGAAAAATTACACCTGCACACAGAGCCGGGAGCTCAGCTGGCTCCGGTTCAACCGCCGGGTACTGGAGGAGGCGGGGGACGAGACGGTGCCTCTGCTGGAGCGGCTGAAATTCATCTCCATTTTTACCAGCAATCTGGACGAATTTTTCATGGTGCGGGTGGGGAACCTCTTTGACCTGTCCCTGGTGTCTCCGGGGGAGATTGACAACAAGACCGGACTGACTCCTGCCGGACAGCTCTCGGAGATCTACAGCGTCATACCCGGTCTGGTTGAGATCAAAAACCGGCTGTACGCCGACGTGACGGCCCTGCTGCGCCGGGAGGGAATCTGCGATCTGACCATGGAGGAGCTGTCAGCGGAGGAACGGAAATTTGTAAGCACCTATTACAAGGCGAAGATTCTCCCGGTGCTGTCCCCTCAGATTGTGGACGCCCGGCACCCCTTTCCCCATCTGGCCAACAAGGCGCTGTATGTGGCGGGGCTGATGCGCAGCCGGAAGGGGACCGCGTCTCTGGGCTTCCTGCCCGCGCCTCAGGGTCTTCCGGCTATCCTGTCCATGCCGGGGGATCCCGGCCGGTTCATCCGGATGGAGACGGTGCTGCTCCACTACGCCTCCTCCCTCTTCGGGGAATACAAGCTGGAGAGCAGCTGCGTGCTCTGCGTCACCCGGAACGCGGATCTGAATCTGGACGCGGAGCTTTTGGAGGAGAGCGGCGAGGACATCCGCAGCCGCATGAGCAAGCTGCTGAAAAAGCGGGCCAGCCAATCCGCTGTGCGTCTGGAGCTGTCGAAAAAGATGAGCGGGGAGTTCATGCGTCTTCTGAAAGGCCGGGTGGGGCTGGAGAACCGGCAGATCTACGTGGATCAGTCGCCGCTGAACATGAAATACGTCCACGATCTGGCCAAGGCCCTGCCGGAGGCAAAGGCGGCGGCGCTCAGCTTTCCGGCCTACCGGCCCCGCTGGCCGGAGGATCTGGATAAAACGGCCGGCATCATTGATCAGGTTCGGCAGAAGGACCGGCTGCTGTTTTTTCCCTTTGACGGGGTGGACCCCTTTCTTCGGATGCTGGAGGAGGCGGCGGCGCGGCCGGATGTGGTGTCCATCCGGATCACCATCTACCGTCTGGCCACCTCCTCACGGGTGGCCCACATTCTCTGCAAGGCGGCGGAAAACGGAAAGGAGGTCACGGTGCTCATGGAGCTCCGGGCCCGGTTTGACGAGGCCAACAACATCTCCTGGTCCCGGCTGATGGAGGATTCCGGCTGTAAGGTGATCTACGGGGTGGAGGAGTACAAGTGCCACAGCAAGATCTGCCTCATCACCCTGCGCAGGGGAGACAGGCTCAGCTATATCACCCAGATCGGCACCGGCAATTACAACGAGCGCACCAATGAGCAGTACACGGATCTGAGCCTCATGACCGCCGACGAGGCTGTTGGCCTGGATGGCGCGGCCTTTTTCCAGAACATGCTGGTAGGCAATCTGGAGGGGGAGTACCAGCGCCTGCTGGTAGCGCCGGCGGGTGTCAAGACCAGACTGCTGGAGCTCATTGACGGGGAGATCGCCAAAGGCCCGGAGGGCTATATCTGCGTGAAGGCCAACTCCATGACAGAGCGGGAGGTCATGGACAAGCTGGTTCAGGCGTCCCAGGCGGGGGTCCAGGTGCAGCTGATTCTGCGGGGCATCTGCTGCCTCCGGCCTGGAATCGCGGCCCAGACGGAGAACATTCATGTGACCAGCATTGTGGGGCGCTTTCTGGAGCATGGGCGGATTTACCGCTTCGGAAGGGGACGGGATGTGAAGCTGTATATCGCCTCCGCGGATCTGATGACCAGGAATCTGAATCACCGGGTGGAAATTGCCTGCCCGGTGTACGATCCGGCGCTGAAGGAGATGCTGCTGAAAATTCTTCATATTCAGCTGGAGGACAACGTGAAGGCCAGCTCCCTGCTGCCGGACGGGTCCTACTGCCGGAAGGTGAACACCCTGGCCCCCTGCGACAGCCAGCAGGTATTCATGGCGGCCAGCCTCCACAAGCCCCTGGCCGCACCGGAGAAGCCGGATGCGCTGCACCGGTTTCTGGACGGACTGCGGGGAAGAAAAAAATGAACAGGCGGCGGCATGGAAAATTGATCCATGCCGCCGTCCTTGTCTGGTTTTATACGGTTCTCTGACCAGAAGCGAAATATTGCGAAGGGCCGCCAGCCGGTCCTCCCGCCGCCGGAACGAGTATCTTTTCGCGCCTTCTAACCGCTCCAAAGCGGAAATCCCTTATTAACCTTGTGTTTCTACTGGTCTTTTATCAAAAAATAGTGTATATAGTCTATTCATTCTTTTTTCTTCCTGTAATATCCAAAGCATATTATTGTAAAAAGGCTGGGAATAGCTGCATATCCTGCATTTACTTCTCCATGATTTATTATAACATAACCGCCACCGACAAATGTCAAAATCAAAAATATTATACCCGCAATCAAGGCTGATTTTCTCATAATTAGACCTCCTACAGTACTGTCCTCCGATCTAATATTGATGTATAGTTATTTACTAATTTAATCACCAACACTTAGATGGATAAGGGATAAGCGGAAAACCGTTTGCTGGGGTAAGATAGCGCAACCATAAAAGATGGTGCGCTGTCTTACCCCAGCATTTTGTATTATCAGACGGCAAAACTCTTGACATCAGCGCCAATCTGCCGGAAATAGGATATGCTTTCCGTCGGTTCCTCGCCGCTGTCTACCTTGCCCACGAAGCTGTAAAAGATTTCGATTTTCCGGGTGTTCGTTTCCCTGTCCAGCTCGTGGACTAAAATGCGGTCAATAAACTCATGGACATTTTCATAGGTCAGTTCGCTGATCTCTGAGTACCGGCGAACCAGGGCGACAAACCGTTTCACATCTGTCCCACGCTCGGCGGCGGTGTCGATCTCTTTCCGCAGCTCCGCCGCTCGTTTCGTCAGCGTCACTTTCTCGTCCTCATAGCCGGAGGTCAAAAGCGCAAACTGCTCGTTTGACAAGCGACCCAGGGCCATGTCCTCATAGAGTTTGCGGAACAGCAGATTGAGTTCATCCATTCGATGTTCCGCCTTGTCCAGTTCTTTCCGCTGCTGGGCAAGGGCCTTTTTAGCGGCCTGCTCCCCACACTCGGCGGCAGTACGGACAAACTCCTGCTCATGCTCTTTCACATAGGCCAAAACCCGCTGTAAATCGGCAAGGACAAGTTCTTTCAGGACAGTCTTGCGGATGTAATGCGTTGTGCAGAGAAAATCATTTCTGGCCCGGTTGCGGTAGTTGCCGCAGGTGTAAGCGTGCTTCCGCTCCGGCGTTCCGGCACCCTTTTGAAGATACATTTTGTAGCCGCAATCCCCACAGAACAGCAACCCGGAAAACAGGTCGATTTCCTCGGACTTGGTAGGCCGGTGACGGGTGGCGATACGCTTTTGAGCAAGGGCAAAGGTTTCCTCGTCAACCAGCGGTTCGTGGGTGTTGGGGAAGAAATACCGCTTGTCCTCCGCATTTTTCCGTGTCTTTTTGGACTTATACGACACCTTGTAGGTTTTCGCCGTGATGGTATGGCCCAAATATTCTTGCCGGGTGAGAATGTCATACAGTGTTTTGTCCGGCCAGTTGTACCAGGCGTTCAGTTGGGGGCGGGGATGCTGTGTTCTTCCTGTCCGGCGGTAGCGGAGTTCGCCAACGGTCAAAATCTCGTTGTCCCGCAGCCAGTTCTGGATGTCACACATACGGTCGCCCCGCACATACATGGCGAAAATCTGCTTGACAACATGGGCCGTTTCCGGGTCGGGGATAAGATGATTTTTATTCTCCGGGTCAATCAGATACCCATAGGGAGCTTCACCATTAACACGCTCCCCCCGCTGGGCCTTGGCCTGCTTCACAGCCCGGATTTTCTTGGACGTATCGCGGGCGTAAAACTCATTAAACCAGTTCCGCAGGGGGGTAAACTCGTTATCTTCCCTTGCTGTGTCCACGCCGTCGTTGATGGCAATGTAGCGCACCTCATATTCCGGGAATACGATTTCGATAAGCTCCCCGGTTTTCAGATAGTTCCGG
>CAJTUD010000097.1 GCA_910579725.1 uncultured Oscillospiraceae bacterium | reverse complement strand
GAAAAACTACAAAATTTCTTCGGCGTTTTCTTACAATTTCAAATTGGCGTTGACAGTAGAGTGGGATATTGAGCCGGGTAATTCCCGCTTCGTTACACCACGACAAAAAGGATTTGAGCGTCCGCGTATAGCTTTTGATGGAGTTAGCCGCGAGGCCCGCGTCCCTCATGCTGGCAATCATGGCCTCTAAATCTGCCTTGTTCAGCCCGTCAATAGGGATAGTGGGGGACAGGTGCTTGCTGATAGCGGAAAAGTGCTGTCCGTAGGTGGCAAGGGTCTTTTCACTGACCCCCGCCGCTTTCTTTCCAGCGAGGAAGTCAGCGAACGTGTCCGCAACCGTGACGCTGTGTTTCATCTTGATTTTAGCCATTTTTCAACACTCCTGATTTGTCAAATTTTTCTGAAAAATCAAGCGTGCTGTGCGGCTAATCAAGAGTGCAAAAAAAGCAAATAGAAAACCCGCAAACCGTTGTCTTGCAACGGTTTGCGGGTTTAGTGGTCCGAGTGACTGGATTCGAACCAGCGGCCTCTTGAACCCCATTCAAGCGCGATACCAAACTTCGCCACACCCGGATGGACCATTTTGCTGCACCTGTCAGCTCAATTAAGATAGCACAATCTGAGCCAATTTGCAAGAGTTTTTTTTATTTTTTTTAAAAAATTTTTCCAGTCGATGGAACCCTTGCAAGAAAAAAAGAAAAAAGGAGACAAAAAACCACAGAACCTCCGCCATTTCCCGGATTTATAGAGCGCAAAAGTCACCAACAAAAGCGGAGAGATCCGCTTCATTCTCTCCGCTTTTGTGCCTTACAGCACCTTCGCCAAAAAAGTTTTCAGCCGCTCGCTCTCTGGCCGAGTAAACAGAGTCTCCGGCGCATTTTCTTCCAGAATGACACCGCCATCCATGAAGATTACCCGACTCCCCACTTCACGGGCAAAGCCCATCTCATGGGTGACAACCACCATAGTCATCCCTTCATGAGCCAGATCCTTCATGACCTCCAGCACCTCTCCAACCATCTCTGGGTCCAATGCGGAAGTAGGCTCGTCAAAGAGCATCACCTCCGGTTCCATGCACAGCGCCCGGACAATGGCAATGCGCTGCTTCTGCCCGCCGGAAAGCTGGCTGGGGTAGGCGGCAGCCCGGTCCTTCAGTCCCACACGGTCCAGCAGAGTCAACGCCTTGGCCTCGGCCTCTTCCCTGCTTTTCTTCAGCAGCTTCACCGGCGCCAGGGTCATATTTTTCAGAATTGTCATATGTGGAAACAAGTTGAAATGCTGGAACACCATACCCATTTTCTGCCGGTGGAGGTCGATGTTCACTTTGGGGTCTGTGATGTCCACGCCGTCGAAAATCACCGCGCCTTCAGTAGGCCGCTCCAGCAGGTTCAGACACCGGAGGAAGGTGGATTTTCCAGACCCGGAGGGACCAATCACCACGACCACCTCGCCTCGCCGGATGTCCGCCGACACACCGTTCAGAGCGCGGATGGATCCGCCATCAAAATGCTTTTCCAGATTCTTTACCTGGATCAGTATGTCCTTACCGCTCACTGTTTCTCAACCTCCTCTCCAGCTTGTTCATCAGCCAGCTGAGCAGCATCACCATAGCCAAGTACACCAGCGCCACGCCAAACAGGGCCATAAAGCCGCCGTAAGTTTTACTGGTGACAAGCTGCGCCGCCTTGGTCAGATCCCGCAGGCCGATGACCGTGACAATGGATGTCTCCTTCAGCAGAGTGATCAACTCGTTGCCCAGGGCAGGCAAAATATTCTTCACCGCCTGCGGAATGATGATATGCCACATAGTCTGCAAATAATTGAGCCCCAAGGAACGTCCGGCTTCCATCTGTCCGCTGTCCACGCTCATAAGCCCGCCTCGAATAATCTCCGCCACATAAGCCCCGGAGTTGATGCCGAACGCCAGCGCTGCTACGCCTACCAGATTCCGGCTGGACTTGAAGATGACAAAAGCCATAATCAGCAGCTGCACCATCATGGGCGTACCACGGATAACCGTGGTGTAAACCTTGCAGAAGAAGTTCAGCACCGACAACACCGCACCGGTCCCATCTTCCCGGCGTTGGTCATGGAAAGTGCGGACCATGGCGGCCAGAAGTCCCAGCACCACGCCCAGAATTAGAGCCAGCACCGCCACTTTCAGGGTGTTGCCGATTCCCTCCACATACATATTCCACCGGCCCTCCTGTATGAAGGCCTGATAGAAATCCTTGTTCAGCTCCTCCCACATACCAAGAGCTGCTCCACTCCTGGCCCGCTCCAGAAGCTCCTCGCACCACGCAGTCCAACCCACGCTTTCACACCGCCTTTCCTCTTTATTGAACAGAACCGCCTTGCGGTAGATTGCGCATAGCCGCATCAAGCGGCTATGCGCAATTTCATTCTGCGCCGGGGCAGAATTCTAACTGTTCCTGATAAAACCTCTTTTTGTCTGTCAGTCCGCAGTAATATATGTGTCCACTACCTTCTGAACAGAGCCGTCGGCGATGAGCTCGCCCAGAGCCTTGTTCACCTGCTCCAACAGCTGGCTATTGCCTTTCTTCACAGCAATGGCATAATCCTCTACCGCAAATTCTGTATCCAAAATCTTCAGGCCGGGATTGGCCTTCACATACTCCTGCGCGGGCTGATTGTCGATAACCACGCAGTCCACCTGACCGGCCAGCAGGGCCTGAATGGCAACAGCGCCGGTTTCATAGGCAACTACGTGATCCTCCCCATAACCGCCGTTCTCCGGCTTGTCGGAGCAGTAGATATACCCGGTGGTGCCTTCCTGAGTGCCGATGAGAGGCGCATTGGACAGATCGTCCACTGTGGTGATAGAGGAGCCCTCGGGCACGATAACCACCTGGATGCCGGTGGCGTAGGAATCCGTAAAGTCCATATTGGCCAGACGCTCTTCATTCACCGTGATGCCCGCCATGGCAATATCGCTGCGGCCGTTCTGGACAGCCTCCAAGGCAGCAGTGAAGCCCATGTCGTCCACCACCAGTTCCAAACCCAGCTTCTGGGCAATCAGTCCGGCTACCTCTACATCAATGCCCTCAAAGCCGCCGTCGTTTGTAACCATCTCATAGGGAGGGAACTCAGCGTTGGTGGACATGTGCAGCTTGCCTTCCTCCACGGTCAGGCCGCCTTTTCCGCCGCAGGCAGCCAGGCTCAGGACCATAACCAGAGCCAGCAGTAACATCATAAACTTTTTCATCTTTATAACTCCCTTTCCTGCATTTACATCACATATTTTCGATCTTGTTGTCCCCGTTATCCTCCGGGTGATGGGAGCATACTACGTTTTCCTGCAATTGTCAATAGTTTTTCACTAGAAATGCATAAATATTTATATCAAACAGAAAAAATCCGCCAAATATCCAAAACAGAACACATTTTTTCTTTCTGTTTTGAATAATTTGACGGATACTTTTTGCACAGCTTTATGAATATACACAGTCACAAATCGATGCTCATTATTCCTCCCGTCGGAACACATGAATACGGAAATCAATCCGGCAGTCCAGACAGTCCAGTGCCTCCAGCCGCGCCGCACCCTCTTTTCCGGTTTTCCAGTAGTAGGGAGTCATCTGGAACAGAGCGTGGATATCCTCCTGGCCAGGAAGATGAATCTGATACGATACCGGAACAATTTTCTCATAGACAAAGCCTTCGTAGGGCGTCTCTTTCTCCTCGTTGAGGTAGGGTCGGTCATAGAGAACCTCTTTGAGCTCCCACAGATGCCGGGCGGCGGGTACTACATAGAGATAGCTGCCGCCAGGGCGCAGCACTCTCCGGAACTCGTCCAGTGCCAGCGGAGAAAATACGTTCAGCAGCAGATCTACAGTCCTGTCCCCCACCGGCAGGCGATAAACAGAAGCTACGGCAAATTCAACCCCGGCATAACGCCTGGCCGCCCTTTGCAGGGAAAATTTGGAGATATCGACCCCGGCCAGCGTTGGCTGCTTCCTCACCGCCAGAAGGGCCTCCCGGACACCGGCGGTATAGTAGCCCTCACCGCACCCCGCGTCCAACACCACCGGCGCAGGCCCCGCAGCTCCCACAGCCAGGGCGCAGATCTCGTCCCGCAGGGGAGCATACCAGCCCTTTTCCAGGAAGGCCCGCCGGGCAGCAGCCATGCCTTTGTCGTCGCCGGGAGCTCTGGAATGCTTCTGAGCAACCGGGAGAAGGTTGACATACCCCTCTTTTGCCTTGTCGAAAGCGTGCCGGCTGGGACAGTGGAGGGAATGTGACTCCACACAGAGGGGCCCAGCGCAGAGTGGACAGCGGAAAAACGACAGAAGAGTGGATTTGTGGTTAACTGGTTCCATGTGTCACCTGCACTTTCTTACGATAAAATAGGCGCTGTTGAGAATAGAGCCAGCGCTTTTCTGAAATCAACAAACTGCACCTGTTCCGGGAAGGTTCGGCCGCCGGATACTCCGGCGGCCTTCCTCCATGAAACGGCGGCTCATCCTGCGGACTGGGTCACGTCGTTGATCCACCGCTTGCTCCGGAAGCGGATGAGACCGATGGGACATTTCAGAAGATTTTCCGCCTGCATGGCGATGCAGACCACCCACGTGGGTGCGTGCAGCACCAATCCTGTAAGAGCCATCAGCGGGATAGCCGCCAGCCACAGAGGCCCAATGTCAATCAGCGACGCCGCCTTGGCATCGCCTCCTGCGCGGAGAACCCCGGTAATGTTGGTGATATCAAACGCCCGCATGGGCATGAATACCGCATAAATAACCGACAGGCAGGCGGCGGCTTCCGCCGCGCCGGGAGTCAGGTCAAACAGAGGAAACAGTACCGGCTGGAAAAACGTGGGCAGCAGCGCCAGCAGCAGGATCATGACCGCGCCGCCAGTGAGCATGGAGACCAGCAGAAGCGTCCAGCTGACGTCATAGATTCTCTGCCGGTCGTGTCCCTGTCCGATCTCCTTGCCTACGGTGACAGCTGCCGCCGCCGCAATGCCGAAGCAAACCACCGTGGATATCCGGTCAATGTTGCCAATGAGGGCATAGGCCGCCAGCATGTCCTGACTGTTGGACATGTGGCCCATGATGACCGTGAGCATGGAGGTACCGACGCTCCACATGGCCTCGTTACCCACCACCGGGGCGGAATAGCGGATGAAGCTGCGGAGAATGGTCTTTCCGGGCCGAAAAATGCAGCTCCACCGCAGGGGCAGGCGCCTGTTCCGCAGCGCGAATACTGCAGCCACCGCAAATTCCACCACCCGGCTGGCCAGCGTGGCGATAGCTGCGCCGGTAACGCCAAGGGCGGGTGTACCAAACTTTCCGAAGATCAGCACGTAGTTGAGAAAAGTATTCACGCACATAGACACGCCGAAAAGGATCATACCGAAAGCGGGATATTCCGTACTCCGCTGAAGGCCGGCGTAAATACTGCTGACACCGTTAAAAATGTAAGAAAATCCAACAATCTGGATATATCGGGCGGCCAGTGCGACTAACTCCTGGTTCGGTGTGATGAGACCAAGCACCTGAGCGGGAAAGAAAAAGGTGATGAAGGCCAGCAGAGTGGAAAATCCTGTTACCGCGTAGAGGGCGACTCCCATGCAGCGGTTGATGTTGTCCGTATCCCCTCTGCCCCAGTACTGGCTGACTAGTACGGCCATGCCGCTCTGAAAGCCGAAAATCACGATCTGAATGATGAATACCGGGACATTGGCGGCCGTTACTGCTGCCATTTCCGCATTACCCAGCAGCCCCACCATAAAGGTGTCGGCGAAGCCAAGGGATGTTGTGATGATATTTTGCAGGATCATGGGCGCAGACAGCGTCCAGAGTTTTTTATAGAAGCCGGGTTCCCGGCGAAGGGCGCGAAGCATGGGGAACCTCCTTGGATTTAAAAGAATGTTGAAATATGATTGCATTTTTGTATGTGCATCCAGGCGGCAGGGAAAATCCTCTGCCCAATACGACGCTACAACATTGGAAACCGCGCGTTTTTATGGGCCAGCAAAGCCTCTGCCAAGGCGTCAATGTCCGAAAAAACCGTTTCCGGACCAAAGCTGATCCGTATGGTTCCGGCAGCTGTCCGCTTGTCCAGCCCCATGGCGGAAAGCACATGGCTGGCTTTTCCGCGGTGGCAGGCGGAGCCGGCGGAGATGAAAATTTCTTTGCTGTCCAGCTCGCTGACAATGTTCTGACTGGGATACCCGGGCAGGGAAACCGACAGGATATGAGGCGCACTGGCGGGGCCGATGAATTGCAGATCCGGAATGGCGGACAGCCTTTCTCTGGCATACTCCCGGCAGGCAGCGAGATGGGCGGCAATTTCCTCCTGCCGCGGCATACGCAGCTCCACAGCCTTGGCAAATCCTGCAATCTGAGCTGTGGCCTCGGTGCCGGGGCGAAGGCCGGACTCCTGCCCGCCGCCAAAAAGAAGGGGCAGTGTGTTTTTTGCCTTTCCGCCGGTGTACAGTGCTCCGATACCCTTGGGACCGCCGATCTTGTGGGCGGAAAGGGTGACGTAGTCCGCTCCCAGATTTTTGACAGAGAAAGGTATCTTAAGGAATCCCTGAACAGCGTCGGTGTGGAGCAGGGCGCGCTTGCCCCGCAGACCTCCGGCGATCTCCGCTACCGGGAACACCGCTCCCGTCTCGTTGTTCACCAGCATGACGCTGACCACCGCGGTATCCTCCCGAACCGCATCCAGCACGTCCTCCGCCGCAATCCGCCCCTGCTTGTCTGGCTTCACATAAGTTGCGGTGTATCCCTCTCGCTCCAGTTGCCTGACGCAGTGGAGCACAGCGCTGTGCTCCACTGCTGTGGTGACAATGTGCCGTCCCACTCGGCGGTTCTGATGCAGTCCGGCCCGAATGGCCCAGTTGTCCCCCTCGGTGCCGCAGGAGGTAAACAGCACCTGCTCCGGCTGCGCATCCAGAGCCTTGGCGATAACGGCGCGGCCGCCATCCACCAACGCCTTGGCCTTCCGGCCAAGCTGATACTGCGCGGAAGGGTTTCCGAAGTTTTCCGTCATGACATCCACCATAACCCGGACAGCTTCCGGATCTACTGGGGTGGTGGCGGCGTGATCTAAGTAGTGCATATGGGGCGTCTCCTTGATGAACTCCCGCTTGTCGGAAGGCGGGATGAAAATAAATGCCGCAGAGGCAGGATAGTTTCTCATGATATCACAATTTTGTGAAAAAGCAATAGGGAGAAAAGCAGGGAGCACAGTAATTAAATGAGTAAAAAGATTATGGATAAAGTGTAATGTCAACGTCGATTTAAAAATGTAAGAAAACGCCGAAGAAAATTTATCGTTTTTC
>CAJTUD010000096.1 GCA_910579725.1 uncultured Oscillospiraceae bacterium | reverse complement strand
GCCCCGCAGTGGGGGCTTTACGGCGTGACGCTCATTCGTCCGCGTCGATCACTTCAAATTCGTCCTTTGCCCTCAGCTTCAGCCGGTGGTCCAGGAACTTCTCGATGTCAAAGCGGTTCTTCTCGTCATAGTCCGCCGTGTACTGGAAATTGGGGTGCTTCGTCAGGTCGTACTTGTCCGACAAAAACGGCCTCACGCCCCGGAGCTGGAGGATGCACTTGCCGCCGTCCAGCACCGCCAGCTCATCCACGGACGCTAATTCGTGGCCCGCCTTCTGGTAGTTCACGCTGTGGGACTCCTGGCTGCCCTTGCTCACCCCGGTGTTGAACATATCTATGGTCTCCTTGCCCAGGGCGGCGCTCAGTTCTTTCAGCGTGGTCGGCTCACTGCCGCCGAGGAAGATGCGGGTGTCCATGTTGCCGATGATGGTGTCGGCGTTGTCCTTGTAGATCGCCTTTAGCTGGCTCTGCGCCTGCAAGACCAGGCAGGCGGAAATCTCGCGGCTTCGGATGGTCGCCACCAGCTTCTCCAGGTTGGGTATCTGGCCGATATTTGCCGCCTCGTCTATCAGGCAGCGCACATGGACCGGGAGCCGCCCGTGGTACACATCGTCCGCTTTCTCACACAGCAGGTTGAAAAGCTGGCTGTATATCATGCTGATGAGGAAGTTGAAGGTGCTGTCCGTGTCACTCATAATGAGGAACAGCGCCGTTTTCCGGTCTCCCAGCGTGTCCAGTTCCAGCTCGTCATACCGGGTGATCTCCCGCAGTTCGGCAATATCAAAAGGAGCCAGCCGTGCGCCGCAGGAGATCAGGATGCTTTTTGCTGTCTTGCCGGCCGCCAATTTGTAAAGTCGGTATTGGCGGACAGCGAAGTGGTTGGGGTCCTTCTTTTCCAGCGCCTCAAACATCTGGTCGATTGGGTTCTGGAAGGTCTCATCGTCCTCCCGGACCTCCATAGCGTTCAGGAAGGTGATGAGTGTGCCGAAGTTCTGCTCCTCCACAGGCGCGACATAGTGGATATAGGCGATGAGCGCCGTGTATAAGAGTTTCTCGGCCTTCTCCCAGAACTGGTCCCCGCCCTTGCTCTCGCCCTGCGTGTTCGCCATCAGGGTCGTCACCAGCTTCAGGATGTCCTTCTCCGAGTGGATATAGGCGAAGGATAGTGATAGGTAAGCCCCTGATGTCATCTCAGGCTTTTCCCCCACTCTACACCGTGCGTGCAGCTTTCACCGCACACGGCGTGCCATCGGAAAATTTCAGTCAATGCTTATTCAATCAACCTGTTGAGAACAGTATCGCTTTGTTATTCGTCCATAGGGATAAATGCTCAGGTCAGTGGAAACAATCCCGCTTCTTCACGCAACAAATTCAGTTTTTTGAGCTGTTTCTTGTCCAAATGCAGAATCCCAAGATACTTTTGGATAGTGTCTGCTTGCGCCGCGTGTATGAGTTTGTGTACAGGTTCGAGAACTAAGACCAGGTTTTCATACTTATCTGTGCCGCCATCTTTGCGTGGTACTTTATGGTGACAATGAATATCAGCAACACAGAGGAAGTCTTTTTCCGTCACAGCGCACTTGCCCCACTGCGCAGAAAATAGAGAAATGCGGTTGTCCGCAAATTCCGCGCTTCTGTCAAATAGCGGCTGACGCATCATCTGGCGCATCAGGGCAACATTGACCCGAAGGTTATCATGCAGGCCCTTTCTGCCTTCCGTCGTATATTGGCAGATGCTCCGCTTTCGAGCCATAGGGTGTTTGTGCTGGACATAGCCAATCGGATACACCGGCTCATCTGTTCCCGCCACATAGCGTAACATTTTGGATTTGCCGTACAGTTTCCTTTCGACTTGGGTCAGCGTTCTTCCTGACCTTACAAGATTGCTCCCGTTTTCCGTCCGTAATCGGTTGGTCAGCGTTTTCATGACCGCTCTATGAAGTACTGAGCAGTCAAGATTTACATTTGTGGCTATGCGGTAGTAATTCTGGATTCCCATGACCATAGAGTTGAAAAGGGAAATTTCCTCTTGCACTTTCTTCCCCCTTCTTGGGTTTCCAATCCGCTTTGCCTGTTTGACCAGCTTCTTTTGGGCGTGTTGCAGTTGTTTATCGTTGATATGCGATTTTACAACCTGTTTCTGACCTTTTGGGTGAACCCTGACTTTGAAGCCAAGGAACACTGAGTAACGACGCTTGACATTGACAACTCTTGTTTTCTCCGGCGAAACTTCCAGTTTAAGGCGTTCGGACAGCCATTGCGTCACCGCAATTTTGGTTTTTCCCGCATCTGTTTTGTTCCGACAGAATATTCTGAAGTCATCAGCATACCGCACAATATACATCTCTTTTAACCCTGTTTTCCGCATAGGAACATAGCCGTTGCATTTGGAGTATTTGTGTTTTACAGGGTTGTCCTGCCATTGGCTGTCAATCCAGTGGTCTAACTCATTCAGCACAATGCTGGCAAGGAGCGGCGAAATGATGCCGCCTTGCGGCGTTCCTTTGCGTGGTTTTACACAAGTTCCGTCAGGCATTTTAATTGTCGCTGACAGCATCTGCCGCAGGACATACAGAAGATGTTTATCCTGGATTCCCATTGCCCATATTTGCTTTATCAGCTTGCTGTGGTTTACATTGTCAAAAAATCCCTTTATATCGAACTCAATCACATAATGCAAATGAGTCAGTTGCATAAGCCGGTAGGTTCTGTCAATAGCGTGTTCTGTTGACCTGCCGGGACGGAAACCATAGCTGTTTTCACTGAATTTTGCCTCGCATATCGGTTCCATGACCTGTTTGACACACTGCTGAATCAGCCTGTCCCAGATACAAGGTATACCAAGCGGACGGGTTTTCGTTGGGTCGTAAGGCTTTGGGATGTCTTTGCGCCGTACCGCCCTTGGGCGATACCCTTGCGGGCTTCCTGCTACAATGAACCGGACTTTCTCCACGACCTGCTCAGCCGTAAGTCGGCCAATGTCTCCTATGGTAAGCCCATCTGTTCCAGCGGTTTTGCTTCCTGCATTGGTTTTGATATTTCTGTATGCCAAGAGAATATTTTCACGGCTTAAAATCAGTGTCATCAAATCGGTGAATACCTCGCCGGTTTTGCCCCGTGCATACAAATCATCAAATACGCCCTGCATTCCGTAATATTCCGCATGACGCAGATTGTCCACGCATAGCAGTTTTTCTTTCTTGCTGTTTGCGCTCTCATTAGGCATAAGGCATCACTCTCCTTTCGAGGGAAAGCGTCCCTTTTTGTCTTACTCGCAATCCTTATTACGATTGAATAGCATTTCTTTTAACTTTCCGACTAAAGCCCATTCCTCCAGCCCGCCTTTTTCGTTGGGCTATCGTAGGTTCGAGCTTCGCTTTTCAGCATCAGTTCGCACGGTTATTTGCTCTCGCAATTTATCCGCGCTGCGGCAAATGAACCGCCTAATACCTTTCCTCGTTCCGATAGCTTTATCTGTGCATCTATATCCGTAGGTGTCCGCTCTAAGCCTGTCAGCGGGAACGCGCCTGTAACGCGCTGCGGTGTTTCATAACAACCATTTTTACTTCACCGCACTGACTACATTTCTGTAACTGTACATTTCTGCACAGCGCACTTTTAGACCCTTACATTCGCGGTTTTTGTCAGTCCGTCGTAGGACATTCTCACCATAGATATTTTATAGAACCCCGGCGTGTCATCTGCATATCCCACCTCTGGGATGGTTGCGTGTGGCTTCCCACTTACGGCAGATTTCCGCCGCCTTTACCGAGCTGCTGACACTCACCTTTACAGTCAATGCCAGTCGGAGTATCAGGTGAGCGTTTCCGGGCGTTACCCCTTCATTCCACTCCTCAAGCTATCAGTTGTTGCTCCCGTTTCCACGGGAACCCCGCATTTTTATTCGCTATTTGGCCTGAGTCCATAAGGTTTGTCCTTATGGAATAGCGGTTGTATGCGAACGAGTCGCACGGTTATAGTGCATCGACTTCTTGAAGTTGATGGTGTTGAAAATCTTGATACGGTACTTATTCCGCACCAGGGCGGCCCCACACTCCTCGACTATGCCCCCTTTCGGGTCAGTGATGACATATGAGCTATGGCACTGGAGAAGGTTGGGCTTGAGCCAGAACCTCGTTTTGCCGCTGCCGGAGCCACCCACGATCAGCACATTTTTGTTCCGGGCGTGTGCCGGGTTTTTCGGCCTGTTCCCCATCATCAGGCGTTCCGTCCGGGTCAGGATGACATTGTTCTGGAACACCGGGTCCATGAACGGCTCAATGTCTTTTGCCGTCCCCCATCGGGCGGAGCCATACTCCTCGTTGTGGCGGTATTTCTTGGCGTTCTTGCTCCGCACATACACCACCAGCCGGAAGGCCGCGCCGATGGCAAGGCCGATGAACAGGTCGAAAGGGTGCAAGCTGGGCATGGGGTTTCCCCACGCCGCCCCCATCGAGCCGCAAAAGCTGATGATCTTCGTGCCTAAGTCCGCGCCGGTGGCGATCCGCCACGCCTCCCCGATGTTGGTGCAGAACAGCCCGATGATGACATAGGGGATGTTCAGGATGATGAGCTTCTTTGTTTTCCCATTCATCGCTCACGCTCCTGTTTCTTCTCCCGCGTCTTGGCGGGGATGGACTTGGCAAGGTCTTTCAGGTGCGCCAGGGCTTTCAGGACGCTGGGCCGCTTCTCCTTGTGGGACAGCTTCACGGAATACTCCTTGAAAGCGGCGGTCAGCACATCGGCGTCCTTTGCCTTGAAGAACACCATGAACCGGGGCGGCTCCTGGGACACGTCCTTTCGGATGGCATAGTCCACGCCGTACTTGTTCAGCACCCGCTCAAAGTCCTTGATGCCGCTCCTGGCGATGTCGATCTGCTGCGCCCCCTGGTCCTTGCGGATCAGCTTCTCCACGGACATCTTCCCGTGGTCGCCCTCCGCTTTGGCCCTTGCCCGGTGCTGGGCGTATTTGCGGTACGCCGCCACCAGCGTCCGCCCGGTGAGCTTGCTGGTGCTTATCATCAGGTTTACTGTCCTGTTTTCGACTTCCTCCTGCAAATTTCATTCCCCCTTTCTGTGGAAACAGCGGCGGAGGTGTGCCGCCGGCCTTGTCAGATGTGGAACGCGGGGAAGTCCCTGCCGTCCGCGCACAGGGTCACGGTATGGTCTGCAAAGTAGACCACGGCGGCGATCACATCCTCAGCGGAGAGGGAAACGCCGTCCCCGTCCTCATCGGTCTTGTAGACGATGACAGGCCCCAGCAGATACCGCTCCTTGCCAAGGCACAGGACGCGGCTCCCGTCAAAGACGATGGTCAGCCCGTCAACGTCCAGCCCATCATCGGACACGACCTCCAGGCAGTCGTAGTTGCCCTTGCTCTCGATCTCGTCCCAGCACTGGGTCTCCTGCATGACCTCCGGGGTCTTGTCCGGGCGCATCACCATCACGATGGAGTCCACCTCGTCCTCCGGGGTCTCCTCCTCGTCCGCCGCGCCGTGCAGATAGTCCTCCAGGGAGTCCACCAGCCGCTGGTAGCTGGCGGCGTCGCCCCGCACATCCCCGGCCATGCCCGCAAAGGCGGGGAGGCCGTCCGGCAGGGATACATTGATGTTCACATCACCGTTAAAGTGAAAATGGATACTGTTCATAGGCACATAAACTCCTTTTCCGTTTCATAAAAAATACGCCCCGCAAAGGGCGCTTTACCGCTGCTGGTCCCGCTGCCGCCGCCTCTGCCACTGTTCCAGCAGCCGGAGGATGGTGTCGCTCATCTGTCTGGGCGTGTAGGACTTCGGGAAATACTTCTGCAAGTCGCTGGTCTTGAACGCGACCTGCCCCAGGTCGTCCTTTTTCACCTCATCCATGATGTTGCACATATCGTCCAGGGTGCAGCCGCCCTCCTGGCTCTTTTTCCGCATACGCTGGGCCTGTGACAGGGACGGGGCCGCCTGCGCGTAGTCCATCGCCTCCAGGAACGACCGCTGTTCCTCCGGGTTCAGGTAGGACAGCTCCACGGCGGGGGTCATGGAGATTTTCTTCTCGTCCACCATGTCCAGTACTTCGGGGATCAGGTTCGTCAGGCGGATATAGCGGCGCACGGAGTCCTTGCTCGTGCCGGCCTGTTCCGCGATGATGTCCCTGGATTTCTTCCCGTCCAACTTGTGCGCGTCTTGCTCACAAGTTAGGTCGCTCCGGCTCCCCTGGTGCTTCATGGCTTCCAGCTTCATCTTGTACGCCATAGCCCTCTCGCTGGGCAGGATGCTTTCCCGCTGGAGGTTGGAGTCCACCATCATAATGACGGCGGCGTCATCGTCCAAGTCCCGGACAATGACAGGGAGTGCATCCAGCCCCGCCAGCTCCGCCGCATGATGCCGCCTGTGGCCGGAGATGATCTCATACCCGCCCTCCGGGTGCGGGCGCACGATGAGGGGGTTGGCGACCCCGACTTGCCGGATGCTCTCCACGGTCTCGGCCATAGCGTCATCGTCCAGCACCTTGAACGGGTGGCCCTTGAAAGGGCGCAGTTCGGAAATGGGCATCCGCTGTACCTGTTCGGTGGCGGCCTCCGTGCTGGCCTCCGGCTGGACTTCGGCCTCACTCTTTTTGCGTCTGGGCATTTGTGTTCACCTCGCTTTCCATCAACGCTCCCCCTTGTCCGCGGCTTTGGCTTTGCCGGGTGTGGGAGGTTTGACCTCGGCGGCCTTCTGGCTGAGAGTCTCCAGAACGGACTCCCTGCGCTCCATCGCCTTTTCCGCTCTGGAATAGCTCTGCTCCATCGTCCGCTGGTACTCGCCCAGGACGGCGCTGTGCAGTTCCTTCCGCATCTCCGCCGTTGTGGGAAAGCAGATGTCCTTGTACTCGCCCTGGGCATTTCTCCGCTGGGGCATGGACACGAAAGCGCCCTTCTCGCTGTCCAGGATACGCAGGCCCCGGATAGCGAAGCATCCGCCCAGCGTGACGGTGGCGGTCGCTAACAGGTTCTTGCTGTCCTGTGCGGGGGCGGGGTAGACCTTGACGCTCATATCCAGCTTCTGGCTGCCCTGCTCTGCCGTTCCTCTTTCGGCATCGCTCATTTACACTCACCTCGCTTCTTGATGTGGGTTTATGGGAAAAAGAAAAAAGGCGTGTACCCAGCCCCCTCGATGGGGCAGGATACACGCCTATGTAGCCGCCTGAAAGCACAAAAAAAGAGCGGATACCGGCTGACGGATTTCTCCGACAGCGATACCCGCTCTATGAAGTCTTGCCTGTTTTGATCGTTGGGCGTCCTACCCTCCTTGCGCCGCCCCTGCGCTTTCGTTGTCTGTTTTGGGTCAAAAAACAGAACTAACATCACAAAACCCGCATTTTTGAGGGCTTTCTGATTTTAGTTCTATATTAACACAGTCATCCTTGACGATGATGGCCTCCACATTGCCGTCCTCGACTTCCTCCATCATCGCC
>CAJTUD010000095.1 GCA_910579725.1 uncultured Oscillospiraceae bacterium | reverse complement strand
CCTCCCGGCGGCACCGCGCCGCCAGTGCCGCCAGCTGGACTCTGGCCGCGTCCTGCGCCCCAACCAGCCGGCTTTTCTCCTGCGCCGGATCCGCGCCGGCCGCCTTCACGGCGGCCGCTCCCACACGGTGATAGCAGTGCAGCCGGCCCTGCACCACACCGACGGAGATTCCCTTGCCCTGTATCTGAATCACAGCTCCATCCTCCTGCGCCTGTCCGGTCCTGGATTGTTTACTTTGTATTCTAGCAAAGTTTCCTGTAATTTTCAACTGTGATTTCTGTGCATATTTTCTCCGGACAGATTCGGAAAACCTTCCGGAATATTCCGGAAATCTCTTGCAAAAAAATGAATTTTGCCGTATACTTGCACATAGAAGCAACAGCAAGGCGGGCATCAGACCCAGCCGTTTATACAATCGCATGAGGAGGAGCTTCCATGACACCAGAAGAAAAAAGATCCCTTCAGCTGACCGCCGTTCGCATACGGGAGGGCATACTCGCCGGCACTCACGGCGCGAAAGCCGGTCATCCCGGCGGCAGCCTGTCCGCCGCCGACGTATTCACCTATCTGTATTTCAAAGAAATGCGCATTAACCCCCAGAATCCCCGCTGGGAGAACCGGGACCGTTTCGTCCTCTCCAAGGGCCATACCGCCCCGGGGCTTTACGCCGCGCTGGCCCACCGCGGCTTCTTCCCGGTGGACACCCTGCCTACTCTGCGCCACATCGGCTCCTTCTTGCAGGGGCACCCCAATATGAACACCGTTCCCGGCGTGGATATGTCCACCGGCTCCCTGGGCCAAGGGCTTTCCGCCGCCGCTGGGATGGCCAAGGGAGCCAAATTTCTTGGCAAGGAGGTAAACGTCTACGCCCTGCTGGGCGACGGAGAGCTGGCCGAGGGACAGATCTGGGAGGCAACGATGTTTGCCGCCCACTACAGCCTGGATAATTTGTGCATCATTGTGGACGTCAACGGCTTACAGATCGATGGCCGGACCCGGGATGTCATGAATACCGAGCCTCTGAATGAGAAATTTGCCGCTTTCGGCTGCCGCGTGACGGAAACCGGTGGACACGACTTCGATGCACTGGAGTCCGCCTTTGCTGCCTTCCACAAAAACCATGGCAGCGGAGCGCCCACCGTCATTCTGATGAAAACCGTCAAGGGTAAGGGCGTCTCCTACATGGAGGACAATGCCGCATGGCATGGCAAAGCGCCCAACGACGAAGAATTCGCACAGGGTATGGCCGAGTTGGCCGAAGCCCGGAAGGCTCTGGAGGTATAAGTATGGCAGAGGTAAAAAAAGTCGCCACCCGCGACAGCTACGGCAATGCTCTGAAGGAATTGGGCGCTTCCGCCAGAAATCTGGTGGTGCTGGACGCCGATCTGGCGGGGGCCACAAAGACTGCCATTTTCCAAAAGGCCTTTCCAGACCGCCACTTCAACTGCGGCATTGCAGAGGCCAATATGGTGGATGTAGCCGCCGGTCTTGCCGCCATGGGGCTGGTTCCCTTCGCCTCCACCTTCGCCATGTTTGCCGCCGGACGGGCCTATGAGCAAATCCGCAATACCATCGGCTATCCGCATCTGAATGTGAAGATCGGCGCCACCCACGGCGGCATTTCCGTGGGAGAAGACGGCGCATCCCACCAGTGCTGCGAGGACTTTGCCCTGATGCGCGCTATCCCCGGCATGACGGTCATGTGTCCCGCCGACGACGTGGAGGCCCGGCAGATGGTGACGGCTGCCTATGAGATGGAAGGTCCTGTCTACATGCGCTTCGGCCGCGCCGCCACGCCGGTGTTCCACGACGAGAATTACCGCTTTGAAGCCGGCAGAGGCGAGATTTTGCAGGACGGCACCGATGTGGCCATCATTGCCACAGGCATCATGGTGCCGGAGGCCATTGAAGCCGGAAAAATTCTGGCCGGGGAGGGCATCTCCGCCAGGGTCGTCAACATGGCGACCATCAAACCGCTGGACGAACCGCTGGTGCTGAAGGCTGCCCAGGAATGCGGCAGGATTGTCACCGTGGAGGAGCACAGCATCATCGGAGGGTTGGGAGAAGCGATCTGCTCTCTTCTGGCGGAGAATTATCCGGTACCGGCAAAGCGGATCGGCGTCAACGACGTTTTTGGCCATTCCGGTCCTGCCCCCGCCCTGCTGGAACAATTCGGGCTGTGCGCGGATAATATCGTGCAGCAGGTCAAGGCGCTGCTGGAGAAATAAGCGCCGCGGCCTGGGGCCGGCGTAATGCAGCGTGAGCTCGGGAGGAAATTCTGAATTTCCTCCCGAGCTTTTGTCTGTTCTGCTGTTCTCAGCGGGTGGAGATTCCTTATTTTTTTTGTCTGTTTGCCGATAGGTAAGTATAAATCACATTGATGGTTCAGCGAGAGGAGGCACTGAAAATGGGTGAATTGACCATTCGCAGAAACAGAGGATTTGCTCCGGTCCAGCACCAGGCCACGGCCAAAACGGAAAAGCAGAGCGCCGGCAGTCAAAGCCGGTCCGTGTCTAAAGCCACGGGATTTACCGTCTCGGAAACGCTGCGGCAGCTGATGAGCAGGACCAGTCAGGCGGAGAACCACTCCCGGGAGAGCCGCCGGACGCTCCAGCGGGGAGAAGCCGTACTGGCCGAGGTGCAGGAGCACCTTGGCCGCATCGCGGAGTTGGCCCGGGAGTCCGCCGGGGAAGGAGAACCTGACCGGGCAGCTCTCCAAAAAGAGCTGGAACATTTACAGCGCGAAATTGACCGCATAATAGACAGCGCCTCCGCCGGAGAGGAGCGGCTGTTTCTGGACGGCGGTGCGGACGACGGACTGGAGGCCCTTCTGTACGCTGTCATGAAGGAATCGGCCGCCGGACCGTCCGGCGATCAGAAGCTTCCGGACTGGCTGACCAGCGGCATTTCCCAGGGCGGCCTTACGCCGGAGCAGCTCCTCGCATCGCTGGGACTGGACAAAAACGCCAGCGGCGCGGACCTTATGGCTGCCATCACCGGCAAGCCGCTGGGCAATGGTTCCTCCTCCGATTATCTGGCCGCCCTGTATCTGGGCGCAGTCATCGCAGGCGGCTCCTCCGAAGCGGCCGACCCCTCTCGGGCAATGGACGGTCTGCGGCAGCTGCTGGAAAAGGTGGCAGAGGGCGTTTCCCCGGACGAGGCGGTAAAAACACTGACCGGCGGAGAGTTTACCAGCCTCTCCGATTTTCAGGAGCAATTCACCGGGGGTACGGCGCCAGGACTGGAAAAATTCCTGGTGAACCTTCTGGTGGCCGGCAGCGACTCCCCCCTTCTGACCATCCCCTCCCTGATGCCCGTTCTTGTCGGACTGGAAGACTTCAATCTGGATCTGATGATGGATCTTCTGACCGCCTCCCAGAACGCCCAGAGCTCCCAAGCCCCCGGAGAAGCCGCGCCGGCGGAGCAGCCGGAGACCTCTGCCGCCGCGGCGGCAGGGGCGGAAGCGCCCCCCTCTGTGCAGCTGGGAAACGCTCTGGTCTCAGGGCCTGATCTTTCTGGCGTATCCTATCAGGCCGCTTCCGGTGAGCTCTCCGTCAACGGGCAGGCGGACGTGACCATCCGGGGAACCGGCGTGCAGGCCATTGTGATCTCCGGAACCGGTGCCGTCACCCTTCAGAGTGTCCGCGCGTCCGTACTTGCTATCGAAACCGCAGAGGCCCGGGTGTTCAGCGAGGGAGAAAATATCGTGGATGAAGTGCGCCTGCGGACGGGAGCGTCCCTCTCCTTCGGCGGCGGCGGACGGATGGTCGCCGGTGCACTCCATGGCGGCAAATCCAACGTCCTGCGTCTGACGGAGGGCGCGGTCGTCCTGCTGGGAAAAGATGGAAAAACCCTGGGCAATCTGACGGTTCCGGCGCTGATGGACGGCCCCGCCTCCCTGGCGGCCCGGTCAAATCTCGTGCGCAACCCCGAGGGAATCTCTCTGAAGCCCTTTGACATCATCTGGAAAACCCTGCTTCCTGGCTTCAGCTCCGTCGCCTCCATGACGGTGGACGGAAGGCAGGCGAAAATAGCCCTTCTGGGCGGCGATACGCCTACCCTGGCCCGGCTGTGGATGGACAAAGGGGATCCCTCTCACGGCTCCCCGCTTCATGCCCTGATTATTCAGGGCAAGGACGAATCCGGCCGTCCCAAAACCCGTTACGCCTATCTGCTCTGGAACCAGCAGGCGGGCGCGTTCCAGGAAATCTCCATGTATCCCAATCCTTTCACCGTCACCGGCGGCGAGCCGGATCAGGACTGGATCTACGAAGAGGAGAGCCACACTCTCCATATTCTGTCCAATCAGGTTACAGCCATCTCCGGCGGCACAGGAACAGATGCCAATCAGGCTCCCTTCAGCGGGAGAATCTCTCTGGCGGACAGCATCGGCACACTGGAACTCACTCTTGGCGGCGTGGTCTGCCGGGTTTCCTCCGGCAGAGCCTTCCATCTGGGCCGGGAGAACGACGTAACGCTGCTGCTGCAAAGCGGAGCGTGCAACTTTTTTGAAAGCGGAGCTGGCTGCGCGGGCATCTCCCTGGGAGAAGGCACCTCTCTGCGGATCGACCGTACTGGTTCCCGGGATGATCCGGACGGCGTCCTGACCGCCACCGGCGGCTCCGGAGGCGCAGGAATCGGACGGGACAGCGGCGGAGGCCGGGACCGGACCAGCCGCATTCTGATCCGGGGTGGTGTCATCACCGCCGCCGGTTCCGGCGGCGGTGCCGGAATCGGCGCAGGAAAGCGAGGCTTTATGGGCCCCATCACCATTACCGGAGGTATTATCACCTCCACCGGCGGCTCCGGCGGAGGCGCTGGAATCGGGGCCGCTCTGGGCGCTCCGGTAGGAGACATCTGTATCCGCGGCGGTGCCGTCACCGCCACGGCCGTCCAGCATGCCGCCGCCATCGGCGCCGGCGTACAGGGAGAGAGCGGAGACATTCTCATCACCGGAAGTGCGCGGATCACCAAAGCGCAGGGCGGCAATCCCGGCGCGGACATTGGCGCATGTCTCTTCGGAAACTGCGGGAAGGTTCTTATTTCCGGCGGTGCGGACATCGGAAGCGCACGTCTCTGGACCCGCTCCGGCATCTCCCTGCAAATGGGGGAGGATACTGTCACGCTGCCGCAGTTCCGCCTCTCTTCCCGGGCTCTCCGGCTGAGAAAGCTGCGGATATCCACCCGGGAAGCCGCTCAGGCGGCCATGGTCACTGTGGACGTGGACCGTCGTTGGGTCGCCCAGATCCAGGCGGCCTACAACACACTATACACACAGCTGACGCGCAGCGGCTTTGCAGGCGGACCGGGGCCTGCCGGACAGTCAGATGATCCCGTAAGGGACGCTGGCGCAGCCGGCGTGCTGCTCAAGGACATGGGGGATTCCATCCCTCTCCCTTCCTCCCAGGCGCTTCACACCCACAGCAGGCGGAGTAAGGAGGACGTACGGCAGCTGCTGCGGTAACAGTCATGGCCTACAGCGAATTGATCAAAAATTACCAGTGCATCCGGAACTACGTGCGCCATTTCTATGTCTACGGCTTCAAAAATCGGGAGGAGTACCGGGACAAGAGCGCCCGCAGCTATGACGACGAGCGCCGCCGGGTGGAAAGCTGGCTGGGCGAATATATGTTTTTTCGCCAGTCCTCCAGAGGAAAAACCGTATTTCTCAGCGTGGACAGCCGCAGTATCCTCCACAACCCCCTCTACAAGTCCTTCAAGGCGAAGAGCTTCACCGCAAAAGACATCACGCTGCATTTCTATATTCTGGATCTGCTTTCAAGGGGAAAAGAGATGACCAACCGGGAGATGATGGACCATATCAGCCTGGATTACCTGTCCCATTTTGACGCCGGATTCTCTTTGGACAGCTCCACCCTTCGCAAAAAGCTGAAGGAATACGAAACCCTGGGTCTTCTGGAAGTCAGGAGGCAGGGCCGGGACGCATACTACCGGCTGTCAGAGGATAAGGTCCGCCTCTCCTCCTGGCAGGACGCCGCAGCCTTCTTCTCTGAGGCGGCCCCTCTGGGCGTGATCGGCTCCTTCCTGCTGGACAAATTCCGCAGCGTACCGCCATATTTCGGTTTCAAGCATCATTATATTCTCCACGCGCTGGACAGCCAGATTCTCTGTGAGCTTCTGACGCTGATTCAGGAGCGCAAATCCGCCGCGCTGACCGTCCAGAGCCCCCGCAGCGGCAAGGTCAGCCGTCAAATGGTTTTCCCACTCAAAATCTATATCAGCTCCCAGAGCGGCCGGCAGTATCTCCTCTCCTACTTCTATCTGGCAAGGCATCTGACCTTTCACCGGCTGGACGGCATCCAGGCGGTTTCCCCCGGCGTCTATGATCCAGACTGCGGCCGGTACGCCGGATATTATGAGAAATTCCGGCGACACCTCTGGGGCGTATCCACTGGTCCCGGACGGCAGACCAGCCGCGTTGAGATGACGGTGCGCATCGGCCCCGGAGAAGACTATATCCTCCGGCGGCTGGAGCGGGAGAGGCGCTGCGGCACAGTGGAGAGAACCGGTGAGACCACATGGCGCTTCCAGGCAGAAGTATATGATCCTTCGGAGCTTCTGCCCTGGCTGCGGACCTTCACCGGGCGGATTGTCAGCCTGACATGCAGCGACCAGACGGTGGTGGACACCTTCCGGGCAGATCTCGCGCAGATGAGGGAAATGTATGGAGGCGGCGGTCATGCTTTTCAGTGAAATTTACAGCAGTTACTTCAATGCGGCGGCTGCCATCCTGGCCGAGGCTGTCCGGCATACCCTGACCACCGGGCGGCTGGAGGAAATTATCCGGGAAAAAGCTTTTGCCGAGAGTGTCCTGAGCCTTCCGGCGGCCCTCCGGTCCGACTGGCCCCTGCTGGAGCCGGATCTGACCACGCCGCTCCGGCATGCGCCCTCCATGCCCCTCACGCTGCTGCAAAAGCGGTGGATGAAATCGCTGTTGCTGGACCCTAGAATCGCACTGTTTGATCCAGACGGCAGCGGGCTGGAGGACGTGGAGCCTCTGTTCCGTCCCTCGGACATCGTGCGCTTCGACCAGTATCTGGACGGGGATCCTTATACGGACCCGGCCTACATAGCAGTCTTTCGCCTTCTGCTCACCGCCCTCCGGGAGGAGCGGCTGGTTCGCCTCCGCCATACTGGCGGTGACGGAAAGCAGTGGGATTGCGTCTGCCTCCCCCGGCGGATCGAGTACTCGGAGAAAGACGGCAAATTTCGTCTGCTGGCCTCCGGTCATGAAAACAGCTGGTATGTCAACATCGCCCGCATCCACAGCTGCCTTTTGCTGGGTCCGGCGGACCTGGCGGAGTTCCGAGAGCCGGAGCGGCATCTGGAGGATCTGGTCTTCCTGCTGTGGGACGAGCGGAACGCCCTGGAGCGGGTGCTGCTCCACTTCTCCCATTTTGAAAAGGAGACCGTCCGGCTGGGGGACCGGGAGTATCAGGTGACGCTGCGCTATGAGATAGCGGACGAGACGGAGCTGCTTATCCGGGTTCTCTCCTTCGGACCCATGCTGCGGGTTACTGCCCCCCAGCGCTTTATACGGCTGATCCGGGAACGGTTGGAACAGCAGGTATAAGCTATATGCTGCGAACTCCAAGAGA
>CAJTUD010000094.1 GCA_910579725.1 uncultured Oscillospiraceae bacterium | reverse complement strand
GGCCACCGGCCCCACCGGCCCCACCGGGCCCCTCGGTCCCGGCCTTACCGCCGCCTTTGCCGCCAACACCCAGGGCAGCACGATCGCTGTGGCGTTGGGAGGCACCCCCATCGCCCTGCCCAACGCCCAGGTTTTACCTCCCGATATTACCGCCAATGCCGGGAACACGATATTTACCGTGGCCCAGGCGGGTGTCTATCAGATCTCTTACCATGTGAATATCACGCTGGCCCTGCTGATGGGAACCCGGCTGGTGATCAACGGCGCCAGCAACGCCGCGTCTACCATCGCCCCCGTGATTTCCGCAACCAACTTTGAAAATCAGATCACGGTCAATCTGCCCGCAAACTCCACCATATCGCTTCAGATGTACCCGGCTACTCTTGCCGGGGCCGCCGCCCTGGTAGGCGGAGGAGCGGGAGCTTCTCTGACCATCATCCGACTGGACGGGTCAAACTTGGCAAGAGGCCCGGAGCACGATGTGGAGGGCGAATTGGATTTCGAAGTAGAATAAGCACAAGCCTGCAAAGTCAAAACTATGTGCTCACGCCGACTTCTGTCGGTGTGAGCGATATCACGATAAATCCTAAGGAGGTCCGCTATGGCGAGCGTCAGCCTGTGCATGATTGTAAAAAATGAGGAGGATGTACTGGAGCGGGGCCTGAAAAGCGCGGCCGGACTGGTGGACGAGATCATTGTGGTGGATACCGGTTCCACCGACCGGACCAGGGAAATTGCCGCTCAATTTACGGATTTGATTTTTGATTTTCCCTGGCGGGACGACTTCGCCGCCGCCCGGAATGAATCCTTTTCTCACGCCTCCATGGACTACTGTATGTGGCTGGACGCCGACGACGTGCTTCTGGAGGCAGACCAGAAGGCATTCCTTGCCATGAAGGAGACGCTGGACCCTGCCGTCTCGGTGGTTATGGCTCCGTACCACACCGGCTTTGACGGGAGCGGACGCGTCACCTTCTCTTACTACCGGGAACGGCTCATTAAAAACAGGACCGGGATGGGCTGGGCAGGGGCCGTTCACGAGGCGGTCACGCCTGTGGGAAAGGTCATTTATGCGGACTTTGCCGTTACCCACCGCAAAACCCGCCCTTCCGACCCGGACCGGAATCTGAGAATCTATCAAGCGCTGCTGGCTGGCGGGAAGGAGCTGGAGCCAAGAGAGCAATTCTACTACGGCCGGGAACTCTACAGCCACTGCCGGTGGGCAGAGGCTCTGTCTGTACTGGAAGCGTTTCTGGGGGAGGGCCGGGGCTGGGTGGAGAACAACATCGACGCATGCTGTCTGTGCGCCCGCTGTCTTGAGCAGCTGGACCGGCCCCAGGAGGCGTTGACGGCGCTTTGGCGCACCTTTGCCTATGACCGGCCCCGGGCGGAGGTCTGCTGCGAGGCGGGGCGCTGGTTTTTCCAGAAGGAACGGTATGGCCAGGCCGCTTATTGGTACGCCATGGCCCTGACCTGCTCCCGGGATGACCGGCGGGGCGGATTCGTTTCTCCGGATTGCTATGGGTATCTTCCCTGTATCCAGCTCTGCGTCTGCTACAGCCGTATGGGCGACCAGAAAAGAGCGGAGTCCTTCAATGAGCTGGCGGCGTTTTACAAGCCGGATTGCCCGGCGGTCCGTTTCAACCGCGCCTGGTTCCGGGAGCAGGAGGCGCAGCCAGCGTAACGGGAGAGTGGCGTGCAAAAGCCGCTTCCCGGATTTTTACAAAAAGGCGGGCCCCGGACGGCAGAGCGTCCGGGACCCGCTGGAGTTTTTGGGAAGCGCGTGGGAACGGCGTTCAGGAACCGTTACGCTGCGGCCTCGCCGGCGAGCTGACTGAGCGCGCTTAGAATTGTGCGGTAGACGACGGACCACATTTCGGCGCGCATAAGGGGCTGATCGGGCCGGAAGGTTCCGTCGGCGTAGCCACTGACCAGATTCAGCCGGGCCAGGGCGGCCACAGCGCCGTCGTCAGTATCGGGGAAGGGCGATTTGGCGTTGTCCGCCAGCTCCAGAAGGGCGGCCATCATATTGGCAAATTCAACGCGGGTGATGACCTTGCCTTCCTCTTTGGCGGCGTACTCCTCACCGGCCAGAACGGACAGCAGCGCGGCAGCGTCAGTCCAGGTGGCGTCGTTGTAGGGATAAATGCACCCTGCCTCGTCCTTGGTAATGATACCGGCGGCGTACAGCGCGGCGGCGGCGGAAGCAAACCACTCGTTTCCGGCAAGATCCACCGGCGGCAGCGCTTCGCTGCGCTGGTCGATTTCCAGGGCCTCCCACAGGGTGTCCGCCAGATCCTCCACATACGCAGGATCAATAGGGGATTCCATATCCAGCTCTTCAAAACTCTCCTGGAATCCATAGGTGGAATCCAGGGCGGTGAACTTCAGATAGTCGTCCACAGCGGTAAAATAATCCTCCTGAGCGTTCAGCCAGAAAGCGAAAGCTCCCGCCGCGGAGACAGCGTAGCTGATATAGTAGCAGGGACTGGTGAAGGTGTGCGGAATCTGATACCAGCTGTACATCTCCGTACGCTCGTCGTCCTCGGGGATCAGGCCGTAATCTTTACACAGGCGGCAGAACTCCTGATTGATCTGATCCAGGGTGACGTTATCGGTGGCATAGACATACTGCTGGAGCTCATCATGGAGGCAGCCGTTGATGATGGCGCTGGACAGCATGGTCAGAATCAAATAGTCCTGTACGGCGGCGGCGGAATCCTCGCTTTCAAAGATCTCCTCATAGAAGCGGGTAAAAAACAGCTCCAGCGCCTGGGAATGAACCTCGGCGATGTCGATGGACTTGCTGCCGTCGTTCCAGCCGGAGGGCTGCCAATAAAAATTGTTGTAGTGGCCGAACTCATGGATTGCGGTGGTCAGATCGAAGACGTCTCCATACGGCGCGTTGAAATAAAAGGGCGCGCCATAGCTGTCCAGATTGGTGGTGAAGCCGCCGTCGCTCTTGGTGTCGCTGTAGCCGCTGTCATGAAGGCCGTGATCCCGCATGTAGGAAAATGCCTCGGCCAATTCGCTGGAAAGCCGGCTGATATAGGGCTCGATCATGTCCAGCGCGATGTCGCCCGCGTAGTCTCCAGAGAAAGCGGGATCGTCGGACTCATAATAGTACAGGGGATACAGCGCGTTGTACAGGGGAACGATATACTCCTTCACCGCCTGATGGAAGGAGCGAATCTCCTGCTGGGTGTAGTCGCGCTGGTAAATCTCGGTATAGGCATAGTCGGCGTAATTGTCATAGCCGTAGCTCTTGGCGATCTCCTTGCGGAGGGAGACCATCCGCAGATAAATATCACCAATGGCGGCGTTCTGGTTTTTGGCAATGGCCCGGGAGATGGTGGTATAGGTCTCCTGGTCCAGCTCACCGGCGGCCAGGGCCGCAGCAGCGGAAGCGTCGTCCCACTTCCGGCCTTCATATTCGGCGGTATAGATCTGGAAGGCGGCGGACATGTACTCGTTTTCCAGAGAGGTCTCCTTGGCAGAACGGGTGATCTGCTCCTCGGTCAGGGCTTCATACTCGGTGTAATACGCCACGTCCTCTGCCGTCAGCTGCTCGCGCAGGAAGCTGTCGCAGGGGGATTCCAGAATATCCTGAATCAGCAGGATCAGCGCGTCGGCGACGGTCATGTACAAGCTGTCGGCGTACTCCAGCTCCGCCGCCGCTTCGCTGTCGGTGACATCCTGATAGGTCCGGATGTTCAGCAGCTGGTACATGGTGACAATTTCCAGAAATTGACCGGCAAATTTCTGGAAGGTCTCCTCCACCTTCTTTTCATTTGCGCCGTCGGATAACAGCGCCCGGATTTCCTCCATTTCCTTCAGAATCGGCTCGCTGTCAATGCGGCGGTACGCCATGTCGGCGTAATCCACGTCGGCGTGGTACTGGTCGGTGAAGAAATCGGTCTCCCGAGCCTCCTCCTCTGCCGCCAGGGCTGCCGGGCTCAGGGACATCAGCAGGGATAAGATCAACAGCAGGGATAAAAGTTTTTTTCTCATTCTCGCTTTCTCATCCTTTCTTGACACAAGGTCAGTTTTGGCAATGCCGCTTTAATTATACACAGCCCGCCGCATTTTTTCAAGACCGGGCCTGAGCGGCCGGGGGAATTTTTTGCGGGACAGGTTGAAGGCGGCATCGCTATCTGATATACTGAATCCAACAAATCAACCAAACGATGGAGGGGCGGCCATGCTGCGAATCTGGATGGGACGGGCCAACACAGGGAAATCCCGGAGGGTGCTGGAGGAGATCAGGGACCGGCGTGCGCCTGCGCTGCTGCTGGTGCCGGAGCATGCCTCCCACGGGTCGGAGCGGGACCTCTGCCGGGTATGCGGCCCGGGGGCCTCCCGGTATGCGGAGGTGCTGAGCCTGCGGCAGCTGGCCACACGGGTGCTGGAACGAACCGGAGCGCTGGCGGACGGGACTCTGGACGCGGGGGGCAAGCTGCTGCTGATGCAGTTGGCCCTGCGGGAGGCAGCGCCGCAGCTGACAGTGTACGCCCGGCCCTCCCGGCGTGCTCCGTTTCTTCAGGAGCTGGTGGCCTTGTGCGACGAGCTGACTGCCTGCCGGGTGAAACCGGAGACCCTGGGGGAGATAGCGCCGGCCCTGGAGGGGATGAGCGGGGAAAAGGCGCGGGACGTGGCACTGATCTACGCCGCCTACCTCGCCCGGCTCCACCAGAGCGGAACAGACCGCCGGGATCAGATGGAGAAACTCATCGACCATCTGGAGGAATCCGGCTATGGGGCCGGAAAGAATGTGTATCTGGACGGCTTCACCTACTTCACCGCCCAGGAACTGAAGGTGCTGGAAATTCTGCTGCGGACCGCGGGGTCGGTGACGGCGACGCTGCTGGGAGACGGCAGCGATCTGGATATGTTCCGGCAGAGCATTCTGGCCCGGAGCCGCCTGGAGCGTCTTGCCGCGGACTGCGGCGTGCCCTGTACGGTGGAAATCATGGCTGTCAGGCCGCCGGAAACCGCCCTGGAGTATCTGGCGCAGCGGTTTTTCGGACCGGTGGAGCCCTGGGCGGGGGATTGCGGGGGTGTGGAGCTGGTAAAGGCGGAGAATATGTTCGCGGAGACGGAGTACGCGGCGGCAAAAATCCTGGAGCTGGTGCGGGAGACTGGATGCCGGTTCCGGGACATCGCCGTGGCGGCCCGGAACCTGGACGAATATGCCGCCACCATCGAGAATGTGTTCGAGCGCTTCGGCATTCCCGTATATCTCAGCCGCCGCAGCGACGTGCTGGAAAAGCCGGTGCTGAGCCTGCTGGCCGGAGCGCTGGACGCGGTAACGGGCGGATACGAGTACGAGGACATGTTCCGCTGGCTGAAAACCGGGCTGGCGGGCATCACCGACGGAGAGTGCGACCAGCTGGAGAACTACGTCATCACCTGGGACGTTCACGGGTCCATGTGGATCCGGGAGGAGGACTGGACCGCCAACCCGGACGGCTGGTTGGAGGAGTTCACCAGTGCGCAGGAGATTGCCCTGGCGGAGATCAACGCCGTCCGCCGCCGGATACAGGGACCCCTAAGCCGTCTGGCCCTGGGACTGAAGGAGCAGGAGGGAGCCGCCGGCAAGCTGCGGGTGCTGTGGGACTTTCTGGAGGAGCTGGGGCTGGCCCGGCAGCTGGAGGAGCGCACCGCCCGGCTGGAGGAGCTGGGAGAGCTCCAGCGGGCCCGGGAGTACGGCCAGCTGTGGGAGCTGCTGTGCGGCGTGATGGATCAGTTCGCGGATATGCTGGGGGATATGCCTCTGGACGGAGAGGAGTTCACCCGGCTTCTCAAGCTGGTGCTGACGCAATACGACGTGGGCACTATCCCCGTATCCCTGGACCAGGTTCAGGCCAGCCAGATTACCCGCAACGACCGGCATCGGATCAAGGTGCTGTTTCTGATGGGGGCAAACGACCATGTGCTGCCCGCTGTGCAGGCAGGTACGGGGCTTTTCACCCGGGAGGACCGGGAGCGGCTGCTGGAAAACGGTATCGAACTGGCTCCCAGCGGCATGGAGGCATTCCATTTGGAGCTGCAAAACCTGTATGCCGCGCTGGCCCAGCCGTCGGAGCGGCTGTTCATCTCCTGGCCGGGGGCGGACCTGAGCGGAACTGCGCTGCGGCCATCTTTTGTAGTGGGACGGACCCGGACGCTGTTGCCGGGAGTAAAGGAGAGCGGGGACGGCGGCGTCCGTTTCCGCCGCCTCACCGCGCCGCTGCCCGCCCTGGAGCTGGCGGGCGGGGAGCAGGGGGGGCCGCTGTGGAGCTATTTCGCGGAGACAGGGAGGTATGGGGCGGCTCTGGCCGCCATGGAGAGGGCCGCGGGTATGAACCGGGGACGGCTTTCCCCTTCGGCGGTGGAGGTGCTGTACGGCTCCAGCTGCCGCATGTCTGCCAGCCGCATCGACCAGATCAATTCCTGCCACTTTTCCTACTTCATGCGCTATGGACTCCGGGCCCGGGAGAGGACGCCCGCGGGGTTCGATGCGTCCCGGGTGGGATCGTTTCTTCATTTCATTCTGGAACGTGTGACCAGCGCCGTCATGGAGCGGGGCGGGTTTGCCCAAGTGGGGGAGCGGGAGCTGGGATGCCTCACCGACGAGGCGGTGCAATCGTACATGGATCAATCCCTGCCCGGCTTTGACAAGCGGGACGAGCGCTTCAAGTATCTCTTCCGCCGTCTGCGCAAGACGGTGAAGACCATTGTGTCCAACGTGGCCGGGGAGCTGGCCAGCTCCGACTTTGTGCCTGTGGCCTTCGAGCTGGGGTTCGGGGAGGGAGAGGCCATGCCTCCCATCTCCGTCCGGGTCGGGGGAGCGTCTCTCACCGTGGCGGGAAGAGTGGACCGGGTGGACGGCTGGCTGTCGGAGGGAAAGCTGTACCTGCGGGTGGTGGACTACAAGTCCGGGAAAAAGTCCTTCAGCCTCAGCGATGTCTGCCACGGACTGAACATTCAGATGCTGCTGTATCTGTTCGCACTCAAGCGGGAGGGGCAGGCGCTCTTCGGCCATGAAATCATACCGGCGGGCGTGCTGTACCTGCCCGCCCGGGATGTGCTGGTCAGCAAGCCCCGGGGCACTTCCCCGCAGGAGCTTCAGGCTGCCCTGGACAGGGAGCTGCGCCGGAGCGGGCTGGTGCTTTCCCGGCCGGAGGTGCTCCGGGCCATGGAGCACAGCGCCCTGGAGGAGCCGCGGTTCCTGCCGCTGTCTGTAGGACGGGGCGGCGTCTGCGGCGGACTGGCCTCCGCCGAGGAGCTGGGCAAGCTGGAGCGGTATGTGGATCACCTGCTGAAGAAAATTGCCCGGGAGCTCCGGGAAGGCGTCATTGACGCCGACCCCTGCTTCTCCAGCGAGAGCGACAACGCCTGCGTCTACTGCGAGTTTGCCTCCGCCTGCAATTTTACCGACGGGGAGGGCGGGGACCGGTGCAGGCCTCTGCGCCCGGTAAAGCCGGAGGAGTTCTGGGGACAGATCAGCGTGATGACGGGAGAGGAGGGGTGGCCATGGCAATCCAATTAACCGGCAGCCAGCGGCAGGTGGTGGAGGACCGGGGAGGACGGGTGCTGGTATCCGCCGCCGCTGGCAGCGGCAAAACCCGGGTGCTGGTAGAGCGGCTGTTCCGCCGGGTACTGGGAGAAGAGCAGGCGGATCTGGACGATTTCCTGATTATCACCTATACCCGGGCCGCCGCCGCGGAGCTGCGGGAGCGCATCGCCCAGGAGCTGGGCCGCCGCAT
>CAJTUD010000093.1:3986-7755 GCA_910579725.1 uncultured Oscillospiraceae bacterium | reverse complement strand
TATTTCCTACCAGGGGCCTTTTTGTGCTGTCCGCACAATACGGGGCGGTTCAAAACCGGGCGGGGTATTCTTTATTCACATAGCTGTCGAACACGCAGCAAAGGAACCCTTCAAAGGTTCCGTCATACCGGTAAATCACATCCATAGCCGCAAGTTTCCCCTAATCCCTTCCGCCACTCCGGAACCGGACCAATATCGCCCCAATACTCCGTCATCTGAACGATTTTTCCATTCTTCCACTGATAAAATGTCACCGCGCGGGCCGCCTCGCCCTCCTGGGACCAGACTCGCGCTATGGAATAGCTGCCATCTGCCGCCACTTTTTCCATCTCGCCCCGCCATTGACCGGGGTAATCGCAGTTCGCCCGGAGATACCCCGCCAGATCAAACCGCTCGCCGGTGTTGGGCCAGAAAATCTCCGCGTCTGGGGTGAAAAACCGGGCCAGAGCCTCTTCGTCCTGATCCGCGCCAGCCTGCCACAGCTCTTGAATGATTCTTTCCGCCTCCATGGTTTCGCTTTTCCAGCACAAGCAGAAGGGATGTCCGGCAGGGTCCAGCATGGTGACAAAGTCCTCGCCGCCAAATTGCGTCCTCGCCTTCACAGCTCCCAAGGCTTCCGCCCGCCTGACCGCCTCCGGGACATTCTCCACCTGGAAATCAAAGTGCATTTGCTTCTGCTGCCGCCCCTCCTCCTCCGGCCACACCGGCGGCACATAGTCCTCCTCCCCGGCAAACAGGAACACAGTTCCGCCGGAGCTGCGCACAGCGCGGCATCCAAACATCCGGCACTGTTCCCAGCCCAGAAGCTCCCCGTAAAACCTTTGCAGCTCCTCCGCGTCCCCGCAGTCCACCATCACGTTGCCCAACAGCGCCTCACTCATTTCCAATTACCTCCCTGAATTTCCAAAAAATTTTTTGCCGCCGCCCTTTTTTCTTCTATCCCGCGTGGCCAAACAGGCTCAGCTGCTCCAGCTCTGCCCCCGGCAGCGAAGCCCGCTCCGCGGCCATCAGATTCCGCAGAATGCTGTCCTGCCGGAGCTTCACCCCATCCATCACCCGTCCCTTGCAGGTGATGAAATACTGGGCCCGCTTCATCACGACACCTATCTTCCGCAAGTCCTCGTGCTCCAGCTTCCGGGCCCTCCGGGCATAGAGAATCCGCTTGGCAGACACAGTTCCCACGCCCGGCACCCGCAGCAGCTCCTCCCGGCTGGCGGTATTCACCTCCACCGGGAAGAATTCCGGATGCTTCAGCGCCCAGCTGCACTTCGGGTCCACCAGGGGATTGAAATTCGGGTCGTCCTCATCCAGAAGCTCCTCCGCCCGGAAGCCGTAGAACCGCAGCAGCCAGTCGGCCTGGTAAAGCCGGTGCTCCCGCAGAAGGGGCGGCTTGGTATCCAGGGCGGGCAGCAGCGTGTTTTCCACCACCGGTACATAGGCGGAGTAGAACACGCGCTTGAGGCTGTATTTGTCGTACAGCGACTGGGTCAGGGACAGGATGTGCCGGTCCGAATCCGGCGTGGCTCCGATGATCATCTGGGTGCTCTGTCCGGCGGGGGCAAAGCGGGGCGTGTGCCGGTATTTCACCAGTTCCTCCCTGTTTTCCCGCAGGGTGCTCTGAATCAGCCCCATGGGCCTGAAAATGGACTTTCGGGTCTTGTTCGGGGCCAGGGTGGTCAGTCCCTGCTCCGAGGGCAGCTCGATATTCACGCTCAGCCGGTCCGCCAGTAATCCCAGCCGGGAAACCAGCTCCGGCGACGTGCCAGGGATGGCCTTTGCGTGGATATAGCCGTTAAAACGGTAGTGATTGCGCAATAAGTCCAGACAGCGGATCATCCGCTCGGTGGTATAGTCCGGACTGACCAGCACGCCGGAGGACAGAAACAGCCCCTCGATATAGTTCCGCCGGTAAAACTGGATGGTCAGCTCCGCCAGCTCCTCCGGCGTGAACACTGCCCGCCGGGAATCGTTGGAGCAGCGGTTCACACAGTATTTGCAGTCATAGACGCAGCAGTTGGTCATCAGCACCTTCAGCAGCGTCACACACCGCCCGTCCCCGGAAAAGGTATGACAGCACCCTGCTATCGAGGAGGACGTATTGCCAATATATCCGGCCTTATGCCGCCGCTGCGCCCCGCTGGAGGTGCAGGCCGCGTCATATTTGGCGGCATCGGTCAAAATGGTCAGCTTGTCCATCACATCCACAGCGCCCACTCGCCTCCCAAATCCAAAACATTCGTTCTTTTTGTAGTATAGAACAAATGGCCGAAAAAGTCAACAGGCTTTTTCAAAATCATCCTTGACAAAACGAACAATCGTTAGTATACTGTCACCATACTAACAACCGTTCGCAAGGAGACCGGCATGACGACCAAGGAAAAAATTGTTGAAACCGCCCTGGAGCTTTTTTCCCGGCAGGGCTACGACGGCGTGTCCGTCCGCGATATCGCCCGGGCGGTGGGCATCCGGGAGAGCTCGCTGTATAACCATTTTGAGAACAAACGAGCCATTTTTGACGGCATTGTGGACTTCTGCGTTCAGCAGTCGGAGCTCTATTTCCGCCAGAGGGCGCTGCCCTTCCAGCAGGGAGACGACGCCTCCATGTATCAGGGCATCGGAATGGAGCTTTTGCAGGAGCTCATTGAGCGGACCTTCCGCTTCTTCTTTGACGATCCCTGGAATGCCCGGTTCCGCCGCCTGCTGCTGGTCAGTCAGTACGCCGACTCCCGCTGCCGGGACATCTACCGGCAGCTGTACCGGGACAAGTGCGTCCAGGTGCAGGCCTCTGTCTTCTCCGCCCTGATGGACGCCGGAGACCTCCGGCGGGAAGACCCGGAGACGGTGGCGGCAGAGTTCCATGGCCCCATGTTCATGCTGATCCACACCTGCGACAGCTTTGAGGAGGCCCGGCCCTTTATCCGGGCCCATGTGGAGCAGTTCCGGAAAAATTACGAGCAGAGGCCGCAGCCATGAAAATCCGCACCCGGGCGGAAAGACTGCATCCGGGAGCCGGCGCTGTCACAGCAATGCGGCCGGCACAAAATACCGCGGAAGGAATACAGTTGGCCGGGCCGGAGGCGGCTACGGAAAAAGGAGGATACACAATGAAGAAAGCTATCGTTATTTACCGCAGCAAAACCGGCTTCTCCCAGCAATACGCCCAATGGCTGGCAGAGGAGCTGCACTGCAAGGTCCTTCCCTTCCGGGAGCGGAAGAAGGAAAATCTGGAGGAATATGACGTTATCATTCTCACCGGCGGACTCTACGCCGGCCAGATGGCCGGCCTGAACTGGCTGAAAAAGCAGCTCCCCTCTCTGCGCGGCAAGCGGATCGCCGCCGTGGCGGTGGGCTGCGCCCCCACCGGATTCCCCGGACAGCCGGAGAGCATGAACACTCTGTTCGGCGGTACGCCGGAGATTCAGGGGTTCTACTGCCAGGGCGGTCTGGACTACGAGCATATGGGAGCGGCAGACCGGGCCATGATGGCTGCGCTCCGGGCGGTATTGAAACGGCAGGAGGGCAAGCAGGAGATGCTGGAGGGGATTTCCCGGTCCTTCGACGGGACCAGCCGGGAGTATCTGGTTCCAGTGATCCGGTGGGCCGCCCAGGCGTAAGTGGGCGCAAAAAGAGGAAGCGGGTAAAAAGTTGACATTTTTCCTCCTCTTGCTTATAATAGTCCCTGCACAAACGTCAAGGGACAGAGAGGTGGAACACCAAGCCATGCTGAAAGAATACATGTCAAAGCTCCCGTTTCTGCAGGCCACCCGGC
>CAJTUD010000093.1:3718-3935 GCA_910579725.1 uncultured Oscillospiraceae bacterium | reverse complement strand
ACCGGAGACCGCGTCTCCCCTGCCCCAGGCGGAGCCGTCCGTTCCGCCCCCGGCTTCGGATACGGCCGCGGAGACCGCAGCCCCGCCGGAGCCTCCCGCCCCCTTTGCCGCCGGGGCGGAAGCCTACCGGGCAGGGGACTATGAAACGGCCCTGGAGCGCTTCCTCCAGGCGGCGGAGCAGGGACATGCCGAATCCCAGTTTCTCTGCGGCCAGATG
>CAJTUD010000093.1:1548-3698 GCA_910579725.1 uncultured Oscillospiraceae bacterium | reverse complement strand
CCGGGGTGAATGACCGCGCGGCGCTGGCCTGGTACAAGCGGGCGGCCAAGCAGGGACACATGAACAGCCAGATGGCCTGCGCCTCGATCTACGAGGAGGGCCGGGGCGCGGAGATCGATATGAAGCGGGCCCTTTCCTGGTATGAGCAGGCAGCCAAGCAGGGCTCCGTGGAGGCCCAGCTGAAGTGCGGCTATATGTACTACGGCGGCCGGGCCGAAACCAGAAATCCTAAAAAAGCCCGCCGCTGGCTGGAAGCCGCTGCGGAAAACGGCTCCGCAGAGGCAAAGAAATTTTTGGAGGAGCGGTTCTGACGCGCTCTTATAGCCGCCCGTTTTCATCGGGGAAGTATACAAAAGCCGGACCGGCTGGTGCGCTGCGCACCGCCGGTCCGGCCGTCCATCAGGAGGATATCTATGAATGCATACCGCCAGTTCCGGCAGAAAAGCCGGCAGACCGCCCTGTGCGGGCTGCTGGCCGCCCTGTCCGCCGCGATACTGTCTCTGGGAAGCCTCATTCCGCTGGCCGCCTTCGCCTGCCCCATGCTGGCCATGGTCTGCCTGCTGCCCGTTCTCTGTGATTACGGCCCCAAGGCTGCCCTGACGGCATACGCCGCCGCTGCGTCGCTGGGGCTGATGCTCTGCGTGGACAAGGAGCCGGCGCTGCTGTACCTGTTTCTGGGCTGGTATCCCGCTCTGAGGCCACGGCTGGAGAAGCTGCCGCTCCTGCCGCGGCTGGCGGCCAAGGCCGGGGCGTTCTGTCTGCCCGTGACGGCCATGTACGCCTCGCTTCTGTTTCTGTTCCGCCTGGAGGCGGTGGCAGAGGAGTTCAAAGAGTACTCCGGCTGGATGCTGGCGGGCCTGCTGGCCTTCGGCTGCGGGGTGTTTCTGCTGTTCGACCGGACGCTGGGTATTCTGACCCAGGTTTTCCGGCGGAGAAAGCGGCGCTGCCCATTTTCCTGAAAACAGAAGGGTTCCAAACGAGCTCCAGCACAAGGCCGGCCATGCGCCATTTGCGCCCGCAAAGTTTGTCCCTTTTACCTTTTATGTTGTTGGCTCAAAACTTAGGCAATTTAACGAATCATAGGTTAAAGTTGAAAATAACCTGTGATATAATTGAAGCGATAAGCTGGAATTTGGATGGAACTTCCTTGATGATTTTGCGTCTATACAAATATCTAAGTTTTATGGAGGTTGTTTGTCATGAAAAAACAACTGATTCTATTTTTAACACTGGGTTTTCTTTTGACGCTTGCCGCCTGCGGAACATCCGGCCCAAACTCTGATTCTGACAACCCAATTTCTATTGCTGATTCTGTGACAGATGTTGAGATTACGCATATAATCAGTGGCACTGAGTCGCTTTGGACAGCAAATAGTGATGAATTGGAGTCTTTGAAGAACTGGGTTTTAGGGTTGAATTACAGGACGGTTTCCTTTGAAGCAGGGAACTCCCCCGGCAACGAGAGCGGCGGAGAAGCATATAGTTTTAATATGACGGGCACAGACCATCCGAGCTTTTCTTACGTCGTTAACGGGCAGGACAGATGCTATCTTTGGATGGATGGAACGTGGTATTCGGTCTCCAATCCATCTGATCCGCCTGTAACAGAACCTCAATGGGAGGAACTGACCCTTGAAAAAGTCAAAGAACTGGCGAAAAAAGGGGACGCCCTGTCTTGGAGCGATTTTGAACTATATCGTCATACAGACATCGGTTCGGGGCTATATATCTACTTCTACGAAATAGACGAAAATTATTGTCTTGTGATTGGTGGCGGAGATACACAAACTGCTCCTCTGTATATGCGTTTGGTTTTAAAACCATATGATCATGAGTTTTTAGACGATAAACCATATATCGACATACGAACCGAAAATGTGGATGATTTTATAAATAGCCAAAATAACTAAATTTCGATTTATCAGGCAGCTATCCGTTGCAAGCAATTGCCTGTATAGTAATTGGCTGGAAAAACTAAGAAACCAGACTTTCATCAACACGAAAGGTAAAAGGGAGCAAAGTTTTGTCAGGAATGCTGAACGCTGCTATAATCAGGGGTGATGCCCTGTTTCATCGCACCATCTGGCAATGTCTCCTATCAGCTCCAGAGGCAGGGGCTCGCGGTAGGGAATCCGGATGGTGCCTTTGCT
>CAJTUD010000093.1:0-1538 GCA_910579725.1 uncultured Oscillospiraceae bacterium | reverse complement strand
GCCCCTCCAGCCGGTCCTGAAACCGCTCCACCGCCTCCGGTCCCGGGTGCAGTCCGATATGGGCCTTCGCCCGGGAGAAGTGAATGATATTATGCCCCTTCCAGTAGGTGGGCATGCTCCAGGAGATCCGCTCCCGGGCGTCTGGCAGCGCGGCGCGGATGGCGCCGCGCACCGCCTCCAGAAACCGGCGGCTCTCCTCCGGCTGGGCGGCGATATACTCGTCCACCGTTCCCGGCGCCGCTCCGCAGTAGTGCTCCTGGTTCCGGCGGGCAAACTCCCTGCCGCATTTCGGACAAGTCCACATGGTCCCTTCCTCCCTTTTTCTTCTTTTGCAGTTTCCTGCGGCTCACGCCTCACAGGATCATCAGCAGCGTCCCGATGGTAATCAGGGCGCAGCCCAGCAGAGACTTCACCCCCATTTTCTCATGCAGAAACACCACCGCCAGCACGAAGGTGAGCACAATACTTAGCTTATCCACCGGCACAACCTTGGAAACCTCCCCCAGCTGCATCGCCCGGTAGTAGCACAGCCAGGACGCTCCCGTGGCCAGTCCGGAGAGAATCAGAAAAATCCAGCTCCGCCTGCCGATCCCCGACAGCCCGCTCTGGGCGTGGGTCAGAAACACCATCCCCCAGGACATGGCCACCACCACCACTGTGCGGATGGCCGTAGCCAGATGAGAATTGACGTTTTCAATCCCGATCTTTGCCAAAATTGACGTCAGCGCTGCGAACAGCGCGGACAACAGCGCAAACAGAAGCCACATGGTCCTTCGCCTCCCGCTTTTTCACATTACTTGATGCCGGCCGCATTCCAGCCTTGCCGGAACGGGCCCCGCGCTCTCCAGACAGAAGCGCGGACTATCCCTGGGGCCTGACACCGATGACTTCCACCGGAATCTGGCCAAACATCTTCAGCTCCTCGCCGTCCGCCAGCAGCCGGATTTCCTCAATGGACGAAATGGAGTACAGCGAATCCGCCAGGGACCAGAGGATCATACGCTGGGCCTGCTCATCCTCCGGCAGCAGTTCCAGAGAAGCCGACGGCAGGCTGACATGGCAGATCCCGTTGTCCACCCGGACGTAGTTTACCGCGAAGCCCTCCGGAATGGCCCGGAACAGCTCCCGGCTCTCCGGCCCCTCCAGCAGCGCCGCAACCAGCGCCTCCGCCAGGGTCTGCCCCTCGTACAGCGACAGCGTCCGCATTTCCGGCGCCAGCGCGCCGCCGGCGTTGAGAAAATGCAGCTTCACCTCCACTGTTTGCAGTAGATCGTCCCGGTCGGAGAGCATCACGTCCCGCTCATAGAACACCTGCTTGGGCTGCTGCCCCACGGCCCTGCCCTGAGCGGTGACTGTTACCGCCCGGATACTGCCCAGGCCTGTCAGCGTCAGCGTCAGGCAATAGTCTGCCAGCGCCAGCTCCACGCCGGAGAGTTCCCGCAGTCCGCCATCCAGATCCACGTAGGCCGTCCGGTCCCGGATCTCCAGCTCCAACAGCTGCGTGCCCTCCGGAAGAGGGCTGGCCAGCCCGCCGTCCG
>CAJTUD010000092.1 GCA_910579725.1 uncultured Oscillospiraceae bacterium | reverse complement strand
GCATCCTGCATCAGCCATTCCACGCCACGACTGCCTGCGGCCAGGGACAGCGAAAGGGGGTGAAAACCTCTGCCCCTGTCCGTCAAACCGATCACATCAAAGGCACGAGCGATACCGGCATGGCTGTCCGGCGCATGGCAGCGCCGCAGACGCGGGATGCACCGCAAACACCCGTATCGCAGGGTAAAAGGGAGGTACTGAGGGACTGGTATGGGCAGCTTCGTCACCTGCCGCCGCCGTCTGTCGGTATCGCGCCGGAGTGCCACACCGGGCTTGCATACTCCCGTGCCGGGGATGAGCAGTAAGGCGGTCATGCCGCCTGATAATACGGCACAGATTTTTAAGAAAGGCATCAAAGAGGAACCCGCGCCGGTCACATTCCCTCACAGAATGGGGGCGCAAAACAGACCGCGCGGGCTTCTCCTTTCTTGCGGGATGCAAGACTTTACGCCACCAGGCAAACCGGCGGCGCAACGTGTTTCATCCGGCAGGAAAAACAAATAAAGCGGCTGTGGCCGAAAGAGGTGATAAAAATGCAGGTAAACATTGACCGCATCCAGGTCAATTCAGGACGGCGGGAAGCCCTCCCGGATGCCGTGCGGGAACTGGCGGACAGCATTTCGGCGGTGGGGCTGTTAAACCCCATCACGGTTGACCGGGACTATATCCTGATTGCCGGACTGCACCGGCTGGAAGCGGCAAAGCTGCTTGGCTGGGCGGAAATCGAGTGCAATGTCAGCAGTTTGGAGGGCTTGCAGGCGGAACTTGCCGAGATAGACGAGAACTTTGTGCGGGCTGATCTGGAAACCCTGGAGTTTGGAAAGCTGCTTCTGCGGCGCAAGGAAATCTATGAAATGCTGCATCCGCAGGTGAAAAACGGCGGCGACCGAAAGAGTGAAAAAATCAGAACGCGCCGGGCGCGTTCTGATTCTGACAAATCTTTTGTACGCGACACAGCAGACAAGCTGGGCATTTCAACCCGTTCCGTGGAGGAAAAAATCCAGATTGCAAGGGATATGACCCCAAGGGCGCAGGAAATCATTCAGGATGCCGACCGCAAAATCAAGAAAAAGGACTTGGTAAAGCTGTCCCGCATGGAGCCGGAACAGCAGGAACAAGCCGCCGCGCAGCTGGCGGCTGGGGAAATCAGGTCAGCAGACGAATTTCCCCCGGCAGAACCGCCAAAACCATCCAAACCGCCGGAACGGGCCGCAGAGCCGGTTACAGAACCGCCGGCATCGCCCACGGTTCCCTATTCGCTGGGCGACAAACACTATGACACCTTGGAGGAATCCATAGCCGACCTGAAAAATCCCGACAAGGATTGCAGCTACACGCCGGATACGCTCCTGGCAGACATTGACGGCTTTGTGCAGACCTTTCATAAAGGCTTCGCGTGGTATCACGACCCCTTTTGTACTATCGTGTTCCCCCACATCTCCAAAGTGCAGTTTGAGTTTGTCCGGCAGCGTTTTGAAAGCATTTCTTCCGCAATGGCGGACTTATTAAATCAAATAGAAAGGACAATAAATGTATGAGCAGTTATCGAAAAAAACGCCGTCCGCCCGGTACGGAGCGCACGGAACAGCAGAACCTTTTAACAGAAACACAGTATGCGAACCCCGGCGTACAGCGCGACTTATCCAGCAACCAGCTTACTTCCGGCCTGCCCTACCAGCGGCCCGTGGAGCCGGAGGACGTTGACCGCCTGATCGCCAAGTGGGACGACCGCCTGCTGACCCCTCTGGTAGTCAGCTTCCGGGACGGCAAGTTTAACGTGGTGGACGGGCAGCACCGGATCGCCGCCATGCGGAAGATGGCAGACGGCGGCAATGTAACCGTCCCCTGCCTGATTTATACCGGTTTGAGTTACGAGCAGGAAGCCGAACTGTATTTCAAGCTGGATCAGTCCAAAGGCCGGCTGCGGCTCTCCCACGCCACAAAAGCCCTGCTGGAGTCCGGCACGGATGCCGAGGTGCTGGAAATCAAGCGGCTTGTGGAGGCGGCGGGCTTTGTGTGGGTGCTGGATAAGAAAAGCGGCGACGCTTATGAAATCCTCTCTACCCGCGCAATCATCAACGCCTACCGTCTGCTGGGCGGAGCGGCTTTTTCCCGCCTGCTGGTATTACTGGACAGCACATGGCACGGCGCGTCCATCTCCCTCCGTGCGTCTATGCTCTCCGGCATGGCGCTGTTTCTGAAAACCTATGAAACCGAACTGGACGACCGCTCTTTCATCAAGCGGCTGTCTGCGGTTGACCCGGAGGAAATCATCCGGCGCGGCAAGATGGACTTCTCCACCAATAAAGCCGCCCTCCGGTTCGCCCGCGTCATTCTGGAAAAGTATAACACCCAGCAGCGCGGCGGGCGCAAGCTGCCCTACCGCTTCAAGGGCTGATGGGAAAACGTACATAGGAGCCGCAGACTATCCCGTCTGCGGTCCTTTTCATTCATAGAGGAGGAGCAAACCATGACGATGCAGGACGCAGCAAACAACCAGCCCGATACTGCGCTGGTCGATATTCGTGACATATCCGTGGATCAGAGCCTGCCCAGGGAGGAACGGGTGGCAGAATTTCTCCGTCAGATTAAGAACCCCTGCCATTTCAAGTGCGGCAAATTTACTGTCCACGCGCAGTTTGCGGAAAACGGCGTATCTTTGGAGGACTGCCTGAAACAAGTTTTGATTTAGCACTTTAACGTGTTGACTTCCCCGCCTGCCTGTGCTATACTGACAGTGGAAAAAGAATTGCATCAGGTAAATCCGAATCACTCTTTGATTTATGGGGAAAGTCCGTAAATTTCAAAGGAGTGATTTTTTTATGGCAAAATACGATGCAACGGCATACCTGCGGCTTTCCTATACGGCTGACCAGAGCGAGGAAAGCGACAGCATTACCAACCAGAAAAAACTGGTGGAGGACTTTGTAGCCGCCCACCCTGACATTACGCTGGTAAACGAGCGAGTGGACGACGGTTACAGCGGCGTTCTGTTCGACCGGCCCGCATTTCAGGAAATGATGCAGGACATCACCCAGGGAACCATTAACTGCGTGATTGTCAAAGACCTGTCCCGCCTGGGGCGTGAATACATCGAAACCGGGCGTTACCTGCGCCAGATTTTCCCCGCCTACGGGGTACGGTTTATCGCAATCAATGACGGCATTGACACCGCCAATGAACATAACGGCGATGATTTGAACATTTCCCTGAAAAATCTTCTCAACGACACCTATTGTCGTGACATTTCGGTGAAAACGCGCAGCGCTTTACTGAGCAAGCGCAAAAACGGGGAATATGTGGGAGCCTGCCCGGTGTACGGCTACCGGAAAGACCAGGAAAACAAAAACCAGCTTGTAATTGACGAGGACACGGCGCGGGTTGTGCGGGACATTTTCCGTCGCCGCATTGACGGGGCCAGCGCCAAACGGATCGCGGACGAACTGAACCGTCTGGGCATTCCCTCCCCGCTGGCCTATAAAATCAGCCGGGGCCTGCCACATCCGAAAAAGGGCTATGCGGACAGCCAGAAAGCAAAATGGTCGGCCCATGCCATCCTGCGTATCTTGCAGGACGAAACCTATACTGGCGTCCTGCTGCAAGGCAAACAAAGCACTCATAACCACAAAATCAAGGACATCATTGAAAAGCCTGCCGAAGAATGGATACGCACCGAAAACGCCCATGCCCCGATTATCCGCAAGCAGGACTTTGAACTGGTGCAGAAAATCATGGGGCTGGACACCCGGACAGCGCCGGACGGGGATGCGGTTTATCTGTTTTCCGGCATCTTAATCTGTCGCTCCTGCGGCGGACGTATGACGCGAAAAACCAATACCGTCAAGGGTAAAAAGTATATTTATTATCACTGTCCCACCGGAAAAAAGCACGGCTGCGAACACCCTACCATGCTGCGGGAGGATGAACTGACCGCCTGCGTCCTGGAAAGCCTGCAAGCCCATATCCGCAACGTGGTATCGCTGGAAAAGCTGTTGGACAGCATCAGTGAGGAACAGATCAATCAGGAACTGATTGCCGGTTTCAAATCGCAGATTGCGGAAAATGAGGTACAGCTTGAAAAGGCTATGCAGTTTAAGGCGGCTTTGTATGAAAACTTCGTCAGCGGCTTTCTTGACAAAAAGGAATACCGCGACCTGAAAAACCAGTATACCAAGCAGATTGAACAGCGGCGGGAAGCCATTGAAAGCCTGCGGAAAGAAATGGAGCAGGCCAGCGCCAACACCAATGACCGGCTGCGCTGGACACAGCATTTCAAGGAGTTTTCCACCATGACATCCCTGGACAGACGGGCCGTTATCACCCTGATCCAGTGTATCCATGTGGAGGGCAAGAACAATCTGAAAATCACATTCCGTTACCAGCTTGAATACCAGCAGGCAAAGGCAAGGCTGGAAACCACAAAGGAGGCGGTTTAATATGGCAAGGAAAAGCAGGAAAAACCCCATTGTGCAGGAAAAGCCCGCCCATGTGGGGATGAAAGTCTGGAAAGCGGCCCTCTATATCCGTTTGTCCGTGGAATTTAACGGCAGGCGCGGCGATTCGCTGGAAACCCAGCAGCAGATCATGGAAGCCTATCTTGCCCTGTGCCCGGATATTGAAATCGTGGCGGTTTACACCGACAACGGCACAACGGGGCGCACCTTTGAGCGCGAAGCCTTTCAGCGGATGCTGGACGATGTGGAGCGCGGCAGAATCAACTGCGTGGTCGTCAAAGACCTTTCCCGGCTGGGGCGGAACGCGATTGACAGCGGCTACTATATCGAAAAGTATTTCCCGCTGCATCAGGTTCGGTTTATTGCAGTCAACGACCAGTTTGACAGCGAAAACAAGGAAAACAGCGGCAGCCATCTGATTGTGCCCCTGAAAAATATGATAAATGAAGCTTATGCCGCCGACATCAGCAAAAAGGTAAAAGCCCAGCAGCGGCAGGCGATGCAGGACGGGGAGTTTGTGGGGGCGCGTCCGCCCTTTGGCTATAAAAAAGCGCCGGATAACTGCCACAAGCTGCTTGTCAATGAAGATACCGCCCCCATCGTCCGGCAGATTTTCCAGTGGACGGTTGACGGCATATCGCTCAATGAGGTGGTAAAACGGCTCAATCAAAGCGGCTATCCTACGCCCGGTCACTATCTGGCTCAAACCGGCCTGATTACCAATAAGCGGCTCATGGGCAGCGGAAAATGGCAGACATGGACAGTTTCCAAGATTTTAGCGGATGAAGTCTACATGGGCGATATGGTGCAGGGGAAATCGAAAACGGTCGGCCACAAGCAGGTTCCCACTGACCGCTCTGAATGGATTGTCGTGCGGGGAACCCATGAACCGCTGATTGCCCGCGAACTGTACGAAAGGGTGCAGGCTGTCCGGGAACATGCGGCTGCAAAGCAGGGGACGGAAAAAATCCCCTACACGGAGAACATTCTCCGGGGACGTATTTTCTGTGGCTGCTGCGGGAAGAACCTGCACCGGCAGAGGTCACGGGGGATATACTCCTACCGCTGTATTGCCAATGACCGGATGGGCGTTCAGTATTGTCCGGGTGGTGTTACCCATCTGCCGGAAAAAAGGCTGTTTGACGCGCTTTTAGCCATTATCCGCAAACACGCCGAGGTTGTGGTGGGAACCCACGCAAAGCTGAAACATCAGGATTACAAAATCACTGCGAAAAAGGCGGAAATGACCGCCGAAATCTCTAAGTTACAGCAGGAAACGGAACGCAACCGGGTATTCTTAACCAGCCTGTATGAGAACTTCGTTACCGGCATCCTGACCGGCACAGAGTATCACGAAATGAAAGCCGACTATACACAGAAAATCGAAACGGCAGTCCTGCGTGTGCAGCAGCTTCAAAGTAAGCAGAAAGCGCTGGAAAATCAAATGGAACGCTATACGGATATAGCCAAACGGCTGGCGGCAGTCAGCGAAGATACCGCCTTATCCGCCCTGCTGGTAAACCAGTTGATTGACTGCGTTACCGTCAACAGCGCAGAGGACATTCATGTGAAATTCAAATTTGAGAGCGGCTTTGAGCGGCTGATGGAGGTGCTGGAAGATGTATAAACCCTATGTGATTGGCCTTTATATCCGGCTTTCCTCCGAGGACAGCAAGGTGGGGAGTTTCAGCATTGAGAACCAGAAGCGGGCGCTTCACCAGTACGCCGATGCGATGGAGGATGCCGCCCATGCGGAGGTATTGGAATTTGTAGACAACGGTTACAGCGGGACAAACTTTGAACGGCCCGCCGTGCAGGAACTTCTGGACAAGGTACGCGAGGGCGCGGTCAACTGCATCATCGTCAAGGACTTTACCCGTTTTGGGCGCAACAGCATTGAGGTCGGATATTTTATGGAGCGCGTCTTTCCGCTGTATGGGGTACGGTTTATTTCCCTGAATGACGGCTTTGACAGCGATACGCTGCATGGCGACACGGGCGGTATCAATGTGGCGTTTCAGTACCTGATCAGCGAATTTTACAGCCGTGACCTCTCCATCAAGTACAAAACCGCCAAGTATGTGAAATTCCGGCGGGGAGAATACCAGAGCATGTTATGTCCCTACGGTTACCAGAAAGGCACGGACGGGCGCATGGAGCCGGATGAGGAAACAGCCCCCAATGTCCGGCTTATCTTTGAACTGGCAGGGCGCGGCTGTACTTCCAGCGAAATCATTCAGGAACTGTACGAGCGCAAAATCCCCACACCAGGCGAATACAAAGCATCCAAGGGAAGAAAGATTCACGATATTTCCAGAACCCATCAGATTTGGCAGAGATCGACCATTCGGAACATCTTGCTGGATGAACGCTACATTGGCACTTATGTCATGGGCAGGAAACAGGTGGTCGAGGTGGGGAGCAGCCGGGTACGGAACCGTGATGAAAGCGAATGGTTCAGGATTCCCGACCACCATCCGGCTATTATCAGCAAAGAGCTGTTCCAGCGGGTGCAGGAATTAAAGCCGAAAAAAAGCTGCATAAAGAAAAACGTACATCTGTACCCCCTGCGCGGCAAGGTCTTTTGCGGCTGCTGCGGACACGCAATGCCGCGCAATCCAAGTAAAAGCCATTTCTTTGTCTGCAAGCATACAGAGGTGGATCAGTCTGCTGCCTGCCACGGCCTGCGGATTGCTGAAAAGGACTTGGAAGCAATCCTCTATGAGATTATTTCCAGGCAGGCGCAGGTGATTTTGAACGTGGAGAACCTTTCAAATGCCAGCCTGCTGGATACTAAGATTGCAACGCATACGGAATACAGCCAGCGCGTAGAAAGCTGTCTTGACCGGAAACGGGTGCTATATGAGCAGGTTTTACTGAAAGAGATTACCCTGGAGGACTACAAGGCACAGAAAGCCGATGTGGATGCGGAACTGGAACGGCTGCGGCAAGTCCAGGGCGCACTCTCCGCTGAAATCGCCCAAGCGAAAATGGACGCAAAAACAAAAAACGCCAGACTGGAACTGGCGCAGGAAATTTCAGCCGCCAGCGGATTAAATACCGCCCTGGCTGACGCACTGATTGAACGTGTGGATATTCACCCCGGAAATCAGGTTGATATTGTCTGGAAAATGAAAGACTTCTGTACAGAGGGAATGTGATGGGGCGCAAAAATCGGCCTTAAAAACTCTGGAATTTCTTAAAAAACTTTTTGTCTTGTGCTTGACATACGGGTGACGAATATCGTGCAAACGTATTCTTTTTACCCCGGAAGCCTTGATACCTCTGATAATTTCATGCTCCATATAGGATTTTGTAAAACGGAACATTCTTTCGTCTGCCATAATTCCGTACAAATGTGAAATATACTCCTTTAATTCTTCTGTCAGAAATGGCGGTATCGTTATGATACGCTTGCTCTTTGGTGTTTTAGGCGGTGTGATAATGTCCCTGCCCTCTATCCGCTGATAAGACTTATTTACGGAAATGGTACGCTTTTCTAAATCAATATCATTATAGGTT
>CAJTUD010000091.1 GCA_910579725.1 uncultured Oscillospiraceae bacterium | reverse complement strand
CTGACGAGAAAAATCCTCGTCCATCCAGCATTCCCCGATTATGAATACAGGTTCTAAGTTGGAATCTTTTTTAAACCAAAAGCTCCGGACCATATGGCCCGGAGCTTTTGGTTTAGAAAAGAGAGAGGGAGAAAAGAGAGAATTCATTGCTGAACAACGCCATGATAATATGCCGCGGCGCAAATGTCAACCACTACGGAGGACAATTCACGAAATATTCACAGGAGGTTAAAAAACCATTCAAAAACCTCTCTTGACTACTGCAAAAATATGGTGTATAGTTAGCACGCTAAATTTATTTTGCCTTGGGAAGGAGTGAGCATATGAACACGCCGCCGGAGATCGGAAGGATGATCGCGTATTGCAGCCACATCGGCCGGCAGTGTATCGACAAACTTCTGCGGAACGCAGGCTACGGCATCACGCCGGTACAGTCCCGCGCACTGGTCTATCTGTCCTGTCAGGGCGGTCAGGAGGTGAACCAGCGGGATCTGGAGCGGGAGCTGCATCTCAAGCCCTCCACCGTCAACGGCATAGTGGACCGTCTGGAGGACAAGGGATATCTCATCCGCCAGACCAGTCCCGCCGACGGCCGGTGCCGCCTGCTGCGGCTGACAGAGATGGGCGAGGAAAAGGTGGCCGCCTTTCACGCTGTGCTGGGGGAAACATCGCGCTTCTACACCGACTGTCTGTCGGAGGAGGAGCAGGTGCAGCTGCGGGATCTGCTCGCCCGTATTATTGCAAATCTGGAAAGCGAGGTAAACAACACATGATGAAAAAACTCTGGCCATATACCAGAGGATACCGGAAGTGGATTCTTTCCGGCGTGCTCTGTTCCGCCGGGGAAGCGGTGTTTGAGCTGCTGCTGCCCCTGGTGATGGCGGATATTGTGGACACCGGCATCCCTGCCGGGGATACCGGCTATATTCTGACCAGGGGAATGCTGATGGTCGTCATGGCTCTGATCTCCATGGCGCTGGGTATCGGATCGGCTTTCCTGTCTTCCCAGGCGGGGCAGGGCTTCGGCGCAAACCTGCGGCAGGCTCAATACGATCATATCCAGAACTACTCCTTCCGAAACATCGAGAAGTTTTCCACCGCTTCTCTGGTGACGCGCCTGACCAACGACTGCAACATGCTGCAAATGTCCCTGATGATGAGCATGCGCCTGCTGGTCCGGGCTCCGGTGATGCTGATTTCCGCGCTGGTGCTGGCGGTTTCCATCAGCCTGAAGCTGTCGAGGGTATTTCTGGTTGCCATGCCGCTGCTGCTGGTGCTGATCATTCTGATTCTCAAGCATGTCAGCCCCATGTTCAGCAGCCTTCAGGAACGTACCGATGGGGTGAATCTGGCGGTGCAGGAAAATCTCTCCGCCATCCGGGTGGTAAAATCCTTCGTCCGGGAGGAGTACGAGAAGGAGAAGTTCCGGAAGCGGAACGACGCCCTGCGGAGCACCTCAGAACGGGCCTTTGGCTTTGTGGTGATGAACATGCCCGTCATGATGCTCATCACCTACGGCACCATTATCGCCGTCATGTGGTACGGCGCGCCTCTGGTGCAGGCCGGGGAGCTGGAGGTGGGACTGCTGTCCACCTTCTTCACCTATATCACCCAGGTACTCATGAGCCTGATGATGGTATCCATGATTATGATGATGCTCACCCGGGCCATTGCCTGTGCCAAGCGTGTGGCGGAGGTACTGGACGAGGTTCCCGACATTACCGACGGCGAACCCGGCGGCAGAGCTCCATCCGGGGAGCACAAAGTATCCGACGGGTCCGTGGATTTTGATCACGTGTTTTTCAAGTATAACCCGGAGGCGGAAAAATGGAATCTCCGCGATATCAGCCTCCACATTCCCAGCGGGGCCACCGTGGGAATCATCGGCGCCACCGGTTCGGCCAAGTCCACCCTGGTGCAGCTGATTCCCCGTCTTTATGAGGTGCAGGAGGGCGTGGTCCGGGTAGGCGGCAGACCGGTACAGGAATATACCATGGAGAATCTGCGCAACGCGGTGTCCGTGGTGCTGCAAAAGAACACCCTGTTCTCCGGTACCATCCGGGAGAACCTGCTGTGGGGCGATGAGAATGCCACCGTCGAGGAAATGGAAGCCGCCTGTGAGGCCGCCTGTGCCGCAGAGTTCATTCACCGGATGCCGGAGGGGTATGACACCGACCTGGGACAGGGAGGCGTCAACGTCTCCGGCGGGCAGAAGCAGCGGCTGTGCATTGCCCGGGCTATTCTGAAAAAACCTAAGGTGCTGATTCTGGATGACAGCACCAGCGCGGTGGATACCGCCACCGACGCCAAAATCCGCGCCGCCTTCCGCACCCGGCTGCCGGACACCACCAAGATCATCATCGCCCAGCGGATCATTTCCGTCATGGACGCAGACCTGATTGTGGTCATGGACGACGGCAGAATTGCGGATATGGGCACCCATGCGGAGCTGATGGAAACCAGTGAAATCTATCGCGACGTCTACCAGTCGCAGCAGGAGGGGGCGGATATCGATGGCTGAAGTGAGAAGAAGGGGGCCCCATGGCCCCGGAGCCCCCAGAGGGGGCTTCCAGAAACCCAAAAATATGCGGAAAACCATCGGCGCACTCATGCGGTATATCGGCCGGTCCAAGTGGCTGCTGGTGGTGGTGACGGTATGCCTGGTGCTGAATACCGTCTGCTCCATTGGCGGGTCCTATATGCTCCGGCCGCTCATTGACGAATGTATCGTTCCCGGAAACTACCCCAGACTGGCTCGGACGCTGGCCATGATGGCCGGTATCTATGCCTGCGCCGCCCTGCTCAGCTACAGCTATTCCCGCATCATGGTCCGCGTCTCCCAAAAGGCCACCCATGCCATCCGGCGGGACCTGTTTGCCAAAATGCAGCAGCTGCCCCTGAACTACTTTGACACCCATACCCACGGCGAGCTGATGAGCCGCTATACCAACGATATTGATACGCTCAATGAAATCCTTCAGAACGGTATGGTTTCCCTGATTTCCGGAATACTGACCTTTGTGGGTGTGGTTGCTGTGATGCTCTACCTCAGCCCGCTGCTGTTTCTGGTGACGGTGTTCTCCCTGGGATTGATGCTGGCGGTCATCATGACCGTGGGCAAACGCTCCCGGCGGTACTTCATGGCCCAGCAGAAGGATCTGGGTGAAATCAACGGCTATATCGAGGAAATGATCGAGGGGCAGAAGGTCATCAAGGTCTTCAACCACGAGGCCAAGGCCAAGGAGGGTTTTGCCCGGCGCAACGAGGCCTACCGCCGCAGCGCCACCAATGCCCATTCCTTCGCCGGAGCCATGATGCCGGCCATGGGCAACATCAGCCACATCAACTATGCCCTGACCTGCTGCGTGGGGGCGCTGCTGTCCATCGCCATGGGGCTTGATCTGGGAGCGCTGCTGCTGTATCTCCAGTACACCCGGCAGGTCAGCCAGCCCATTGGTCAGGTCAGCCAGCAGGTCAACAACATTCTCGCTGCCATTGCCGGCGCGGAACGGGTCTTCGAGGTCATGGAAACCGCTCCAGAGGTGGACGAAGGCAGCGTGATTCTGGTAAATGTCAGCCACGGCGCGGACGGCTCGCTTACCGAGGCCGGAGGACGCAGCGACGGCTGGGCCTGGAAGAAGCCGGATGGCCAGCTGGAGCCCCTCCGGGGAGACGTTCGCTTCCAGGACGTAGTGTTCCGCTATGTGCCGGAAAAGACCGTTCTCCACGGCATCTCTCTCTATGCCAAGCCGGGGCAGAAAATCGCGTTTGTGGGTTCCACCGGTGCGGGTAAAACCACCATAACCAACCTCATCAACCGGTTTTATGAGATTGAAAGCGGCCTGATCACCTATGACGGCATCGACATTCGGGATATCCGCAAGGATAGTCTCCGCCGCTCTCTGGGCATCGTTCTTCAGGACACCCATCTTTTCACCGGTACCATTGCCGACAATATCCGATATGGAAAGCTGGACGCTTCCGACGAGGAAATCCGCGCTGCCGCCCGGCTGGCCAACGCGGACACCTTTATCAGTCACCTGCCGGACGGCTACGACACGTGGATCACTGACGACGGCGGCAGCCTCAGCCAGGGGGAGAGGCAGCTGCTGGCGATTGCCCGGGCTGCGGTGGCGGACCCGCCGGTGCTGATTCTGGACGAAGCCACCAGCTCCATCGATACCCGGACGGAAAAGCTCATTGAGCGGGGCATGGACCGGCTGATGGCGAACCGCACCGTATTTGTCATTGCCCACCGCCTTTCCACTGTCCGCAACGCCAAGGCGATCATGGTTCTGGAGCAGGGAGAGATCATTGAGCGGGGGGACCACGACGATCTCATTGCACAGGGCGGAAAGTACTATCAGCTGTATACCGGACAGGCGGAGCTGAGCTGACGGCAGGCAGTTTTTTTCTGAAGCTTTTGGGCGAAAGGATTCTTTACTGATATTTTTCTTTGATGTGGCAATTGCGACAGTATACCGGAGAATAATGGGGTATACTGTAAACAGCAACCTGTACTATCTTATGGAAACGGACGAAAGGAGTTTCAACATGAAATACGTTTGCGACGTCTGCGGCTATGAGTACGACGAGGCTCTGGGCGATCCCGATCACGGCATCGCTCCCGGCACCAAGTGGGAGGATCTTCCCGAGGACTTCGAGTGCCCTCTCTGCGGTGTGGGCAAGGACCAGTTCTCCGCCGCCTGACATGATCCCGGCCCGGCTGACAGGTTATCAGCCGGGCCGGCTTTATGATTTATGTCTGCTCCCCTATGTTTTCCTGCGCTTCATATGCGCCGCTGCCCTCTACCGCCTGCCCTACCGCCTGCACAACTGCCAGATGGGTATCGTCAAACAGATGCATGTAAATGCGGCTTGTGGTACTGGTGGTGCTGTGGCCCAGCGCCCGGCTGATACCAAAGAGGGGGATGTTCCGGCTGTTGGCGATGCTGGCGAAGCTGTGGCGCAGGCCGTGAAGGGTGACATAGGGCAGCTCCGTCTTGCTCAGCACCCGCTGGAGGCGGTTGCTGAGATAGTCCGCCTGATAGGGGCGGCCGCCGTCATGGCAGATGACATAACCTTTGTCAGCGTATTTTTCCCCCAGACGCTCCATCTCCTCCTGCCGCTGCCGCCACAGGCGGTCCATCAGTTCCTCCATATCCGCCAGTCCCGCGTAGCCAAGGCGGCGGATGGAGGAGCGGTTTTTGGTGGATTTGTTCACCGGGCGGCCGTTGACGGTGGTGCGGGCCTCGGCAATGGTGATGACCTTCTGCTCACGGTCCACATGGTTCCACTTCAGCCCGCAGATCTCAGCCCGGCGGAGCCCCAGGTAGCCCGCCAGCTTTACCACCGGCTCCATGGAGGTTCCCGCCAGAATCTCAAAGAGCCTTGCCATGGTTTCCGAGTCATAGAAATGGTGGGTAGGATCGCTGGCGGATGGCGGCGTCACATATTCCGATACGTTGCGCATGACCAGATCCTGCTTCCGGGCGTGCTCCAGGGCATTGTGCAGCAGCATGTAGTGCTTGCGCACAGTGTTGGCGCACAGGCCCTTGGCCTGCATCCGGTTGAGATACAGCTGAACCTGGGCGGCAGTGAGCCTGGAGAGCTGGGTGCTGCCCAGAGAAGGCGAGAGATGATTGCGGATAATCATGGTATAGCCGTGGGCGGTACTGGCGGAACGGCTGGGCTTGATAATCTGCTCCAGCCAGTAGCTCAGCCACTGTCCCAGGGTCAGCTTCTCCAGATCCTCCCCCTGGGCGAGAATTTCCTCTCCGCCCTTTCGGTCCAGAGCCTGGATAGCCAGCTCAAGAGTGGGATAGCATTGAACGGTCCTTCGTGGCGCGCCATCCGGCGGAGCCGGGCGCCGGATGGTGACGTAGTAGCTGCGGCGCTGGGAATCATAGGCGATGTTGGGCAGGATGGTCTTTCTGGACATGGTGGTACCTCCCTTTCATAATTCGACAAAACAGGAAAATTTTGCCTCTATAGAAAGATACGATAAATCCCCCTCTATCCATCTGTCAAGACAGAATCAGCGCCCCCGCCCCTTTGCGGCTTACCGCCGCGAAGAGACGGGGGTGCTCTATCTCAGTAAAATCCGCGCACCGCCCGGGTAGGCCCGAAGCTCACCGATTCTCTGGGCGCTGGGGACGCAGGCGGCCAGCGCATGGAAAAGTTCGTCCGCACAGGCGGGGTCCGCAGCGATCAGCAGTCCTCCGGCGGTCTGCGGGTCAAAGAGTACGTCCTGAATGTGCAGCGGCACATCTCCCGGGTCCACGGAGGGGGCGGCAAAGGTCCTGTTGCGGTACATGCCCTCCGGCAGGATCCCGATCCGGGCCAGCTCCGCCGCCTCGGGAATCACATCTACGCTCTCTGCGTGCACAACGGCCTGCACACCGCTGCCCTGAGCCATCTCCAGCAGGTGCCCCAGAAGGGAAAAGCCGGTAACGTCGGTGCAGGCATGGACAGGATAGCGCACCATCACATCCCGGGCGGCCTTGTTAAGGGTGGTCATCAGGCGGCAGGCCAGCGCCATTCCCCCCGGAGAGGCCAGCTCCCCCTTGTGAGCGGTGGTGAGAATCCCCACCCCCAGCGGCTTGGTCAGCAGCAGTACGTCCCCCGGTTTTCCGCCGCTGTTGGTCAGAATCCGTCCGGGGTGGACAAAACCGGTGACGGCCAGACCGTACTTGGGTTCCTCGTCAAAAATGCTGTGGCCGCCGGTGATCAGGCATCCGGCCTCGTAGACCTTGTCGTATCCGCCCCGCAGTATCTGGCGGACCGCCTCGTGGGGCATGTCCTTCGGCACGCACATCAGATTCAGCGCCAGCCTGGGCTCTCCGCCCATGGCGTAAACGTCGCTGAGAGCGTTGGTGGCGGCGATCTGTCCGAAAAGATAGGGATCGTCGGCAATAGGCGGGAAGAAGTCCACGGTCTGTACCAGTGCCAGATCGTCAGAAATCCGGTAGACGGAAGCGTCGTCGCTTTTGTCAAAGCCCACCAGAAGATTCGGGTCGCTGTGCACCCGGAGGTCTTCCAGCAGCCGGGCCAGCACCCCTGCGCCCACCTTCGCGCCGCAGCCGGCGCAGGAGGCCAGTTTGGTCAGCTTCACTTCATTTTCCATCATGCATTTCCTCTCAGTGCTCCGGTCAGGTGAAGAATCGCCTCCAGCACGCCGCCGCCAACAGCCAGAGCCTTGTCGGAAGCGCAGGTGCAGTGATCCGGCTGGCAGCGGGGATCCACGTCGCCGCTTTTCATCCCCCTGGCGGCGGCGGTCCCATCAGCCAGCAGCCCCCGGAGAATGCCGGAAATGGTACAGAGCATGGGAACGCCGTCCACATAACCCGCTATGTCCCCCGCCTCCACCCGGCTGCCAATCTGCCGCGCTCCCTGGAACACGCCGTCCGCCGGAGCGCGGAGCACCCGTTCGCCGGCGTAGCCGCCGATGAGCCCCGGAATGTTGGTATTGGGCAGAGCCGCGCCCTGATAGATCACCCGCCCCAGGTAGTGTCCGCGCATGGTTTCCACCACCGCGTGGCAGTCCTTTCCGGCGGTGAACCCGGGCCCGGCGGCAACCACCGCAGGGGCCATGTCCATGGTGGTTCCCAGGTTCCGCTTGGCAAGGATGACGTCCGCCACTGCGTCCGGCTTCAGACTCCTGACGCAGCGGGCCTCCGGGTCTATGAGGACGGGGATGATTCCCTCCGCCAGCAGCGCGGGAACCTCCTCCTCCACCGCCAGACGGGCGGAAACACCTTCCACCTCCATCTCTCCCAGCCGCACAGCCTCGGAAAAACAGACTGTCCGGCGGATGGAGGTGGGCGCGGCGGTTTCGCACAGGACGGCCTCCATTCCGGCCCGGTACAGCCGCAGCGCTGTGCCGGTCGCCAGATCGCCGCCTCCCCGTATTACCACAAGCATGTCCAGCTTCCTCCTTTCAGTGATCCGGCGTACACCGGCCGGGACAGCCGCTCCGCCAGACGGCGGACCTCTGCCAGCGCACCGGCTGTTTCCGTCTGGTTGACAAAGAGCTTTCCCTCCAGTCCCTCCGCTTCCAGCAGCCGGGCCAGATTTTCCGCCGTTACCGGAGCCGCCGGGGACGCGCCGGTGAGGCGGCAGAACTGCTCCCAGCGGTGAACGGCTTCCCGGACGGGCCGTCCGAAGGCGGACGCTCCCGCCAGCAGTACCGTCTGCGCCGCGCCGGGGGGAATCACCGGCTCGTGGGGCAGATGGGCCTTAACCGGCAGTCCCCGGGAGCCGTCGGCCTCCGCCAGCACGTAGTCCGCCATCCCGGCCAGCGCCTCCATGGACAGGGCCGGAGCCGTCAGCTTTCCCTCCGGGGCAGGCGAACCCATGCAGACGC
>CAJTUD010000090.1 GCA_910579725.1 uncultured Oscillospiraceae bacterium | reverse complement strand
GCTATGACGTACGGGACAGCTTTTTGGAGGAACTGGACGACCTCAATCTGGAAGTACGCTATAAAAACCTTCTGACCGCCAGCGTCCAGTACACCCTCCTGACCCGCTGCGGCCTGGACCCCAGCGAGTATTTGGAGGACGAGGACCTTGCGGGCATTGTCGAGTTTTCCACCCCCGCCGTCCTTCACCATTTGGGCAGCGCCGCCAGCAAAGTCTCCCTGGACCTTCTGGAAGAAATCGGCCGCGCCGTCAAGACCTATGACCGGGAACAGGCGAAAAATAAAGAAAAAAATATTGAAAAACCTCTTGCAAAATCGCCTGTGATCGACTATACTAAGGTCAAGGAAGAATTTAACGCTGTAAAGCGTGAAAGTGAAGAAAGGAGCGTTATCCATGACGATGGAACTGACTTACAAGCAGGCGGGCGATTACCTGATTCCCGACCTGGAAGTGGACGGAGCGGACGAGTGGGAGGAAATGCCCCTGGGCAAGTACGGGATGCTGCGGGAGACATTCCTGGAGGAACACCACCCAGGGACGTACACCTCCATGCTGCTGACGGGGCGGCTGTACCCGCACCTGCGGGAGATCGACCGGCAGGCCCAGGAGCAGGTGGACCGGATGGTGGCCGACTTGAAGAAGCAGAACGGCGTGGACGAGGCGATGAAGGCCCGCGATCAGATGGGATGGGTCCAGGCGGTGAACAGCTTCACGGCCCAGGCGGAGGAGATCGTGCTGGCGGAGATCGTCTACAAGTAAATCAGGAACAGCAGGAGACGGTGGGCGAACAGCCCGCCGTTTCTGCGTCTGTGGAGGAACCGCCTACCCCTGGGTTGCCGGACCTCTCGCTGTTCTCCCTGTTCCCCACGGTGGAGGAACAGATTGAAAGTATTGCCGAAGCCCAGGAGGAGGACCGGCGGACAACCCAGCAGCATACGTCTACTCCTTCCGGTCAGGTGCAGTCTGCGGTCATTGGCCGCGCCCTCACCTGCGGCGGCAACGAGAAGCACAGCATTGAGCGTATTGTAGCATTTTTCCAGAAGGGTCCCACCGGCTCCGATGCTGCCTCTTTTATGAAAAAGGAGTTTGGGGAGGGCGGCAAGGGCGTTACCATTGGCGGGCAGGAATATTCTCTGTGGTTTAACAGCGAGGGCTTCCGCATCGCGCCGGGACGGTCTGCATTTGGCCCTGGCAGCACACTCATATCCTGGGTGAGCGCCGCCGCTATGACCTCCAACCTCCTGCGGGATGGAATGTTCGCCACGCAGGATAAAATTGACGCCGCTCCTGATAACGAAGTGCGGGAACTGGCGGAAAAGCTGTGGTATCTCCGCCAGGATTTCAGCGACAGTGCAAAGAAACTGAACCTTATGCCCATCATTTCTCAGCACTTCTTGGGTAAAGGTTTCCCGGACGATACAAAGGAGATTTCTGAACTGCTGAAGCTCCCGGTTCACCGGCAGCAAATTTGGCGGGAAGTGGACGCATTTCTGGATAAGTACAGATTTAACTCGAACCTCCTGCGCTTTCATAAAATTCATGACCCGGTTTACCTGCTCACACGTATCGACCGTTTATCTGCGGTAAAAGAGCAATATAAGGCGGCAGAGGGGTTCGCTCCGGCAAAGGCCAGTTTCATCACGGAGGACGAGATCACCCGCCTGCTGACCGGAGGCCCCAGCATTGCCGAGAGCAAGCTGCAAATATACTCCTATTTTGTCCAGGGTCACAACGCCAAAGAGTGCGCTGATTTTCTGAAAAAGAGCTATGGCGAAGGTGGACGCTGCTACACCGGCTATGACGAGAACCATGGCACCAAGGGAATCCGTTTCACCCGTTCGGATGAGGAATCCGGCTATACGGGCTATGATACGGTCACGCTGAACTGGAACCAGGTGCAGAAGCGTGTCCGAGCCTTGATTGACAGCGGGCAGTACCTCAACGATCAGGAAAAAGCATATCTTCCGGCCTATGAGAAAGTGACGCTTGCCCGGAGGATTTATCATTTTTACAGCATGGACCCCAACCGGACCAATCCCCCCAGCAGCGATATGGACGCCGCCGTGAAGAAAATCCGGGCCATTCTGGAAGCTGATGATTCCAAGAAACACTCTAAACTGTACGGCGAAATGTTCACCATTATGGCTGCTGTTTCCCCGGACAGCCCGGAGTACCGGCGGATGATCCCCGTCCTGCGGGATATGGAGACATTTACGCGGGGTGAATATTCTCTGTATGAACCTCTGCCGGAAGTTGTTTTGCAAACGGAGCGTCAGAAGAAACAGGCGGCAAAAGAGGCCAAGCGCGCGGCCCCCACGCCCCAACGCACACCTTCCGAGGCCCCGCCCGCTTCTGGCGACCGGCTGGCGGCTGCGGCCCGTGCCCTGGCGAACAAGCGGCGCACCCCGGCCCAGGAGGACCAGAGCGGCCAATTCAGCCTGTTCTCCCCGGTAGCGTCCGCTCCGCTGGAACCGGAACCCTCTGCCCCTCCCCAGGCGGCAGAGCATGAGGAAACCTCCCGCTCTCCGTGGTGGGACGGCTACAAGGAGATCAAAGAGGCAAATCCCCACAATATCGTGCTGTTTCAAGTGGGCGATTTCTTTGAGATATTCGGTGAGGATGCCAAAACCGCCTCCGCCCTGCTGGACCTCAGCCTGACTACCCGGCCCATAGCTGGCGTTGGGCGTGTGGAGATGTGCGGCGTTCCCGTCCACGCGGTAGAGCAGTACGTTGAAAAGCTGCGGGAATTTCATTCTGTGACCCTTGCGCCCGTTGAGGCGCAGACCGGGGAGCGCCAGCCCAGCACCTTGCTTTCCTGGCAGGAACAGGCCATTCAGGACAGTGGCGAACAGGGATGGCAAACCACTGTCACCGAGCGCAACTATCAGGCCACGGTAACTGCGGAGGAAGCGCCGCTTCTGGCAAGGCTCATGCAGACCAATGAAATCAGTGCCGCGCAGTTTAACCATGAGAACGGCGAAGTTACATTCAGCTTCCCAGCGGCGGACCGGGACGCGGTTGAAAATCTGATCGCCAAATTGAGGGCGGAACTGGAAAAGGCGGTGGCGGCAAGTTACGCCACTACCAAGCCCCAAAAGCCCGGACGGACCAAGGTGGAGCTGAATTACCGCAATTTTGTGAAGCTGTTCCCGGAAATCGCCAGCGGCGAATACCGCTATTTGAGCATGGAAGCGGGCGAAGCCATGATGCCCCTCCACCTGGAATGGATTGACACGGACGTGATCGCCGTCAGCCATACCTATACGCAGAATGGCGATCTCATGCGCGACCCGGAAATGACCTTCCGGGTGGACCGGGAGAAGGGAACCATGGAACCGCTGACCTTCCGGCAGGACGGCTCTATTCAGATTTATCAGGAGGTCTACCCGGAACCCGGTAAGTGGATTCCCAAGCTGCACCGGGATTTGAACACCTTTGCCCAACAATGGCTGAAGAATATCAGTGAGCAGGGCTACCACAAGCGGGAGGCCGTCATGGTCCGGGACGGCGAGGACGTGCGCCTGACCTTTGACCAGGACGGCAGGGCGGTGGAAAATGACAGTTTAGGCGATAATCCTACTGTCAGGCAGATATATGAGCATTACACGCCCATAGTCAAAAATATGGTTCTGGCGGATACGGCGTATCAAAACGCCTGCGCCAATTCCGACCAGGACCTTGCCCGTTTGGAGGGTAACGAGGCAATCAAGCGGGCGGTGCTGGCGATCAATGAGACACCGCTGTTGAAGCAGTATTATGATAATGCCGCTTTCCGTAACCGGCTCCATCAGGAGATTATCAGCGAAACCTATTCCACAATCTCCCAGCCGGAGCAGGCCGCAAAAACGCCCGTCTCTATGGATTCCCCGGAACGGTTTGAAATTGTCCGCCTTTGGGGAAACGGCCCCTTTGGTATTTATGACAATGCACTGGAACGCTTCTATGCGGAAGGAACCCAAACGCTCCAATTCGTAGAGCGGGGCAGCGCGGAGAATTATCTGGCGAATATCCACCGCGTCACCGGGCGGGCGGTTCCCCCGGAGACTTCCGCAGAGTGGGTGGTCACTCCGGTTACGCTCTATGAAACGGCATTGAAAATACTGGACCGGGCAATCGGGAACAGCAGCCTTTCCCAATATCTGCGGGACCGTGATCTGGATTACAATGAAGCGGCGGACACGCTGAATGCTGAAATGCCCGATCTCATGGAGGCGGCGAGGGCTTATCCCGACATTCTTGCCGCGTTCCATTCTCTCCCGATGTTCCGGGAGTGGCTGGTAGAGGACCTCATGGAGCGCCGTTATCAGGACGTGATTACGGACCCGCGCCTTGCGCCGGAACGGTATGCCGACAGCCCGGACGCACCGGATTGGGCGCGGGCTGTCCCCGCTGCGGACCGTTCGGAGCCGGAACAAGCGGAGGCCGGTGCAGAGATACCCCCCGCGCCGGAGACAGTGCCGGAACCAACCGGGGTAGGTGCGCCGGAGCAGCCGGAAACCCCTGCCACTGTTCAGTCCGAACCTGATCTTACCCCCAATATTGACGAATATCTGGACCTGAAAGCACAGTACCCGGATAAGCTCGTCGGCGTTCAGGTGGGGAAGTATATGCTGTTTTACGGGAAGGACGCTGAAGCAGCGGCCCCCGCTATGGGGAAGGACCTGCTGACGCGGGATATTCCCGGCCTGGGCAGCACCTTTGTTACCGGGACCTCCCTGGGCTGGCAGTCCGCATTGACGGACCTGCTGGAGCATGGGCATAGCGTGGTCATGGCACGGCCTGACCCTGAACGCGGCCCGGACGCGCCCTATGAGATCATCAAGGAGCGGAGCGCGGCGGAGTTCATCCCCCTGGGCATGGAACTGACCATGGACGGGCGGCGCATGAAGATCGACAGCGTGGACTTCCAGGCGGGGACCGTCAGCCTGCAAGACTTGGATATGAAGGGCTGGTTTCCCATTTTCCGCTCAGAACCGATTCCCTTTGTCCGTGAATTTATAGAAGAAGCCCAGCGCAGCGAGGAATACACCATTGCGGAGGTGGCGGCACACCGTCAACGGCTGGAGGCCGCTGATGAAATCCCCGTGGGCATGGAGCTGACGGTGAACGGACAGCGCGTCAAAATCCACAGCGTAGATGCGGAGCATGATGTTGTCCGCCTGAAAATTCTGGATACGGCCTATTCTTATCTCCAACGGTCCATCCAGGCGGTGCGGGACCTTGTTGCCAAAGCCCGTGCCGCTGTTTTGGGCACGGATGATTCCGCACCTCCCCCGCCTTCCCCCGAACCGGAGCCGGAACAGGTGGAGATTGATGGCGGGCAGGTGGTTCCGCCCCCTCCGCCAGCTTCCCGCCAGCCGCGCCGGGAACGTCATAATTTCCAGATCACCGATGATAACCTGGGCGTGGGCGGCGAAAAAACGAAATATCAGTACAATGTGGCGGCTATCCGTACCTTGAAGCAGATCGAGGCGGAGAGCCGCCTTGCCACGCCGGAGGAACAGGAAACCCTATCCCGCTATGTGGGCTGGGGCGGCATTGCCGGGGCGTTTGATGAAAATGATCCCAAGTGGGTCAAGGAGTATGCCGAGCTGAAGGAGCTGCTGACCCAGGACGAATACAATTCCGCCCGCAGTACGGTCCTCAACGCCCACTACACCAGCCCTACCGTTATCAAGGCCATGTATCAGGCGGTGGAAAATATGAATTTCCAGCCGGGGACCTTGCTGGAACCGTCTATGGGCATTGGCAACTTCTTCGGCCTCCTGCCGGAAAAGCTGGGGGCGGCGAAGCTCTACGGCGTAGAACTGGACGATCTCACCGGGCGCATTGCCAAGCAGCTCTACCAGAAAGCGGACATTACCCTCGCCGGTTTTGAAACAACGGACCGGAAGGACTTCTATGATCTGGCCATGGGCAACGTGCCCTTTGGTCAGTACCACGTCAACGACCCCGCCTATAACAAGCTGGGCTTCAACATCCACAACTATTTCTTTGCCAAGGCGCTGGACCAGGTACGTCCGGGCGGCGTTGTGGCCTTTGTCACCAGCCGCTACACCATGGATTCCAAGGACTCCACTGTGCGGAAGTATCTGGCGGAGCGGGCCGACCTGCTGGGGGCAATCCGGCTTCCCAACAACGCTTTCAAGGCCAATGCCGGGACCGAAGTGGTGTCCGACATTATTTTCCTGCAAAAGCGGGACCGCCCCGCCATTGAGCAGCCAGGATGGGTGCAGGTGGGAGAAAATGAAGATGGCTTCAAGATCAACAGCTATTTTCTGGAACACCCGGATATGGTGCTGGGACAGCCCACGTCTGAGAGTACGCAGTACGGCAGGCAAGACTACACCGTCGCGCCCATTGCCGGGGCGGACCTCTCCCGGCAGCTTGCCGGGGCCATTCAGAACCTTGCCCCGCCTGACCGGGAGCTGCTGGAGATTGAACCGGAGCAGGAGGGGGAGCTGGAATCCATTCCCGCCGATCCCTCTGTGCGGAATTTCAGCTACGCCCTCTCGGATGGAAAGCTGTATTTCCGCGAAAATTCCCGCATGAAGCCCGTGGACCTGGGCAAGACCCCCACGGAGCGGGCCATGGGCATGATCGCCATTCGGGACTGCGCCCGAAAGCTCATTGACTTGCAGTTGGAAAACGCCGGGGACGATGTAATCAAGGCGGAGCAGGCCAAGCTCAACCGGCTTTATGACGCTTTCACGAAGAAACACGGCCTGTTGAACAGCCTGGGCAACAAGAGGGCCTTTGAACAGGATTCCTCCTACCCCCTGCTGTGTTCTCTGGAAGTGGTGGACGATGAAGGAAATTTGGAGCGCAAGGCGGATATGTTCTCCAAGCGCACCATCCAGAACCGGCAGGCCGTCACCAGCGTGGACACGGCGGTGGAGGCCCTGGCGGTATCCATTGGCGAGAAGGCCCGCGTGGACCTGGAGTATATGGCCGGTCTGATGGGCGGACCTGAGAAAATTCCGCAGATCGTGGAGGATTTGAAGGGCATTATCTTCAAGGACCCCGCCACCGGCCCCTTTGATTTTGCCGGGGGCGGCGAAAACTGGTCGAAGGGCTGGCAGGCGGCGGACGAATACCTTTCCGGCAACGTCCGGGTAAAGCTGGCCCAGGCCCGCGCCGCCGCAGAAGATAACCCGCAGTTTGCTATCAATGTGGAGAAGCTGGAACAGGTACAGCCCAAGGACCTGACCGCCACGGAGATCAGCGTCCGGGTGGGCGCGTCCTGGATTGACCCGGAGATTTACCAGCAGTTTATGTTTGAGCTGCTGGGAACATCGGAACGTCTGCGGGAGAAGAAGATTCAGCTCCGTTATTCCGATTCCTCCGGCGAGTGGCGGGTCCAAGGAAAGAACGAGGACAGCCGGGATAACGTCCGTGTCCACACTACCTACGGCACCAAGCGCGTCAACGCCTATGAGCTTTTTGAGGCCGCGCTGAACCAGCGGGACGTGCGGGTATTCGATAAAAAATGGATAGGCGGCGAGGAAACCCGCGTTCTCAACGAGGAAGAAACCACGTTTGCCCAGCAGAAGCAGGAGGCGATCTGCGAGGCGTTCAAGGAGTGGATTTTCAAAGACCCGGAGCGCCGGGAGGCTCTGTGCAGGAAGTACAATTCCATATTCAACGCCATCCGGCCCCGCGAGTATGACGGTTCCCATATCCGCTTTGCGGGCATGAACCCGGAAATCTCCCTGCGGCCCCACCAGCAAAACGCCGTGGCCCATATCCTCTATGGCAAGAATACGCTGCTGGCCCACTGTGTCGGCGCGGGCAAGACCTTTGAAATGGTTGCCGCCGCCATGGAGAGCAAACGCCTGGGCCTGTGCCAGAAATCGCTATTCGTCGTCCCTAACCACCTGACGGAACAGTGGGGCGGCGATTTTTTGCGCCTGTATCCCGGCGCGAAGGTGCTGGTGGCCACCAAGAAGGACTTTGAACCCCACCGCCGCAAGAAGTTCTGCGCCCGGATCGCCACCGGAGACTATGACGCTGTTATCATCGGCCACAGCCAGTTTGAGAAGATTCCTCTCTCTCCCGAACGGCAGAGCGCCGTCATCCGGGACCAGATTGACGAAATTATAACCGCGATTGAGAGCGCGAAAGAGGAAGATGGCGACCACTTTACCGTCAAGCAGATGGAAAAAACCAAGAAAAATCTGGAGGCTAAACTGGAAAAGCTGGCGGCGAAGGAGAAAAAGGACAATGTGGTGACGTTTGAGGAACTGGGCGTAGACCGTCTGTTTGTGGATGAAGCACATTCGTTCAAAAATTTGTTCCTCCACACAAAAATGAGCCGTGTGGCGGGCATTGCTCAAACGGACGCGCAGAAGTCCAGCGATATGTACGGCAAATGCCGCTACATGGACGAAATCACCGGCGGGCGCGGTATTACTTTCGCCACCGGCACGCCGATCTCCAACAGTATGGTCGAGTTATACACCATGATGCGCTACCTCCAGTTCGACACGCTGGTGGAGAACGGCCACCGTCATTTTGACAACTGGGCGGCGGATTTTGGCGAGAAGGTCACGGCTATGGAGCTGAAGCCGGAGGGCACAGGCTTTCGTACCAAGACCCGGTTCGCCAAATTCTACAATCTCCCGGAGCTTATTAACATCTGGAAAGAGGCCGCTGACATTCAGACGGC
>CAJTUD010000089.1 GCA_910579725.1 uncultured Oscillospiraceae bacterium | reverse complement strand
TGACCAGGCAGGACAACCCAGCGGCATCATGATTTACTTGGAATGGAGTCAGCACCACTTCGCCGCCCGGCCTGCGTACAGCGACGGTGCTTTTCCCCTTGGATACATCAATGCCGACAGCGATGATTGGTTCATAGTTCATTTGAAAGCCTCCCGAATCAAAAATAGTTTCAACCGGCGCCCACCGCTACCCACTACCGATTCAGCTTGCCTTGTGACACGAGTGTGCGATGTTACCCGCTTCTCAACCTGCACAAATCGAACGCCGCAATGGGAGGGCCGGCTGACAGTTTGCCAAAACGAGCGTGAATAGCTCAAGCAATGCCTCGTCAGTCCGGTTCCCTCCCATTGTAGCTTGGGTATGGGCCGCTGCATAGGGCGGTCATCTCCCCCTGTTTCGGGGGTGTCACCATTGTAGCAAGCAATGGCAAGCGCATAAGTTTCAAATTAGCAGAAAGTTATGTGCTTGCCATTTCATCGTGACTTTATGATACACCTATGGTATAATGACTACAAAGTAGTAGGTTTAGGCTTGCAGAGCAGGGGAGCAGAGTCGCCTGATCATAGTTTTAGGCTCATAGTCTAATCCTGATAGGTTTTATATATGACTGTCTGGCAAATTATCTTGCAGTATTTCAAAACAATATCGAAACCAAGCAGATGATAGAGATGGCTTCAATGATAAAATTGGTCAAGTCACAAAACTGTGATAATCCACTGAAGGCCGACACTCCGTAAAGAAGTGTCGGCCTTCCGGCAAACCTGTGAAGAAATTCTATCTATTAGGACGGTATAGCTATGGCTACGCCGTCTTTTTCCGTTTGTCTGCAAGATGTTCCTGGAACAACTTCTCCATTTCCTCCGGGGAAGGAGCGCACCACAGGCCAATGGTGTTGTAGTGAACGTCCACTCTCTGATGCCGCTTGCCATCTATCTTCTCCGGCTTGGATACCACGATTTTGTCAATGAACTCGTGGACGATCTCAGGTGTCAGCTCCGTCAGCCGTGTCACCTGTCTCGCCCGCTGGATGAACTTCTGTAAATCTCCGGCTTTGTCAGCGGTGGCGTTCAAGCTGGCCTCCAACTCTGGAATATCCGCTTTCAACTGCCGCTGTTCGCTTTCCAGCGATACCGTCAGGGTTGCGAACCGTTCCTCGGACAGCAGACCCTTGGTCATATCCTCGTAGCTTTTCTGGATAAGCTGGTCGATTTCCACAACTCGAACCTTGGCCCTGTCCAACTCCCGGCGCTTGGCGGTCCGTTCTTTCTTCTCTTGCAGCCCAAACCGCTCCATCTGCTCCTGGGCGAATCTCGCCTCATAGACCTGGATGTACCACAACAATCTTTGCAGCCCTTCCAACACCAGCCCCTCAATGACTTTCTCCCGGATATAGTGGGCGGAACAGACATCGGAATTGCTGCGGTAGGCGGAACAGAAGAAAAACGCCTGCTCCCGCTTGTAGTTGTTGGTGGCGCTGTACCCCAGCTTACTGCCGCAGTCGGCGCAGTAGAGAAGCCCGGAGAACATACTCACGATGCCTGTCCTTGTGGGCCTGCGGCGGTGCTGGCGGAGGGTTTGAACAAGGGCGAAAGTCTCCCGGTCAATGATAGCGGGGTGGGTATCGGGGAAGATTTTCCATTCCTCCTGCGGCTTTTCAAGACGTTTCTTCAGCTTGAAGGACTGCCTGTAAGAACGGAAATTCACCGTGTCTCCGGTGTACTCCTGCCTGTCCAGAATGTCCGCAACAGTAGCGGAACACCAGTTATGCGGGTATGCCGGGGGCTTGGCGGGGCACTTTACGCCAACGCTATACAGATACTCGCTTGGGGTCATCACGCCGTTAGCCTTTAGCCGTTTGGCGATTTGAGTAGGCCCCAGGCCACTAACCGACAACTGGAAGATTTGCCGCACCACCTCCGCCGCTGGCTCGTCCACGATCCATCTGTTCTTGTCCTCCGGGTCTTTCATGTAGCCAAAAGGAGCATTTGTGGTGAGAGGTATCCCGGCGTTGCCCCGGCTCTGCATAACGCGGCGTACCTTATCGCTGGTGTTTTTCGCGTGCCATTCATTAAAGAGGTCCTGCATCGGCACAATGTCGCTCACGCCATTGGCGGTGTCGATATTATCCATGATGGCGATATACCGCACGTTCAGCCGGACAAAATCTTCTTCCAGAAGCTGGCCCACTATAAGGCGGTTGCGGCCCAGCCTTGAGTGATCTTTCACAACGAGGTTTGCCACAAGGCCCTGTTCAGCCAAATCCATGATCTCCATGAAAGCCGGTCTTGTAAACGTAACACCTGAGTATCCGTCGTCAAACATGAACCGAGGATTGGGCAAGCGATTGTCCCTGGCGTACTTTTCAAGAATGGATTTTTGGTTCTGGATACTGCCTGAAATGCCCTCTTTCTCATCGTCACGGGACAATCTGGCATAAAGGACTGTAATTCTCTGCTCTGGCTGCTGTTTCCGTTTCAAAATGTACTCCTTTCCGCAGCCGGGTGTGATATGAATTGCAGGGTATCATTATCATACCACACCCGCCGCAAAACTTCAACGCTTTACAGTGCGATATTTTGACTGAGAATGCGCTTTACTTTCCCTTCCGGGGTTTCAGCGTCCTGGCTGAAATGAGCGTTGACGGTGTAGACGGTGCCGCCAATCTCCCGCTCAAAACTGATGGGATGGGGGTATTGGTGCTTTTTCAGCCAGTCCAGCCGGTCAGAATGGGACAATTCGGCGAGGAAAGCCGCTGTTTCGTCCACTTTCTCCATCACTTCATCGTATATTTGTGCTTCCTTCTCAGTCAATTCAAGTATTATTGTGTTCATCTGGCAACGCTCCTTCCCCTGTGCTTATCCTGTGTGCGGCCCATGCGCTGGGCCTGCATTTCCTGTTCCAGCTTCAAATTCTCTTTCAGCCGGTCACTCCGTGAGAGTACGCTTTCGGCGGTTTTGATGTCCTTCCGGCAAACCGCCATTGCCGCCGTCAGCCGGTCACGCTGGGTCTTGATTTGGGCGATCTCCGCCCCATCGTCACAGCGGCGCAGACGGTTGTAGCACTTCTGGCGCATGGCTCCCAATTCCTTTATTTCAGCCTGTTTCCCGCCGATAAAGTCAGCCACATCCTGTCGAGTGTCCAGCTTTTCCTGGCAAATCAACTGGGTTTGACGGCTGATGGCATCCAGGCGACGGCATTCTTCCCGCAGATCTGGGGAGAGCGGACGGCGGCTCCCTTTCGGCAGGATGCCCAGGCAGTAGCAGTAGTGCAGATACAGACCCCGGAAACCGCCGATCTTCTTCACTGTGCTGAAAGAACCTTTTAACCGTAAGCACTTGGGCTGTGGCCGCTGGATAGGTATAGGCTTGTACCGCTGATAACTGAAGTCGTGGGCGTACCGCTGGCGGTTTTCCTCGATGCGCTCCCGGAGAGCCGGGAGGTCGTAGTCCTCCCCCAGCCGGTACAGCCGCACCGCCTTTTTACTGCCGATCCGCCGCAGGGTGGCGTACTTGTGGGCTGGGTTGGCGTCCAGCTCATAGCCCTGCTCCCGAAGGGCTTTCCGCAGATCGTTTCCGTCCACACTGACCTTGAGGGCGGCGTCCAAGGCCTCCCTCATGAGGTTGTATTTTGTGGGTTCCCCGTTCTTTTCAGCAAAGTAAATACTCCGGGGCGTTTTGCCTTTCGGCCTTTTGATGGTGGAAAGCTGGTATTCCTTGCATAAATCGTCCGATAACTGGCGAAACTGATAGTAAACCCGCTTGCCGCAGTTAAATTTCCTGCCGTTCCACAGGCCCACGGAATTGACCACAAAATGATTATGATAGGTTCCGGTATTGAAATGGGTGGCGACTAACACTTGATATTCATCGCCCCACATCCGCTTTGCCAGTTCCACCCCGAGCCGGTGGCACAGCTCCGGGGTGACTTCACCGGGCTTGAAGCTCTGATAGGCATGATAGGCCACGTTGCCGCCTGTCTTGCCAAACCGCTCCTTGACCGCCTGCATTTCCTGAAAAGCGGTATCCCGATTACAGTTCACGCCGGTGACGAACATGGCCCCGTTCTCCGCCCTCAACGGTCTTTTCCTCGTTTGCGGCGTAATGGAGAACATTGTGCAAATCTGAGTAAATGGTCTTATCCGGGTTTTGGGCGTAGTCCACCACACGGGCCAGACTGTCTTTGACGGGCCAGATTTTAGTTGTCGCCATCGTCCGTTCCTTCACTGGTATAAGCTGTCAGGATTTGCCCCGCCAGCTCGTCCAGTTGGGCCGCTGTCCGCTCCATGGGCTGAGTGGCGAGATTATCCCGCAGGCCATTGATTTGCCGGTAGAGTTCACGGAACCGCTGGCTTGGGAACACCGTCGAGGGCTTCCCCGCGCCTGCCCGCCGGAGATACCCGGACAGGGACAGGCCGCACCGCTTGGCCTGACGCTCCAGCTTCCGCTTCTCCTGTTCCGTCACCCGTACCTGGATGGCTGTCGTTCTCTTTCTGTCGGTCATTTTGATCCGCTCCTTTCTGGCCGGGGTGATAGGGGTGGAACCCCTTTCGGCGCACAGCGCCGCCCGCTTTTGGGGTGCCCCCGGCAACACAAAAGCTATGCTCGCTACCCCACAAGACAGGGCTGCGGGCTGTCGGTCGGTGGCTTCTGTTGCGGGTAGCAGCTACCACCTTGCAACCGGCCAAAAGCACAAAAAAGCCGGTACATAGACGCACCAGCTCCAGCGGGAGGTTTCCTCTCGTTGGGGTTCTTGTGCGTTGGTCTATGTACCGGCTCAAAAGCCATATTCAGTTGGGTTCAAATATAGATTTTAGTTTATCATAGAAGAACAGAGATTGTCAATAAACACATCGAATTTTCCGGTTTCACTCCTGTGCCGACGTTTCCAGTCGGCACAGAGTGATTTTTTATCCTCACCCCCTTGTGTCCCTCTGCCCTGTCATTCAGCGTTTTACTGTATTGCGTCGTCCTCCTGGTTCTCAATAAAGTTTTTCAACATCTGCGCCACCTGTGCGCGGGTGGCCTGCCCCTGGGGGCCTAACCGCCCGTCTCCGTAGCCGTTCAAAATCCCGTTCTCCACGGCCCAGCGCAGGGCCTCCAGCGCAAAGCCGCTGATCTCATCCGTGTCATTGAAATGCAGCTCCTTGTTGGTGGCGGCGGGACTGCCGGAGTACCGCCAGAGCATGACCGCCAGCTGCTCACGGGTGATGGGGTCGTTGGGGCCGAATGTGCCGTCGCCGTAGCCGCCCACAATGCCCTGGCTGGCGGCCCAGCGGACGGCCTCGGTGTACCACGCCTCGTCCGCCACATCGGGGAATGTCAACAGGTAGTTCACTCCGGGCCTGCCCTCCTTGTTGAACAGGATTTGGGCAAGCTGGGCGCGGGACAACTGCGCGTTGGGGGCAAAATTGCCGTTGCCGATGCCGTTCATCAGACCCTGCTCCTGGACGAACCGCACCGCCTCATAGTACCAATCGCCCTCGGGCACATCAGTAAAGGGATTGCTCCAGGGGCTGGAAGAAGCGGTCTGGTGCTGGATTTTGTCAAACACCACAACATAGTCGGAAGCGTGCTGGAAGGAGAACGCCATCCGGCCCGAAGAATCCACCCGGGAGGCGTGCTGGAATTCCAGCGCACGGCGGCTGGGATTGTAGTAGTACAGATTGGCCCAGAGACCAATGTTCTGCCGGTCCGTTTTCATGGAAAGCTGTGCATCAAATCCAAACGCACCGCTGTGGGCCAGAGAAAACTGCGCGGTGCGGGAGGCGCCTGCGGTCTCGCGGATCACCGCGTTAGGGACGGCGCCGGATGTGGTGTCGATGCTCAAATCCAGCTTGTCAAAGGAGGTCCCCTCGGGTACGTCCCTGCCCCGGATGGTCCAGATGCTGTCGCCTGTCTGGATGCTGAGGGTCACCTGCCGGCCGGCCAGGGTTTTCAGGACATTCGCTTCTACCACGGCCTTGCCGGAGGGCAGATTCATGGTAACGGTGCTGCCTGGCCGGGCGGAGTAGAGCTTGGAGACCGTCTGCTGGGCGGGGGTTTGAGGGGGCGTGTAGCCGGAGGAGGAGTTGGACGAGCCGCCGCCAGAGGAACCGCCCGACGAACCGCCGCTGCCTCCGCTGCCGCTGGGGGGCGTATAAACGCTCCAGCGGGCGGTGAGGGATACGTCATGATCCGGCATCCGGAAGCTGGTATCCGCCTGGCTGGGGTTCTGGAGGGTAACGCCGGAGGCGGTCCATCCCGCAAAAACGTATCCGCTGCGGGAACCGGCGTGAATATTGACCAGTTCGTCCTTTTCGTAGAGCCCCGCGCCGGAGGCGGAGGCGTAGCTGTCCTGGACGGAGACGCGGTAGGTTTCAGCTTCTACGGGGGGAACGGAGGCGTCCTGAACCGAAATGGTATATGTGGTGGTTTGGCCCTGATAGGTGATGGTGAGGGTTTGGCGTTCCACGGCGGCAGAGGAGTCAAAGCCGTTGACCATGCCGGCCGTTACAGGGACCGTCTGGGAAGAGCCGTCGGACATGGAAACCAGAATGGTTAGTCCGGTCACGTCCAGAGCCTCCCCGGTCTGATAGACGGTCTTATGGGCGGTGCTGTTGACGGCGATGGAATCGACTGTAAGGGGTGGGGGCGTGATCGTGGGATCATCCGTAATAATCAGCGTGGTGGAAACGGACAAGGGGCTGTTTCCCGCCGTATGCTCTTTGGGGATTGTGATGTCGAACTTGTATGTGCCGGCAGGGAGTAACGAAGAGTCGGTTGTGGTAAAATAGAAGCTTTCTGCGCCTTTATCATCCAGGGAAGCTTCAAACTGAAAGCCGTAAGCCGAGGTATAGTAATAAGTACCGTCATCTTCGTGGGGTATTAAAGCCTTGCCGTCCAGCCGCACGGTTAACGGAACAAAGCTTAAATAACTGACCGGAGCACTGTTAGCGGCATAAGTTATCGTAATTGGAATCGCCGCCTCCGTTTCCTGGGGAGAGACTACAACCTGCGAGGGAAGCTGGAATGTCTCCACAATCACTGGAGCCGGGCCGCCGCCGGAGGCGCTTGTGCCAACCCAGTCGCCGTTGGGGTTCCGAACCAGTTGAACAGGGGCATTGCTGGAACCTGCCGGCAGAGCAAAGGAAGCTTCGCCGGATTGGGGCGCTCGGATGTAGGTATGCCCATCGGTAAGCGCATCGGAAGCGTTACTGAAAATCTTACCGACGGCGAAAATCGTTGCGTTGGCCACGCTGCCCTGAATGGTCAGGGTTTGATCCGGGGACAGAATCAGCGCCCCGCCGCCTGTAAAGTTTTGAATGGTCAAATCTTGACTGTAGTTTGCAAGGTTCAACACCGCGCCATTTTTTACGGCAACATCAGAGTTGGCGTCGTAAAAGGTGCTGCCCTGTGCGGGCTTCAGGTCGCCGCTTTCAACGGTGAGGCTGCCGATGCTTTGAAATGTTATATATTCGTTGAGATTGTTTTTAGGATCCGTATAAATCACGTCCGCAACGTTTCCGTCGATTCCGGTTCTGCCGTCTACAGAGGAAACCGAAGCATTGAGCCGAAGAGCAATCGGTCCGGAAACCTTGTAGTACTCAGGGGAACGGCCTCGGGGGAGCGGGTTCCTTCTGGTCGAACCAGCTGTCATCAGGGATATATGTTTCCATCGCACCGCAGGCGTATATGTTCTCTATTTTGTGATTTATATCGGTATTGACCACGATTTCGGCGCTGCCGGTAAATTCGTTGTCCAGTCCTAGACCGCCGGAGAGACTGCCGGCATAAAGATTGCCCACGGTGGTCGTTCCATTCACCACAATTTTCCCATGGAGGCCAGGCTGTGGAATAGATTCAATGCCCGTCACGCTGCCGCAGAGCGCATGGACTTGGCGCGCACCGGAATTGCGGGATACATTGTTAAGCGTAAGGGTATAGCCGTTTGCTATAATGGCATTGCGTACACTGTTTTCAAAGGACAGCTCTATGTCCTGAAAGGTGACGTCGGCGCCCAGCACAATTCCGCCGGCGCGCAGCTGTAAGGAACCGCCCTGGATGGTGACGCTTTTTGTGATGCACCAGGGGGCGGCGTCGCTGTAGATATCGTTTACCATACAGCTGCCGTTTAATATAATGGTATCGCCGTCTTGCACTGCATCACTATTGATTAGATTGCGAAGTTTTTCTTCTGTTAGCTCGTAGCCGCCATCCACCGTATGGGTTTGGGACCGCCCTGGAAGGGGGCTGAACTCATAGGCGGGGGAAAGCAGCGTACTGGCAAGGCACAGCGCATCCCGCGCCGTTTCAAGACGGACGGTATCCAGCCGCAGGGCTTCCTCGTCGGACAACTCCGCCCACGCCGTATCAATGGCTTCAAGCTGGGCCTCCGCCTCGGCGCGGTTGTCCGGGGTGATATCCTCCCCGTCCGGGAGGGCGTCGATGAGGGCCTGCACCGGGCAGATACGGCAGACATAGCCGCAGGGCTGGCCGGGGTCGGCGGGAACATAGCCGCACCCGCCGTCATGCTCGTGCTGGCAGGGTACGCCCTCCACCTCCGGGACATAGCCACACTCCTCGCCGTGGATAATTTGGCTGTCCTCGTCTGTCTCGGCGCAATCCATATCACAGGGAATTTCCTCCGCCGCCTCCACAAAGCCGCGGTCCCCGTCGTGGACGTGGCCGCAGGGCTGGCCCTCTACGGCCTCTATGTAGCCGCAGTCCTCGGTGTGTTCCTGATGGTGAGGGCACAGGCCCCCGGTGTACGGCTCTGCCTCCGCCGCCAGAACGGGGAGAGGGAACAAGCTGACCAGCATCGCCGCTGTCAGGAGACAGGCCAGCAATCTCTTTTTCATGGTCATAACCTCCATATCAAAGTTCAGAA
>CAJTUD010000088.1 GCA_910579725.1 uncultured Oscillospiraceae bacterium | reverse complement strand
GGGTTGTACTTCATGGTGCAGGAGCCAAGGGGATAAAAGCCGTCGTTGACGCCGTGGACCCGTTTGGCCAGGGCGGTATAGTGGCGGGTCAGCTCCGTCTCCGACACATGGGGCAGGCAGAGGAAATCCGTCCGGGGGTGGGACAGCGTGACCTCCGGCACATCGCAGGGGGGCAGCAGGGTCAGGTGCTGGCCAGGCGCCCCCTTTTCAAAAATCAGCTTCATGTCAGCACGCCTCCTTCACAATCGCCGCCGCGCGGTCAAGCTCTTCCCTGCTTACCACCTCGGTCACGCACCAGAGAATGCCGTCCCGAACCGGAAGGCCACCCAGGATGCCGTGGCCTTCCAGAGCCTTGAGCACCTTTTCCGAATTGGCGCAGCTCGTGACAAACTCATGGAAATATTCCCCGGCATGCACCCGATGCAGGCCGATTTTTTCCAGCTCCCGGGCAAAGTAGTGCGCCTTGGACATGGACAATACGGCGGCCTGCTTCAGACCTTCGGCCCCCATGGCAGTGAGATATACCCCGGCGGTAAAAGCGCACAGGGCCTGATTGGAGCAGATATTGCTGGACGCCTTTTCCCGGCGGATGTGCTGCTCCCGGGCAGTAAGCGTGAGAACATAGCCCACATTTCCATCCACATCGCGGGTCTGGCCCACGATGCGGCCCGGCAGCTTGCGGAACATGGCTTTGGAGGCTGCCATGTAGCCCAGATACGGCCCGCCGAAGGCGAGATCCAGTCCCAGAGGTTGGGCCTCCCCCACCGCCACGTCCGCGCCGCAGGCGGCGGGAGTCTCCATGACCGCCAGCGCAATCGGGTTGCATCCCATGATATATTTGGCTCCGGCGGCGTGGGCGGCCTCTCCGATGGCCCGAGCGTCCTCCATGCAGCCGTAGTAGTTGGGCTGGGCAATGTAAACGCAGGCGGCGTCCGGCCCGAGAGCGGCCTTCAGCGCCTCCAGGTCTGTGCGCCCGTCCTTCTCCGGAACGACCGCCAGCTCCATCCCGGAGCCGAAGCAATAGGTCCTCATGGTCTCGATCACCTGCGGATCCGCGCAGGCGGAGACGTATGCCTTGTTCCGCTTCCGGTCCCGGCACATGGCCAGGGCCTCGGCGGCAGCGGTGGCTCCGTCGTAGACGGAGGCATTGCTGACATCCATACCCGTCAGAGAGCAGATCATGGTCTGATACTCAAAGATGGACTGTAGGATTCCCTGGCTGATCTCCGCCTGATAGGGGGTGTAGGCCGTCACCAGCTCCTCCCGGCCGACTACGCTCCTGACCACGGCGGGGATAAAGTGACGGTATGCCCCCGCGCCCCGGAGGACGGTGTCATAGACCCGATTCTTCCTGGCCATGGCGGTGACTTTCTGCCGGACGGACAGCTCGCTCATACCCTCCGGCAAGTTCAGGCGGTCCACCAGCATCTCCCGGGGTACGGCGGAAAACAGCTCCTCCACCGCGCCTGCGCCAATTGCATCCAGCATGGCCCGCTTCTGGATCTCAGTATTGGGGACGTAGGTTCCCATATGATTTCTTCCTTTCTTCCAGTGCGTATCCGGGGCGGGGACGTCCGCCCCGCCCCGGTACCGGGTGTTATTTCTGCACGAACGCCTCGTACTCCCCGGCGCTCATCAGCTCGCCATAGGCGGAAATGTCCTTGATTCTGGCAATCCAGGCTCCATAAGGATCCTCGTTGAGCATCTGGGGTTCATCCTCCAGCTCCGTGTGAACCTCTGCCACCACGCCGGTGCAGGGGCTCATCACATCGGAGACAGCCTTGACGGACTCCACATCGCAGAACGCCTCTTCAGCTGTCACCTCGTCCCCCTCCTGGGGCAGGTTGATATAGACCAGATCGCCCAGCTCGCTCTGGGCAAAATCGGTGATGCCCACCAGCGCGGTGGTTTCGTCAATGGTCTTGATCCACTCATGGTCCTTGGTGTACTTCAGTTCAGCAGGAAAATTCATAGTGTGCTCCTCCTTTATTTTCGGTAGACATTCTTTTCTTTGTGAACAAAGAAAAGAATCAAAAGAAAAACTTTTTACTGGCCCGATAGGCCGGGATACGTCATACCTGCAGAATACGGTGCAGTAAGCCGAAATCCTTACGCATGATCAAGGAAACGCAAAATGACGCTTGTATATTTTTTTGCCTCTTCAATTCGCGGAAAATGCCCGCTGTCTTCAAAAACCGCCTGTTTCACATTTTGCGCATGGTTTATAATATACTCGATTTGATTCTTCGTACATGCAGGGTCATACCTTCCGTTAATCAACAAAATTGGAGCGGTAAGCTTTGGGATCAACGACAAGAGATTGTCGGTCATCATCACCCTTTTTTGCAAAGGGTCAGCCGGCGCCGGCTGTGCTTCCAGCAGCTTCATCAAATGCCGCTCTCCCTTTGACCACATTTCATCTGCAATGTCAGAGGTGTCCATATTCCTTTCATATTCTTCCAAAGAGATGCTGTGCAGGTAAAATCGCAGCTCCATGTCAGTGACATAGCCAAGCAGGGCGGACAGATCCCATACCGCTTCCGTCTTATCCAGATAGTCTGCAGATTTGATTTTTTCACATAATTTGACTGCCTGCGGGTCGTTCAGGCTGTGAATATGCTCGCTCAGATATTCAGCGGTTGCCCTTGCGGAATCCTCAAACCACAGCGAAGGACACTCCAGGATGATCTTTTGAATGGAATTTGGATAGGCGTATGCGTATAACACGGCAAGCATACCGCCATACGAATGACCAAGGATATTCCATTTTTCTATTCCCAGAGATTTTCGCATTTCCTCAAGCATTTCAATCTGGTATTCCATACTGTAGCTTTCATTCTCGGCAATCGCTTCGGAGCGCAGTACGCCTAACTGGTCCAATATGACGACCTTCATGTTCTCGCTTAACGCCTTTGCTTGATTCACGAAATCCAGGCAGCTTGCTCCCGGGCCTCCATGAAGATACAGCAGGGTATCGTGACATTCTGCGCCATAAATTTCATACCAGATTTTTTTGCCGTAAATGGTAATAAACATACAATTGTCCTCTTTTTTTGCTGAATTGCATGGAAAGCATAGCATCCCCGCACAGCCGCGTCAATTGGAAGACCTGCGCGCTTTTCGTGCAGCAGATGGCGCGCGGAACTCTGATGCCTTCAGCCTTTAAGAAAAAGGAGGTATGCCGTAATCCTCTGTCAGATTCCGGATTTCCGCGCCAGTTCGTTCAGCGCATCCGCAGCCTGGCCCTCGCTGAAGCAGTACCTCATTTCGGTGTATCCGGCGCGGAGGGCTTCAATGTCCTCTTTGACCTCTTTGCCCCGGAGAATGCAGTCGGCCATGATCTGAGCCAGCTTGTCGAACTCGGCGGGGCCGAAGCCGAAGCGGGTCATCTCGTTGACACCCATACGCAGCGCGCCGGAGGCGGTGAAGCCCTCCTCCTCGGGCGTGGCCTGATAGTTGCAGATGATGTTGTTCCGTTCCAGACGCATGGCGATGTCGGGCCCAATGCCATAGCCCACGTTGACGATTACCTGATGTGTCTCCGTATAATCGTTTGCCGGATCGCCAGCTACGTTCAGACCGGCGGCCTTCAGGCTTCTGGCAAAGCTCTTGGCGTTGGATACCACCGCCCGCTGGTACTCGTCCTTGAACTGGTTCATCTCATAGGCGGCCATCAGCAGCCCCAGCTGGGTACCCAGATGGTGGTTGGAAACGCTGCCGGGGAAAGCCCGGGTTTCAATGGTCTCCCACAGGCCATACTTCAGCTCCCCCTTTTTGTAATTGACGCCCACAATGCCCCTCTGGGGACCGAAGAAGGTCTTGTGGGTGGAACCGGTGACGATTTCCGCCCCCTCCTGGAAGGGCTTCTGGAAGTGGTCGCCAATAAGCCCCAGTACGTGGGCCATATCGTACATGATGGTGGTTTGCAGGCCCATATCGTCCACATACTTCCGGATGGCGGCCACAGGCTCTTTGTGAAGCACCATGCTCTTGCCAAAGATGATGAACTCCGGCCGGTACTGGTCGATGGCCTTTTTGGTCTCCTCCACGTCGATCTTGTAAATGTTGTCCTTCAGAACCGGGAAATTCACCAGAGCATGGCGCTCGGTGACAGGGTCAACGGCGATATAGTCGTGCAGAGCACCCATGGGTTGGGCGGAGAGGTGTCCGCCCTTGATGATATGGTTGTTCATGATATAGCCCAGCCGTTTGGGGTCGCACTTGCGGTTGAGCCGGTTCTTCCAGTCCATCAGGGCGGAAAATACGCAGGTGTTGGACATCTGGCCGCTGACGCACCGGGTCTCCACCTCCGCGCAGCCCATGAAGTCCTTCATCTCCTCCACCAGCAGCTGTTCCACCTCGTCGATGAACTCTGTGCCCTGGTAGTAAAACACGTCCGCATCATAGAAGCTCTTGACCTTCTTGTGCTCCGCGTAGCGGAAGGAGGGATCGCTGGCGCACAGCAGCCGCACCGCCCGGGAGGGCGTCATTTCCGAAGGAATCAGGTTCACGCACTTCTCCTGCCGCCAGACATGGTTCTCCATGGCCCGGCCGATGAGCGCCAGGGCCTTGGGTCCGCGGCCGCCGGAAGCGGGAGCTGCCTCTTCTTCCTCAGGGCGGTAAAGAATGGGACGAGCAAAGGGCGGCGCATCCACCCGCATGTGATAGGGAGGGATCACGGCCCGGAGACGGCGGCCCCGGACGTCCACCTGGACCTCGTCGTCCTCCAGGGTGTCACTGTCCACAATGGCAAGGCCAATGGACCGCTTGGCGGTTTCCTCCAGAATCACGGTGCTCAGGCCCTCGCCCTCGTGGCGGTAGTAGGGCACCATGGTGCCGCTGGTGACATAGCCGATGAGCTTCTCTCCCTTATAAACGGACATTCCCGCCCGGATCACGCCCTTGTCCAGCAGCGTGATGGGCAGAATGCGCCGGGGCAGACCGGTCAGATCAGAGAAATCCCGGTTCATGATCCGCTGAAAAACACCGTACTGCTTCGCCAGAGGTTCCCGGCCAATGAAATCGCCCTTCTGTGGGGAGAAGCTGACGGCAAACTTGGCCAGAGGCACAGCAAAAACAGGAATCTCCCTCCCCTCCGGATCCTCGCCCATCTCATGGCCGTACAGCGGCAGGCACGCTTCCAGACGGCAGGTATCCCGGGCTCCCAGACCGGCGGGCCTGGCTCCCAGCTCCACAAGGCGGTTCCACAGCCAGGCGGCTTCCCCGCTCTCAATATATACCTCATAGCCGATGGGCTCGCCGGTGTAGCCGGTCTTGGCCACCCGGACGGTGCGCCCCTCAAATTGCAGAGTGTTCAGCGCGTTCTTTACCGGCTCGGTGAGGGCCTCTCCGCCGGAGAGAACCTGCAATATCTCCTTGGCTCTGGGCCCCTGAACGGCGATAGCGGCCCAGTCGGCGGTGACAACGGTCATCTTCGCGTCAAAACGCCGGATCTGCTCCTGAAGATGAGCCAGATCCTTTTCGGTATTGGCGGCGTTGACCACCAGCAGATACCGGTCCTCCTCGAACCGGTACAGGTAGGCGTCGTCCACCGCCCCGCCGTTTTCGTTGGGAATGATGGCGTACTGGGCCTGGTTCAGGTCCAGCGACATGACATTGCTGCTGAGCACATGCTGGAGGAAGGGAACCATCTCCGGGCCCTCCACCAGAATGCGCCCCATATGGGACACGTCGAACAGACTGCATGCGTGGCGGGTATACAAATGCTCCGCCACAATGTCGGTGGGGTACTTGATGGGCATCTCCCATCCGCCGAAGTCCACCATGACCGCCCCCGCCGCCACATGGACGTCGTAGAGCTGGGTACGCTTGAGATCACTCATATTGGCTGTCCTCCCAGAAAAATTTAGGAAACCGCTTGATATAGCCGGAATACCTGAGAACCGGCCACGCAAACCATGGTGCGGAGACCGGCGCAGGGATTCATCCGGCGGTGCTTTGTCAGAATACAGGAAACAGGACCGGCAAAAAAACAGGGCGCAGCAAAGCCTTGCCGCGCCTCTGTTGTTTGACCTGAGAGATTCCGCGCGGCCTGTGCTGGCCGCGGTTGCCCCGCCGGCGCGCCTTGGGGCAGACTGTCCCGGCGCTTTCCAGATTTCGTCCCGATCCAGTCCCCGCTGCCTGAGAGAGTATGGCATTGCTCCTTCGGCGCCGGGCCTCCGGGGCCCGGTCTCTCCTGGATCGTTCATCCGCCTATGCAGTTGTCAGAGCCCGCGCTCTTTTCTACAATCAAAGATACCAGCGCGGCCCCCGGGTGTCAAGGAAAGATCCGTCGAACCTGGAGAATTTTGGCGTATCCTCCAATTTTTCGAGTCCGAATCCAGTAAATTTGACGAAAGGCATCCGCCGCAAAACGGCATCACGGAAAACCGCAAAGATTTCGCCGCCGCTTGACTTTTCCCGCACAAAAGCTATAATAGAAAACGGAAAAACAAAAAGGAGGCCCCCTTATGACTTATACAATGAAAGTCGCCGGTCTGGAGCGGCAGCTCCCGCTCTGCAAGGTCAGCGACGACCTCTACATTGGCGCGTTCATCATGTTCGGTGACGCCGAGCTCACCGTCGCCTGCGCGAAGGCCCTTCTGGACGTGATCCCCGCAGACAGCTACGACTATATGCTGACCGCCGAGGCAAAGTCCATCCCTCTGATCCACGAGATGGCCCGTCAGTCCGGGGCCGGAAAGTATTTCATTGCCCGGAAGGGGTCCAAGGTCTACATGCCCGATCCCATCCACGTCTCCGTCCGCTCCATCACTACCCTGCGCCAGCAGGACCTTTTCCTGGGGGCGGATGACTGCGCCCTGATCCGGAGGAAGCGCATCCTCATTGTGGACGATGTGATTTCCACCGGCGAAAGCCTCCACGCCCTGGAGGAGCTGGTGAACACCGCCGGCGGCTCCGTCGCCGGCCGCGCCGCCGTACTGGCCGAGGGCGACGCCCTGCCCCGGAAGGACATCACTTATCTGGCCCCCCTGCCCGTCTTCAATGCCGACGGCACCGTCAAGGGCTGAAAAAACGATACCGCAGAAGCCCCGGCGCTTACAGGCGCCGGGGCTTCTGCATATCAAAAAATGCTTTGCAGGCTATTGCCGAAGCGGCTTGCGCTGAAAACTGCATAGGAAAACGCCAAGGCACGTACAGTGCGCCAATGGGCCTATGGTCCATTGATTGAAAAGCGCATTTGCGCTTTTCAATTGCGTTGACTGTGTACAGGCAGCAGGTACCGGCAGAGAAGCGAAGGGGACGCAACAAAAACAAACTTAAATTGTCGCCTTTTGTTGGTTGAAACAGCTGAAAACACTGGTATAATGAAGTATGACAAATCAGAAAGGACCGCGCGATATGAGCAATCTGACAAAAAATCTCTTCGCACTCCGCCGGGCCTCGGGCCTCAGCCAGGAAAAGGCGGCGGAGGCCGTGGGTGTCACCCGGCAGGCGCTGGCAAAATGGGAGGCCGGGGAAACCACGCCGGATGTTCTCCACTGCGACGCTTTGGCTGGATTGTACGGGGTTTCCCTGGACGATCTGCTCCACTTTGAACAGAAGGCGGGCAGCATCTCTCCGCCTCCGCGGGGGAAGCATGTCTTCGGCGTGGCACAGATGGGAGAGCGGGGACAAATCGTCATCCTCAAGCGAGCCAGAGAAATTTTCAATCTGAACCGCGGCGAAACCCTGGTGGTGCTGGGAGATACCAATCCCGGCACAGCGGGCATCGCCTTGGTGCCAGCCCGGTTCTTTACCAACCTGCTGGAGCTGGCCAATCAGGTTCAACAGGAACGAGAGGAGGATGGCGAATGAATGCCTTGCAGGTGGAAAACCTGACGAAACGATATCCGGATTTCACCCTGAGCGGCGTGTCCTTTACTTTGGAGCGGGGTGGGATCATGGGGCTCATCGGCAAAAACGGCGCCGGGAAAAGCACCACGCTGAAGTCCATCCTGAATCTCGTCCCTCCCGACGGCGGACGGATTGAAATTCTGGGCCTGCCCTTCCCGGAGCGGGAACAGGAGTGCAAGCGGAAAATGGGTGTGGTGCCAGGGGGTATCGATTTCTACCTGGACAAGCGTGTCAGTGCCGTTACCGCCGTCACCCGCCGGTTCTATCCGGACTGGGACCAGGACGCCTATCACCGGTATATGGAGGAATTCGGCATCAGCCCGAACAAGCGGGTCCGGGATCTGTCTGCTGGGATGAGGGTGAAGTACCTGATCGCCCTGGCGCTGTCCCATCAGGCGGAGCTGTTCCTCTTCGACGAGCCCACCAGCGGACTGGACCCCGTCAGCCGGGACGAGCTGCTCACTCTCTTCCGGGCGTTGGTGAAGGACGGAAACAGGAGCATCCTTTTCTCCACCCATATCACCTCCGATCTGGAGAAGTGTGCCGGCAGCATCACCTATATCAAGGACGGAAAAATCCTGGCCAGCGGGGAGACGTCCTCTTTTCTGGCCTCCTTCCAGCATCTCCGGACGCCGGAGGATCCGGGGCCGCTGACACTGGAGGACATCATGGTACGTACAGAGAACTACAATGGACAAGGGCATAAAACGATAATAGCCTGACGGTATGCCCGCCGTCAGATTTTCCACTCAATTTGCAGCTTCTCGCTGGTGGCGCGAATGACGGTAATCATCAAATCCACCACCTGCTGCTTGTCCTCAAAGCTGACATTCTCCCAATCGTCCAGGTAGTTGGAAATCGTGTCAATCTGCTCCGGGGACACCGCTTCGGCAGTCAACTTGGCAATCTCGCTGGCAAGGGCCTGACGGCGGCTGTCCAATTCCTCAATCTTGGCGTTGGCGTAGGAGATCAGCACCGGGGTCGCACCCGTCAGCGTGTCCAGCAGCTTTTCGATCTCGCTC
>CAJTUD010000087.1 GCA_910579725.1 uncultured Oscillospiraceae bacterium | reverse complement strand
TTGCCGGGGCGCACATTGTGCGCCCCGGCAACGGCTTTGCTTTGAATAAAAGCGCTGTGTGCAGCTGTCACGGCAGGCAGTACAGCGCGATGCAGAAATACTGCAAAATACTTCCAGCCAGCACGAACAGGTGCCAGACAAAGTGCATATACCGCTTCTGGGATTTATAAAAAATGATCCCAACCGTATATGCCAGTCCTCCCGACACCAGAAGTCCCAGCCCCAGGGGCGGCAGCGTAGCGATAATCGCCCTCATGGCCAGCACCACCAGCCAGCCCATCAACCCATACAGCGCCAGGGACAGCTTGTCAAACCGCTTGAGGTCAATGGCGTTGAGAGTAATCCCAATGGCCGCCAGCGTGGTGTTGGTGAGGAACAGCATCCAGCCTGTTTTTCCTCCCACCACCAGCAGGGACATGGGCACATAGGTCCCCAGTATCAGCACAAAGATAGAGCAGTGGTCCATAATACGCAGGTGCTTTTTTATCTCCGGATTCCGCACGCCGTGGTATACCGCCGATGCGGTATACAGCAGTACCAGACTGATTCCATAGGCTGTCAGACTGAACCCTGCCTTGGCGGAACCGGATAGAATTCCCCGCACCGCCAGAGGAGCCGCCCCCGCCAGAGCCAGTACCGCTCCCAGCCCATGGGAAATGGTGTTGGCGACCTCTTCGCCCCTGCTCTGGAGCCGCTTGATTTTTTCAGATGCCATGTGATGCTCCTTCCTGCGATTTTGCAAATCACCATATCTAATATTTGATATTAGTATAACCAGTTGTGATAGATATGTCAAGTATCAACGCCGGATTATTTTTTGATTTCAGATATTGCATTATGCACACAGATAGGCTATACTACTTTTTAGCAAAAAAGAAGGGAGCGGATCAAGCATATGCCTGGTGAAAGAGAAGAAGCCGCCCAACGTTTGTCCCAGTGGCTGGACGGACTGAGAAAATTTGATCTGCCGGACTGGGACAGCCTGCCGCAGCTGGATCTGTACATGGATCAGGTGATTTTGCTGCTCACACGGTATCTATCCCCCTTGGAGCGGTACGGGGAAGATAAAGCGATTACCGCCAGCATCATCAACAACTATGTCCGCATGAAGGTGATGCCCCCACCGGTGAAAAAGCGATACTCCCGGGTTCATCTGGCCTATCTGGTCATAATCTGTACGCTCAAACAGAGTCTGAGCATTTCCTGTATTCAGAGAATGCTGCCGGAGGATCGCAGCGAGGGTGCGGTACAGGCGCTGTATACAGATTTTGTCCGGCAGTACCGGGCTTCCGTAAGCTTTCTGTGCAGTCTGCCTCTCAGCGGCGGTCAGCTGCTGGTGGAGGGCGGCAGCCGCCTGCCGCTGGAAAGCGAGGGCAGTCTCATCACCACTTCCGCCATTCTCTCTACTCTTTCTAAGTCCCTGACGGAGTTCCTGCTTCAGGCGGAGGAGCCGCCGGAAGCAGGCGATGAAGACGATGAGTGACGTCTGCTTAAAGCCGCACAGACGCCTTGCCTGATGAAAGAATCCGCCCCCATCCGGTATTCCGCAGGTTTTGAAACAGACCGCAGTGCGTTTCCCAAGCTGTTTGATTTTTTCCAAAAATATGAACAGACCATGCCGGACAGGTCATAACCTGTCCGGCATGGTCATATTCTGTACCGGTGATGTAAATGAAGAAATTTTTGCCCGTACTGGCAATTCTTACCGCCGCAATTCTGCTGCTGCTCCGTCCCCAGGAGGCTGCGGACGCGGTCCGGGATGGCCTGACTCTATGCGGCAGAACAGTGATTCCCTCCCTCTTTCCCTTCTTCGTGGTGATTTCTCTTCTCCTCCAGCTGGGGGCGGCAGAAGCTCTGGGAAGCCTGTTTGGTCCTGTCATGCGGCCGCTGTTTCGGATGCGGGGCGTTTGTGCTCTGCCTCTGCTGGCGGGACTGCTGGGGGGCTATCCCAGCGGAGCGAAAACCGCCGCCGGGCTGTATGGCCAAGGACGTATCTCCCGTCAGGAGGCGGAACTGCTGCTGGGGTTCTGCGACAACTGCGGCCCGGCGTTTCTGATGGGTTATGTAGGCGCGGGAATCCTGAAGGATCCGGGGGCGGGAATCAGACTGTATCTGGTTCATATACTGGCGGCCCTGCTGACGGGAGCGGCGCTTTGCCGTCTTATCAAGGACCGGGGGCTTGCTCTGACAGGCAAATCCCTGCTGATCAAGGCAGTCTCCTTTCCCCAAGCAATGACATCCTCTGTATCCGGCGCGGTGGCCTCCACTTTGAATATCTGCGCTTTTGTCGTTTTTTTTCAGGTGCTGGCGGCTCTGCCGCCAGCACCGCTGCCCCTGCCGGTTTTGGGCGGATTGGAAATGGTGGGCGCTGCCGCCGCGCTTGCGCCGGGACGGATGGGTTTCATTGCCGCCGCTGCCATCGTAGGCTGGGGTGGCCTTTCCGTCCACTGTCAGGCCATGTCCCTTACCGCGCCGGAAGGGTTGTCCTTTCGCTGGCACTGGGTGGGAAAGGGGATGCAGGCAGCTCTGTCGGCACTGCTGGCAGCAGGAATTTCTCAAAACCTTTGACTACTTGCCGTTCTTGCTTTTCCAGACAGCGGCCAGAATGTCTTTGAGCACCAGGAAGGCGTCCAGCTCACTGTAGCTCTGTTCCGCCTTCAGCTCATCCAGCATCACGCCCAGTCCGTCCATGTAACGCCCGGTGTCCACTTCCTTCTGATATTGGAGCAGAATAGGGAACCGCTTGCCCCAGGCTTTTGTCCAGTCGATTTTTTCCTCCACGGCTTCACTGGTCCGCTCGATAGCTTCCTCCACTTCCTTCACGTCCATATCGAAGTCAATCAGTTCGTCCAGAGACAGATGATACAGTACTGCCAGCCGCTTGGATTGGCAGATGTCCGGGAGCGTTTCGTTCGACTCCCATTTGGAAATGATCTGACGGCTGACGCCCAGCTTCTCCGCCACCGTTTCTTGAGAAAGGCCGCACTTTTTCCGCGCATGAAACAGATGGTTTCCTAAATTCATATTTTTTCTCCTTTCGTTCTGTGGACTGTGAAAATTATAAAACCTTCCCCCACAAAAATCTACCAACTATGCTTTGCATTTCCGCGCGGAATGTTAACGCAAATGAAAAGCGGCAGGAGATCCAGTCTCCTGCCGCGCCTTTATTTTCGTTCAAACCCCAGATACCGGGTGCCCTGGAAGGTCAAGTCTCCAAAGTCTCCCTCCACCAGCATTCCATATTCGCTGCCGCCGACGCATAGCTCCATCCGGTCCCCGCTGGCCACCTGGAAGGTGACGTAGTAAGTGGTGGTACTGGCTGTATGACCGGTCCCGCCGGCATTCTGATGATGGTGATGGCTGACATCGCTTCGCTTGGTCACTACGGTGGCTTCCACCGTCAGCCGGGGAGAATGATTGTTTCTGTTCCATTGACTGACGCCTCTGACAAGGTTGAGAAGAATTGTACCTAGAACCAGAAAAAATACCAGGAAGAACATTATGAAAAAAATATCGGGCATGTTACGCGTCTCCCTCCTTGCTCAAAAGCGCTCTGATCTGGGTGCTGCCGCAGATTTTGACTCCGTTTTTCTCCAGCAGCTCTGCCGTCACGCCCTTTCCGGGAATCAGTCTGCCGGAAAATGTGCCATCATAGATCATCCCATGGCCGCAGGAAGGGCTGCGCACTTGAAAGACAGCTCCGGCAATGCCCTCCGCCCGGGCAATGGCCAGCGTCTTCTCCGCCCCCCGCTGGAAAGCCTCTGTCACATCCTGCCCCTCCCGGGTCAGGACCATATCCCCCACCCGCTCTGCCGGAACCCTGGGTGTAGGCAGTCCCCCCAGCTGCTCCGGGCAGACGGAGATGATCTCGAACCGTTTCCGCAGCTTTTCCACATCAGAGCAGTAATTGTTGCCGCCGCTGTACTTGCAGTTTTCTCCCAGCAGGCAGGCAGACACCAGCAGCTTCTCTTTCAAATCGCCAGCTCCTTCCCATCCAGGACTGCCCGGCACAGCACATTCGCCGCGTCATAGCTCAATTTCAGTGAAAAAAAGGGCCGGTTCTCCTCCAACAGGCGGAAAAATATCTTATCTCCCTCCCAGATGGGCAGATCATACACCTTTTCCTTGGGTACCCACTCCAGATCGCCTTCATTGCAATCTGTCAGCTCTCCTGTCCACGCGGCGGCAGTGAACAGGTGCATGTATAAAGTCTCCTGTCCTTCGCAGTCAAAAGTAACGATACCCCGGAAGCAGTAGTCCGTCAGGGTCAATCCGGTTTCTTCCCAAGTTTCCCGAAGAGCGCACTCCTCCGGACTTTCACCATGCTCAAAGCCGCCGCCCACGCCGATCCATTTGTCATGGTTGATATCATTTTTCTTTTTCACCCGGTGGAGCATCAAATATTCGCCCTGACCGTTTTCCAGATAAATTAAAGAACTGTTGTGCCTGTCGCGCAAATGCTTCACCCCCAAATCAGATAGCTGACGCCGTACAGCACCGGCTGATGCAGAACGTAAATCAAAAGGCTGTGCCGCCCCGGCCAGGTCAGCGCCCCCGGCAGGGAGGCGGTCAGAATTTTACTCTCCCGCTGCTCCAGGCACCACCCGCCCAGCGCGGTCCCCACAAAAAACAGAAAAAGCCAGGGAAACAGCGGGAAATAGTCCGCGCTGTAGAATCCCGGGGCAGTAAAACCCAGAGGATACAGCCACTCCACCGGCGCGGTGACAGTCCCCGTCCACCAGCGGGTCAGGAAAAACAGGATGCCGCTCCCTGCTGTCACACTCCATCCTGGGAGCCTTTGCAGCCATTCTCCCAGGAGATGCCACAACACCATGGACCATCCCAGCAGCATCAGAACCCCGAAGCGGATGGTCTGCCCTGCCAGCGCCGCCCCGATTTCCACCGCGAGCCCCGCCGCCAGAACGATGAGCCCATGGCGCAGGTTGTTCCGGGAAAAACGTGCGGAAGCTCCCGCCAGCAGGATAAAGGAGCCGCAGATAAACCGCTCCAATACATTCATCGGCGCAGAAAACAGCTGATCTGCGGATAAAATGCCGAAAATATACAAATCGTATAGGAAATGGTAAACCATCATCAACACAATGGCCAGAGTGCGCCAGGCATCCAGAATATCAAAACGCTTCTTCACGACTGCCTGTCCGCCGGTCACACGTTGAACCGGAACAGGATGATATCCCCATCCTTTACCACATACTCCTTGCCTTCGGAGCGGATCAGCCCCTTCTCCCTGGCCGCTGTCATGGAGCCCACGGACATAAGATCCTCGTAGGCGATGACCTCCGCCCGGATAAATCCCCGCTCGAAGTCGGAGTGAATCTTCCCTGCCGCCTGGGGGGCTTTGGTGCCTCGGACAATGGTCCAGGCCCGGCATTCGTCCTCCCCGCTGGTCAGGTAAGAGATCAGCCCCAACAAGGTATAGCTGGCCTTCACCAACCGGTCCAGACCGCTCTCGGCCACGCCCAGATCCTCCAGGAACATGGCCTTTTCTTCGCCCTCCAGCTCGGCGATCTCCGCCTCCAGCTTGGCGCACACGGGGATCACCTGGGCGCCCTCGGCCTGAGCCCGCCGGGCCACCTGCTGGTAGTAGCCGGTTTCCTCCGGTTTGGCAAAGCCGTCCTCGTCCAGGTTGGCGGCGTAGATCACCGGCTTGAGAGTCAACAGATCGCTGGTGGCAATGACGGCCTTTGTGTCGTCGTCGCAATCATAGCCCCGGGCGGCCTTGCCGTCGTTGAGCCAGGAGAGCAAACCCTGGAAAATTTCCGCCTCTTTGAGGAACTTCTTGTCACCCTTGGCAGCCTTCTGGGCCTTGTCGATCCGCCGCTCCACCATTTCCACATCGGCCATCACCAGCTCCAGGTCGATGATGTCAATATCCCGGATGGGATCCGCGCCGCCCTCCACGTGGATGACGTTCTCATCGTCGAAGCACCGCACCACATGGACGATGGCATCGGTCATGCGGATGTTGGAGAGGAATTTGTTGCCCAGGCCCTCGCCCTTGCTGGCGCCCTTCACCAATCCCGCGATGTCCACAAACTCGATGACGGCGGGGGTGGTCTTTTTGGGATGGTACATCTCGCTGAGCTTGTCCAGCCGTTCGTCCGGCACAGCTACCATACCCACGTTAGGATCAATGGTGCAGAAGGGATAATTGGCACTTTCCGCGCCGGCGTTGGTAATCGCGTTGAACAGCGTTGATTTGCCCACGTTGGGCAGGCCTACGATGCCTAATTTCATGGTTCTCCATGCCTCCTGATTTTTCAAGGGTTTGTGGCGGCAAAGCCTTAATTCCAAAAGCTTCCGGATTTGTCCCTACAGAAATGTACATAGTATAGCACAGATTGGCCGCTTTCGCAACCGACGAAATAAACCCTCCCTTTTCAGAAAAGTGCTGCGGGGTATAAACTCCGTCGATTTCACCAAAGCAGCCTTTTCATACCTTGAAAGGAATACCCCAATATTGTATTATGTAAGTTAAAATAAGCAGGAAGCATTTCGAGATTTTTTAGTATCTACATAGACAAAGATTAGAGAAATTGAGCACAAATAATACCGATCTGAAAAGGGAGAATAAACTGTTCACGGAAATCAATTTTCGGAGGAATCTGAAAGGCTCTCCTGACGTGGAAAAAGACCGCCTGACCGGCGGTCTTTTTCCTATATGCGATAGAATAAGCTTCCGGCCAGTATGGGAATCAATCCCTGGCCAGGGTGAACTGGTCCACCAACTGTTTCAGGCTGGCGGCCTCAGCGGAAAGCTCCTCGCTGGCTGCGGCGCTTTCCTGGGCAGTAGCGCTGTTTGTCTGCACCACGGCGGAAATCTGATCGATGCCCTCCGTCACCTGTGCAATGGCGGTGGTCTGATTTTCCACGGCGTCCACCACCACGTTCATCTGTGTGGTCACATTGCCTGCGATGACGCTGGTCCGCTCCAGGGATTCCGTCACCTTGTTTACCACCTCGCTGCCCTCGGTGACAGCGGTGATGGAACCGCCAATGAGTTCCTTGGTAGCCTTGGCGGCCTCGTCGGATTTGGAGGCCAGATTGCGCACCTCGTCGGCCACCACCGCAAAGCCCTTCCCGGCGGCGCCTGCCCGGGCAGCCTCCACAGCGGCGTTCAGCGCCAGAATATTGGTTTGGAAGGCGATGTTTTCAATAGCGGCAATAATTTTGGAAATTTCTGTGGAGGAGTTGGAAATCTTCTCCATGGCTGTGTTCAGTTCCTTGACATACTCTACGCTGATTCCCAGCTGTGCTCCGGCTTTTTCCACAAACCGGCCTGCTTCCACAGCGGCTTCGGAAGTCTTTTTCGCGCTGGCGGAGATATCGGTGATAGTAGCTGCCAGCTCCTCCACAGAACTGGCCTGTTCCATGGACCCTTCGCTCAGCGTCTGAGCGCCGGTGGAGACCTGTCCGCTGGCGGAGGAGACCTGTCCGGCGGAGGCGTTGATCTGGCGCATGGTGTTGCTCAGCTCCATCTTCAGGGTACGCATGGACACCAGGATGCTCTGGAATCCTCCTACGTAGGCGTCTCGATGGGCGGACTGAATGTCCAGATTCTGATTGGCGATCTCCGTCAGCAGATACCGGATGTCGTTGATAATGGTGTTCAGTCCCGTGACCATCTTTGCGGTGGAGCGGGTCAGCTCCGCCGTTTCGTCCTGGCCGCGGGTCTGAGGCACCGGGGAAGTCAGATCACCTTCCACCAGCAGCTTCATACGCGCCGCGCAGGCCCGCATGGGAATACTGATGTTGTTGGACAGCTTCAGCGCCACTACAATGGAGGCCAGAATGGAGATCAGGATGACCAGCACGTTGAGAGCCATGCCGAAATATGTATCTGCCAGATAGTCCTTTTTCATTGCGGTGACGGCCACGCTCCAGTTGTCGGTGCCGCCTACCGGGGCGTAGGCCGCGTACCAGTCCCCTTTGGCGTCATGGAAACTACCAAAGCCGTTTTTTCCCAGGCGCATGTCCCCGTGAATGGCGGCCAGCTGCTTCAGAGAGGCGTCGCTCTGAGCGTCCCGCTCCACATTCTGGACAGTAATGGTTTCCAGCGTGGTATCAGCGATGGTATCACCGGATTTATTGATCATGTAAGCCCGGCTGTTCTGACTGACCTTGATTGAAGAGACGATGTCGTTCAGGAAGGTCTCCGGGGGCACAAAGTACACCACGCCCACGATCTCAGAATCCCGGCTCCCTCCGGCATAAAGGGGTGCCGCCACCATGATGGACAGCTCCCCGGTGATCTTGCTGATGAGAGGTTCGGACACATAGACGTTGCCCGCCATGGCCTGCCGCACATATTCCCGGTCGGAATAATCCTTTCCGTCAAAAATACTGAAGCCGTCGGAACCGATGATATTGCCCCGCTGGAAACTGTGCATTTTCACGCGCTCATCGATAATGGCCTGCTTTTCTGCGGCCGGTACCGTACTGTCAGACAGCTGGGGAATGCAGCCGGTGTCTGTGGCCACGTTTTTGTAGGCAATCAATTCCTGCTCAATGCGCTCTGCCGCCAGCACTGCGGTTTCGCTCAGCATCTGATCTACTGTGGCAATGGTGCTCCTATAGTTAAGCGTAATACTGACGGTCCCCACCAAAACCAACGCGATCAGAACTGTTGCCATGAGGCATACTGTGATTTTTTTGCGGATACTGTTCATTTCTCTGCACCTCAATTTTTTGTATGTGGACTACGCCCCGCAACCCAGGGATTTCCTTTTTATTATATGGTTGAGAAAGACCCCTTGTCAATGGTTTCTGTCCGTGTCTTGGAAAATAATTGCGCAGGCGCCGTACGCGGCTGCGTTTCATCCTCCCCGAATATATTATAGCCGACACACTTGAGAATCGGTAAAGTTCGGTGGTCAAAATGGCACAGGG